>JAHIPS010000118.1 GCA_018902915.1 Candidatus Omnitrophota bacterium | reverse complement strand
TTACTTATCTCATTCACAATAGGCGCAATCATCTTGCATGGCATGCACCACGTCGCCCAGAAATCTACCAGTACTGGCTTATCTGAGTCTAAAACCTCTTTCTTAAAATTGTCCTTTGTCAATTCCAGCATATTTCCTCCTATAGTTGCACAATGCATTTTGTTGGACACTTTTCAGCGCATAACTTCAGCGCTGCCTCGCCATCCACCTTGTTATAATCTAATCTTGATAGATTCTCCTCTACTACAAATGCGCCATTAGAGAGTTTCTCGCAGATTTTACAACCTATACACCCGACCTTGCAAGCGTTTTTTACAAAAACAGTCTTATCTTTGGAAAGACACTTGATGTAGTATTTATCTATATTATTTTCTAATGATAGAATTTTCTTAGGACATGCCTCTATACACTTGCCGCATGATGTACATTTCCCAGGATCCACTATTGGCACACCATCTTCGCCCATATGAATGGCATCAAATGGACACGCCTTTACACAATCTCCAAATCCAAGGCAACCAAAATTACAAAGTTTCTGACCTCCTGCGATTAGACTCGCAGCAGCGCATGTCCTTACACCAGCATATAAATATTTATCCTTTGCCCTGTTCCCCCCTCCGCATCTTACACGCGCGGCCTTTCTTATTACAGAAGTTTTCTCCGCGCCTAAGATCTCTGCTATCTTACTGTATGTCTCTTCCCCGCCCGGAGGACAACTCGTTAAACTAGCATCCCCTTTTGCAATGGCCTCAGCAAGCCCGGCACAGCCTGCCTTGCCGCAGGCGCCGCAATTTGCGCCAGGCAAAGCGCTAAGTATCTTCTCTATGCGCGGGTCTAGCTCTACCTTAAATATCTTGGAGGCAAAGGCCAATCCAAGTCCAAATACTATCCCCATTGTCGACATTACTATTATAGGTATTAACATACTAAAACCTAAACCCGCTGAACCCCATGAATGCCATGGACATTAAAGACGCTACGATAAATGCTATAGCCATGCCTTTCATAGGACGCGGTATATCGCAAAGTTCAAGCCTCTCGCGTATCCCTGACATAAAAAGTAATACTATTGTAAATCCTACGCCTGCGCAAAAACCCTGTGTCACACAAAATATAAGCGCCTTTACCGCATTATCAGCGCTCTTAAGAAACATCTCGCTATTTAATACTGCCACCCCAAATACAGCACAGTTCGTCGTGATCAGGGCCAGATATATCCCAAACACCCTGTATAATGCAGGGCTGAATTTTTGTATAAACATCTCTATAAGCTGGACAAAACTTGCTATTACAAGGATAAAAGACAAGGTCCTGAGATATTCTATGTGGAATGGCTTTAATAAAAAACTATATACTGCCCAGGTAATGATAGAAGATGCCGTCATTACAAATGTCACAGCCAGCCCCATGTAAAATGCAGGGGCTGTCTTTTTTGAAACGCCTATAAAAGGGCAAAGTCCTAAAAATTTAGAAAGGATAAAATTATTTATAAATATGACACTTATGGCGATCATGAAAAGTTGATTTAATTCCATATCTATGCCTCTGTTACACCTCTGTTACACCTACGCGGTGTAACATCTATCAGTCATGTAGTTCACAATACCTATTAGGACCCCTATTACAAGCAGTGCCCCTGGCGCCAGTATAAATATAAGCGCTGGCTCAAAACTCCTCACAATCACAAGGCCTAAGATAGTCCCATTTCCAAATGCCTCTCTTATTGCAGAGATCAGGACTAGCGCCAATGTAAAACCAATGCCCATGCCAAGACCGTCAAAGATCGACTTTACTACTCCATGCCTTGATGCAAATGCCTCTGCCCTGCCTAAAACAACGCAGTTTACTACAATAAGGGGGACAAATATGCCTAATGATTTTGAAAGCGCAGGGAAATATGCCTTCATGACCAGTTCTACTATAGTAACAAATGTCGCAATTATTACAATAAAACACGGAATCCTTATCTTTTTAGGTATAAAATCTCTTACACTAGAAACGATTACATTTGAGCCCAGCAGCACAAATGTGGCTGCTATACCCATGCCAAATCCATTCACAATGCTCGTCGATACAGCCAAAGTAGGGCACAATCCCAATGCAAGCCTAAACGTAGGATTCTCTATAAAAATACCTTTGTTGAGTTCATGAAAAAACTTTTTCATTTTTTACTGACTCCATACACCCTTGTCTTCGTATACCTATCTATCAAAGGCACCACGGCATTCATAAAAAGTATTGCATATGAAACACCTTCTGGATAACTGCCTCTAAGCCTTATTAAAACTGTCAAGACACCGCATCCTATGCCAAATATAATCTTGCCCTTCCGCGTAAGAGGACATGTCACATAATCAGTCGCCATAAAAAACGCGCCGAGCACTAATCCGCCTGTGAGCAAATGAAAAATAAAATCTCCCCTGAAAAATCCTTCTCCTCCAAATATCCAGGCCAGGACCATGACCGTGCCTATAAAACTCGCAGGTATATGAAAAGATATTATTTTTGTGAAAATCAAAAAAAGCGCGCCGATAATTAGCGCTAATATACAAACCTCTCCTATGCTTCCGCCATGGTTGCCCAGAAAAAGGTCTAAGTAACTAAAGCCCCTGGCGCCCTCTTTAGCCAACGGCGTTGCACTTGAAACAGCATCTATCGCCCATTTCGGATTTTTCCATGTCGTCATATAGACAGGCCATGAGATCTGTAAGAATACCCTTCCAACAAGCGCAGGATTAAATATATTATGGCCAAGCCCGCCAAAGATCTGTTTACCAAGGACAATGCTTACGACGCCTCCCACAATAGGGATCCAGAAAGGAATTTCTGGCGGCATGTTATACGCCAAAAGCAAACCTGTCAATATTGCGCTCCCGTCTAATATAGCCTTTGGATCCCTGTTTCTTAATTTCAAAAAGACTGCCTCACTAATAACGCATGAAATTATAGAAATCAGCATAACCTTTAAACTACATAGGCCAAATATGTAAATACCTGCTATGCCTGCTGGCAAAAGCGAAAGTATGACCAGGTACATGATCTTCTTTGCGCTAAGGGGCGATTTAATATGTGGCGAAGGAGTAACTGTCAGATTATTGCTCGGCATTTAATATCTCCGATCCCTTTTCCCTTATTGATTCAACCACTGCCTTACTTGAAATAGTAGCGCCGGTTATGGCATCTATATCAGAGATGTCTATGTTTTTTACATTCGCTCCCTTAAATTGCTCTGTAAAATAAGGCAGGATCTTCTTTTCTGGCTCTTTCTTTCTCGACAATAATCCCTTTAATGCGCTTTTTAATGTCTTATCTGACAAGATCTCTACTATCTTTGCGCCAAGGCCAGGGGTCTCATTCTGATTGAGTATCCTCGCGCCTGTTATACTGCCATCCCTCTTCATGCCCACCATGGTCTCAATGACACTTGAATATCCATACTTCTTTGCAATAAATACATATCCGCTCGGCCTGTAGTTCTCGTCTTTAAAAACCTTCCAGTATTCCACATCCCCATCTTCCACCTTCTCCAGCCTGTTGCCTACTGACTCAGGCATGGCCTCTTTCAGGGCCTTTGCTTCAGCCATTTTCTTTTGCGCCTCTATCTTAGGACGCGTAACAGTATAAACCCCTGCCAGTATAGCTGCTGCTGCCAGATTCACCAGAAATAAGACTAAAACAAACCTCAATAGGTTATTCATCATTCCGTATACCGTTTCCCGTATTCCGTCGTCCGTTTCCCGTATACCGCAAAAATACGGAATACGGTATACGGAATACGAATCATTTTTTTACCTTGGTCTTTGCCAGCTTTATTAGCTGTACGAGCGGTATCCTTGATGGACATTCATAAGCGCATGCGCCGCACTCAATGCAATCAAGTGGATTATACGACCCTGCTATATCAAACCTGTTATTCTGCACCCCGATACCTATCATGCAGGGCATCAGCCCAGCTGGGCACCCTTCTATACAACGGCCGCATCTTATACAATCAATCTCCTCTTCATTCCCAAATCTTTTATCCAAAACTAAAATGCCTGAAGTGCCTTTTAGTATAGGTGCACCCATGTCAAACTGCGCAACACCTGTCATTGGCCCGCCCATTATGACCTTATACAGATCCTCTGAACTATCAAGACCACAAAATTCTAACAAATCCCTTATGGGCGTGCCTATCTTAACCAGAAGATTATTGGGATTTTTTAAAAAACTCCCTGTAACTGTAATAGTCCGCTCGTAAAGCGGTTTATTAAAATACACTGCCTCATACACGCTAAAGACTGTCTGCACATTACTTACCACGCATCCTATATCAAGAGGAAGCCCCCCAGAAGGCACCTCGCGTTTCAAAAGTGTACTTATGAGCTGTTTTTCCCCTCCCTGTGGATAGCGAGTTTTTAATTTAACTACCTTCACTTTACACCCTACAGACTTTACCTTAAATAAAGCGCTCCCCAGTGCTTCTATTGCATCTACTTTATTCTCCTCAATTCCTACTATTACATCCTGTACACCAAGAGACCTTGCCATTAAATCAATGCCATATATTATCTCCTTTGGCCTTTCAAGCATAAGACGATGATCGCATGTAAGAAAAGGCTCGCACTCAGCGCCATTTATAATAAGTGTATCTATGTTTTTGCCGGGAGGCGGACTGAGTTTTACATGTGTTGGAAATGCAGCGCCGCCCAACCCTACTATGCCTGAATCTTTCACTATTTCTACAATCTCTTTACTGGATAAATCTGAGACATCCCTCACCTCGTTAGAAAATGCCTTTGCATCCTGGCCATCTGATTCAATGGCTACTGCCTTACACCTCCCAATAATAGGGTGCGGCTGGTCTTCTATTGAAACAACCTTGCCTGATATACTGGAATGCAGCCTGCTTGATATAAATCCTTTTGAATTAGCAATAGGCGTGCCTACCTTGACAATATCACCCACCTTGACAACCGGCTCAGAAGGCGCACCTGTATGCTGCGATAGAGGCAATATTACCTTCTTGGGCAAAGAGGATATCTCTATCTTCTTATCCCTGGTTGATTCTTTGAGTTCTGGGGGGTGAATAAAATTCATAGATTACTTTATTATACAAAAATTTGGCTTACTTGACAACTTTTTTACTTCAAGTATACTTGAAGTAAGAGGTGATTTCCATGGGTGTTGGTGATTTTGGACACTGTTGCACAGATTGTCAGATCTACTGGACCTGCGAGACCAAATGGTTTAGAGGCGAGCGCCGCGAAGAAAACATCTGCTGTCCTAACTGCAATCATTATAACGAATGCAAAAAGACATCTAAGAAGAAGAAATAGCCCTGCCTTTTTTAGATCCTTTCGTCAATTTCAAAAGACCTATCAGTGAAAAGATCATGCCTATCGCAATCAATATCCAGAATTTCTGGATATGCTCAGCTATTAAGGAAGTCAAGACCATAAACAAAAGAAATCCCAGATGCATTATTATCTCCACAGAACTAAATATCCTGCCCCTCATGTTCTCTGACATGACTTCATGTAACAGCGTGTTGCACGAAACAGCTATTGGCGATGCGCACAGGCCTATAAGCATGGCAATAAAACCTGCTATAAAAAAACTAGGGCAGAGCTTTAATAAGACAGCAAATAACATAAGAACAACTCCTGTAACCATGAGCCCTGTATTTATCACCCGTTTTTTACAAAACCTGCTCCCAAATCTACCATAGGCTATAGAGCCAAAAAACAATCCGGCCCCGAGGAACATTGCCAAAAATCCCAGGTGTTCTGTTGAAGACCTGAGTGTCTCCTGGATGAAAACTATCATAATAATATAGATAGAACCAACCCCTGCCATGATTAAGGATAAGGTATTTGCTACCATTCTTATATCTTTATGCCCTTTTAGATATAATAACCCTTCCTTTATGTCTCCCATGACCGTCTTTTTTATCAATTTTCTAAACTTCTCTTGCACGCCTGTAACTGGCTTCCTAAATCTCAATACAACGAATGACAACATAAGCGCCGAGATAAAAAATGTGGCTGAGTCCACATAAAACCCGCCCTTTGCCCCTAACCACGCTACTAACAGCCCGCCAAACCCATACCCAACTATTGTAGCAATCATCATAGTAGTAGACGTCAGTGAGTTTGCAAGCAGAAGTCTGTCCTTATGCACAATATCAGGGATTATAGCGAGCTTTGATGACACAAAAAATCTTGTAAAAGAAAAAATTATGAATACAAGTATATAGATAGGCACCATGCTTTTAGAATATGTAATAACAACTGGTATTAAAAAGACCAGCACCCCTCTCATCAAATCAGAAAAGATCATAATATGTTTTCTATTCCATCTATCTACATATATACCGGCTATGGGCCCTATAAGAAAGACAGGGATGATTGTAAAGGACAAAAGTTTTGCGAGCTCTATGGTAGAGCCAGGCGTGCGGCTATATACAAGGCCTATCAGGGCCATCTGATTAAGCCTGTCGCCAAAATTAGATACGATCTGGGAAACCCAGATCAGAGAAAAATCTTTGTCTTTCAATAATTCTCTAAGTCTAGCCATTTAACTGCCTAATGAAGTTTTTAATGGTCCGTCTTCGCCGAGCACTTAACGTGCACGGCTTCGCCGGACACATCAGTCTTTTGTTATTTGATATCAATCTCTTCTTAAGAAAAGCTCTGCCCGAATGAGTCTTTAGATATGATTCAAAACTTTGAGCTAATCCTTTATTTCTCAAAGCTACATAACTTTCTAGCTTCCAAGGAGCATATCTATAAGTATAGCTCTTACCGTTGGAGTTTTGATGTTCATTTAATCTTCTATCTAAATTATTAGTAGAGCCTATATAAAATTTATCAGTATATTTGCAACTCCTCAGTATGTATACAAAATGCATAAATGATAAAATCAGGCGAAGCTGAATACGGTAAGTATTCAGCGAAGACTGATGGAGCCGATGAGAGGATTTGAACCTCCGACCTGAGCTTTACGAAAGCCCTGCTCTGCCATCTGAGCTACATCGGCATAGATAACGAATTATGACTTCTTGCCACTCAATATACTCTCAGTGAATTTAATAGTTTCTTCAGCAGTTTGAATATTTCTTTCTGCTCCCTGCTTTGAAAATTTGCTTTTATAATCTGCCATTTCACGGTATATCAAATCTCTTCATAAGTTGGCTTTCCCTTCCAAAGAGTTATTCCCTTCTTTACCTGTCTATGAAATACGCTGTCTTCTTTTTTTGACGAGACAGATTCTAAAGGATCTTGAATAATAGACTGATATTTTACATCCATAGTCTCATATTTATTGATAATACCCCTTACCTCTTTTTTATATTCTGTTTGAATAAATAAATCTATGTCACTCTTTCCAGTATTAGACCCATCTGCACGACTTCCAAAAAGGACTATCTCACAACAGTACTCTTGAATTTCTCTAACTAATTTCTGAACGTCCAGTAAGTTTTCAAATATTTTGAACTGCCTTAAAACAATGTTATCAGCATTAAGCTTATATAGAAAAAGATTCCCCTTTATTTCTCTCGATAAGATATCTAATTTTAAAAGAAGTCTTAGGGTCTGGTTAGTTGCGCCTTTGCTGCATTTAGCCGCATTAGACACCTCATTAGCAGAAAAGACCCTTCCAGGTTGATTGGAAAGAAATGAAAGTATCTTCAAAGGTACTTGATTATACAAATATTTTTTAATTTTTAAATCGTTCATTATATTATCCTCTTTGTTCATTATAATGAAAGCTCGTTCTGATGTCAAACATTTTTAAAATTTTCTCTCAATTGTTTTAAGGTATATCATTATTCTGCCAAAACTTAAATTTTCTTTAGTTCTGTTTATTTATTACATACGAAACTTGATAAAGATGCAAGTTCTAAATATAGATTATTCTACTGCTAAATAATTAGTTATGCAATTATAAAATTAGGGGGACTCGGGACTATCTAGAAATTAAGTTTATTCACAGCGTCTTTAAGGTGGTCTGGGGAGAGATGGGCATAAATCATTGTTGTTCCGGGGTTTTGATATCGCTGTGGCTGCGGATTACACGCCAGACAAAATCTGTTCTGCTAAATCTGGGTTTAAACTATTGATATAATCAAGGCAATGGGCTGTAAAATGACCTATTTCTTCAAGACGCTCAGCTAATGCTGTATCAATATCTCTTTTTATATCGACAATATCAAATTCCCTAAGATGTTCAGTCATAACGAGTATATCCACATTATCATTCGTAAAGCCTTCTGCTTTCAAAAGCTCTACTTGTTTATCATCCACCGCTATTATAACAATCCTGTTTTCTCTAGAAAGGCTGTCGTAAATACTCCTAAACTCTTCGGTCTTATTCAATACCTCATCAGCCAGAAAAACATAAATATGCCGCATCATTGCTTGCTTGTCAGATAAATCATCAAATTGAAACTTTCTTGCTGTTTTAGGAGTCGCACGAAGAAGAGTTAAGGTTAAAAAGTATATCTCAAGAACTGGCTGGCCAGTTTCTGGCGATTCAACAACTCTTGCAAATTCACTTGCTCCTTCCTGAAACACTGTTTGTATACTTGGGCTGTCAAATGTCATTATTTCTTCACGTTCCCACTCATCTGCAGTTGAGTCGTAGTAAAATCTCCACAAAATAGAATTTCCACCTGGCGCCTCCGCTTCCACAACTAATTCATTGTCTGAAGAGAATGCCAAACCTTTTACAACACCGCCTACATCAAGTGGCGTATCATAGATAAACTCAAGATCAACTTCATGCAATATAAGATAATTGCCGGTTTGCTCACCTGTAAATATATTTCCATTAGGAGAAAAAGCAATATTCGAAGAGGCATCCCCGCCTGTTTCAAAAATACTTATCCCCTTGGAGGGGAAGATATCATCATCACGCTCGTGAAGCATGATATTACCATTTTTCCTTGAAATAAGCAGCCTTGTGCCATCAAGAGAGAACGTAATAGCTGTTACAGGATTTCCTGGATACTCGAAAGTCTCAAATGGTAGCCAACTATCTTCATAAGGACGCTGAAATTCTACTGTTCCATCAGCGCGCCCAACAGCTAATATCTTCCAAGTGGGCGAAAGCTCCGCATGAGTAAAAACTCCGTCAAGTCGTGAGACTACTCTTTCTGCCATGTTGTATATTCCTGTGCCCCCTTCAGAATCAACTGTAACAATAATATGGCCATCGTCTGATACAGCCACTTGTTCGTTGATTTCAGATAAACCTAAGCCGGCTGGCGCTGATAATACTTCAAACTTTATCCAATCTCTATCATCTTTCTCATAAACGACGGTCCCAGCACCTCCTGCTGTAACTAACACTCGGCCATCACCTGAATAAGCCGCATCTCTAAAATCACCCTCTACATTCCAGCTCTGACTCATTTCATAGCTCAGTGCGGTTGCAGGCATCTCTTCTCTCTGAAACTGCTCAAGTGGATAGATGCGGATTTCTCCTTTTCCATCAATAATATTGCCATCAGAGTCAAGAAACACGACTGCTACTGCTACTTCAGTGCCGTCAGGTGAAAATGCAGTATTCATAATAAACTCGTTCTCTTTGGCTGTAATCACTGTTTTCCAGGATCCGCCAGAGTCCATTTGTTGAATTACTAAGCCATCTGTCATATTAAGTTTAAACGTTCCTAAAGGAGTGTTCAAACGCGGCAAAGGCCATAAGTCAGGCCATGCTCCAGGATCTGTTCCAGGAGCAGATATTATCTTCTCTTCCTTGAGTAATTGCGGAGCTCCATCTACTTTTGTCCAATAATACTTCGTGCCACTAGTATTATCTAACGCCATCAGCCTTGCCGTGTCTTCAGAATCAGAATATGTAATACTAAAATTTGACATAGCTAGTCCCAGTGTAAAGTGCAGTGTTTCCCGACGCGCGATCAAAGCTCCATATGCTGCACTCGAACTGTCTTCCGGCGCTTCTTGAAGAAGCAAAAGTTCTTGAGCCTGGAGTTCGTAGATAGAAATAGTCGGCGCATCCGCTTCTTCAGGCATAGCCCCAACAAAAAGCTGTTCACCATTGTCTGACAGTGCTACCTGTGAGGCACATGGGTGAGTGAATTCGTAGATTTCTTTCCAAGCTCCATTTTGTTGCTTATTAAATACTACAACTCGGCTGTCTTTAGTTAGTACTGCTAAATTCTGACTGTCTGAAGAAAATGATGCATCAACAACATTACCAAACCGTTCTTCATAAAATATCCTTTGCCAGTCACCATCTGGCTTCCTATATAATATCTCAAGCGATTCTCCATAGGCACGTTCTAAGACCATCGCGTTCCCATCCGGCGATAACCCAATTACGTCTCCACCTGAAAATTGGCTTTCTACATCGCTCCTTTCCCATGCCCCATCCTGTAACCTAAAAAAGGTCGTACTATCTGCTCTGTATTTAGTTCCATAGGAACTTGTGAAATCTATTGCCGCGATAACCAAGGTCCTGTCATCAGGCAAAAAGGCAAGGTTTGTAATTGCTTCTCCATCAAAGGCATTGAACTCGGCTACCTTTTCCCAATCGTCGTTAGACCTATTATACTGATGAATAACCACCTTTCCGTAACTATCACCACTTGCTAATAGATTTCCTCCATGCGAAAACACCACACTTACTACAGGTACTTCATGAATATACAACATTAGAACGCGACGTTCATTTACATCCACGTCTTTTTCTGGGATTAGTATGGCAATCGAACCAGTAGCGCTACCCACGGCTAACCTCTGCTTATCAGGTGTAGATGGCGTACCCCATTTTGGAGCAAAGGTAGCGGATATCCATTCTATTCCTAGATCAAATCTCTCATCCCAAGTGCCAGTATTATGTACCATAAGCTCGTGATACCCCTCAAATACTGCTATGCTTCCACTATCCGGCGACACTACTATTTCAGTCAGTTCATCCAGATCTGGAGAAAATGAGTCTTTAAGGACATATTCAGTCGAGCGAGCATCTTCTAATTTAACAAACGGCTCAAATGAATCGAGCTGGTAGATTTCTATAGTACCTTCTTGCTGGCCATTTGGGCCATCAATAGTTACTACCAGGACAAATTCAGTTCCGTCTGGAGAAAACGCAGCGCTATTGACCCAATTAGCCTCCTCGTCATGTAAGGTAGTAATAGTCTTCCATGTGCCATTAACATCCATTTGTTCAACTATAGCAGAACCCCAGTTCGTTGGTGTAACACGAGTCTTGCCATCTGGCGCAATCGATTCACCAGCCTCCAGATTACGGTCAGGTTCTAAAAAGAAGCCGCCTTTTAGCTCCCAACCATCAGGCTCTTTTTTAAACTCGAGGATTTTCCTATCTATGTCTTCAGCAAAAATGTTGTCATTTCCACCATACCTCACATTCATGATTGGTTTAGAGTGCCGCAGGACTACTGGAGCAGCTACTATAAGGTGCTCTGGCTGCCTACCATAGTCAGTCTGGGTAACCCACACGCCATCATCCTGACGAGTTAGCGCTAGTTGGCCCCAGGCATCGAGTGCAACATTTAGAACCTCTCCTAATTCATCACGAGCTTGCTGATTATCTAGTGAATTAATTAGTGCAGTAGCTCTGTTTTCCAACTTATTTGGAGCCGTAGCCTCACTAATTTTAACCAGTGTGTTTTCATCCATAAGAAAAGCTTCCAGCCATTCACGACCGTCTTCTTGCTGCAATAACTCATGCAAAAATTCAGCTTCCTTTGTTCCAGGCTGTTGAAAAATATCTCCTATGACAAGACGCCTTGCCTGATCAGCAGTATATTTAGCACCTTCGGGTGGTTCAAATTTATCAAGTTCAAGGAATAACTTTGCTGCAAGAGCTGGGTCTTCGTCCATAAATGATACAAAGAAAGATTGTGGAACTTGACCATATAATTTTGGTTTAAGAAATTCGCCTACGAATAGTTTAGGATGATTTCTAATTAGCTCAAAAGAAATCTCAGGGAAATTCATTTGTAACATTGCAAGCGAAGCTTGTGTCTGGTCAAATATAGCCGAGGTCTCTGCAGGATAACGCTGGGCCATCCATGCTAATGCTTCATAAACAACATTATCAAACTTCATTAGCGCCGCACCTTCTTTGCTCACATAAAAACCTTGTCCTGGTTTCAACTGGTTCATATTAGCAAGCCACGCCTGTATGTTAACACCAGGAGGCCAACCCCTTATAGTTGCCTCGCTCTCAAGTTTATCAAGCCACTGCCATAAGCCCTCTGCTGTCTGCGGCATCTCTTGAAGCAGGTCGTGACTTATAGTTGCATCAGACCATGGTAATAACCTCAATTCATGAAGCAGCTTCACTGGCGGCACCTGCTTTTGCACCAACGTTCTTATTTCAGGCGGCATAGTTGAGTGCATTAAAAGACGAATGGCATTTCCATTTGTCTGCATCCATAACTCTGCAACATTAGGGGTATTTCCAAGCGCCTCGAGGCGCGGCCCTAATCTAGCTCTATCCTCTGGTGTAATACCACCCACATAGTTATCAAGCCACCTACTTCCTTTCATCCGCACCATTTCCACAAATACTGTGTCTTCAGTCGCAACCTGCACCTCGCGTGCTACTTCTTCGTGAAGCACATCTACCTCTGCTACAGTCTCATTCACCACCTGTTCACTCAACACTAATTTAGATGGTTGTGCACGAAGAGGTGCGACATCAGGATGGGCCTTATCAAAATTATCAGACCAGTCCAGAAACCAACGGACTGCCTCTTGCTCAAGGTAAGAACCTTCTTCACAATACCCTGTTACCTGGCCTGGATGCTCTTTTTGTAAATCTCTTAACTCTGCGCGCAACCATGGTTCTCCAGTATAGATCGGCTCAAAAAACCACCACAGTTCTGGCGGCAACATGTCTTCCTGAATGTCAAATGGCCAAAAAGTAGTATGTAAGTGTGCATGATCTACATCATTTTCATTGTTCAGCATAATCTGTAAATTTTTTTCTACTGTATTCCATGGTTTAATTGGTGCATCCACAGCACTCCACTTGTTATAGAGATCGCCAAAAAGTGTAAAGTAACTTCTCTTGGCTATAAGGGGCCAAGGATATTCAGGATCTCCTTCAGGAAACTCTGGACTTCGGTAATGCCATGCACTTTCTAACATCACCCGATAGAGCCGCTCACGGAGTTCTCTTGGAGAAATTCCATAGATCCGCTGGCAATAACCTTCATCTTCCATCACGGTAAACCAGAAGTCATGCTTGGCTTCATGCGTCGCTGCTTCTATTTGAAAACCCCATAGTTTAATAATGTCTCTACCTCCTCTGCCACCACCTGCACCTAACTCTGTAGATGCAATAATAAACTTGGTCCTCTGTAGTTTCTCTATGGCAGTCTCTGTAAAGCCCAGGTAATATGCCAGCTGATGTATGAATTCCTCTGGCGTAGAGGCATCCTCCATGCCAATAGATGGAGGGTCATTAAGCATGCCATCGAAAAACTTCAGCGGCCTGGCCATTAGCCACTCCTTTGCAGTAACTCCTCCTGTATCATCATGAAGATCACCCTCAGCATCAAGTTGTTCAATCTTTTCTGCGGTTTCTCGAACCAATGTAACAGCTTCGCTGCTAAGGCCTTGTTCCAATGCCTCTGCTTCCATTACACGGCCGCAATGACCAAGGCGCTGCCTCAATCTTCCAATGTCTACTTGTAATGGCTCCATTCCCTCAGTATCCCCAAGTTCCTTAGCCAACACTTCTAACAATAATTTCAATACCCCAGCGTCCCATTCATCTGGATAATATCCAATCGCCATGTCTAACATCAGCTTGTTTTGCAGACTTTCTTCTCTTTGTAACCCTGCCTTGTCTACTCGTTCACGGAGCTCGTCTAGAGTTATATAAAGCGCTTTGTCCTTTCCTTCTTGTTCCTCGTGCTCAGCTACCCGTGTAGTCACATCCTCAGCCTGTGTCTTTAATGCCTCTCTTTCAAGATCCAGGGCTTGTGCCTGACGCGCTAATGCCACAAATTTAGCAATGCGATGCGACATTGCCTCTTGAAACCCCTTGTCTCCTAATTCAGCATAATCGGGAAGAGGTTGTGCTTTAAATGCCTCGAGTTCCTCGTGAAACAGACGATACCCTTCTTCATAGTGAGCCAAGCCAGCAACAAGCAGCATGCTTTCCTGCTCAAGAGATGAAATATGATCCATGGATTGAGTTTGTCCTTCTACTCTCACATCCTGTCCTCTGTCAGCCTCTCTTCTAGTCTGAAGCGCCTGGATTTCTGTAACTGCTGATTCAAGCTCCTCAACTGCTGTCCTGCCAGCTTCGCTACCTTCTCCCTGCATGGCATTTGCTGGTTCCTGCCCGGTCTTGACTACAGATATCACAGGGCCTTGTCCTGGAATTCCTTGGTATGGGCCTACCACGTGAACCTTAACGCTAAGAGACTTTTTGACTCTCCTGCTTCCTCTTGCAGCTGCCTTAAGCATTTCTAGATCCCATTGTCCTAGAGCAGACGGTTGATAGGCCTCAACCTCTAATCTGTATTTTTCAGGATCTTTCGATGGTATAGAAATTTCATAGATTCCGGGCTGCGGAAGAGTGTATTCTAATATAGACGGCCCAACAAGTCTTACTTTATACCCATAGTCTCCTTCTGTCTCAGGAATAGTAACATATAAGGTAGCGCCTTCCCAATCAGGATGGCTTTCTTTACCTAAAGATATAGGCTTGCCTTTAAACGGTGTTGGAAGTTTAGTGTTAAAAAGCATAAACTCGTATTCCCATGTTACCTTTAGTTTTTTACTGGGATCTATCTCCCAGCGGCCAGTAGAGGTCTGTGTCCACGGCGGCTCTACAGGATGGAGGATCTCTTGAGTAGTCGTGGCAAAATATTCTGGCGTACGCGAGAGTAGCACAGCCAGGGAGGCTGCTGTGCCAAGCGCACCAAGTATTAATAAAGGATCCCTATCAACATTCCATTTGCCAAGTTGAACTAAAGGTTTTTTTCTGGCCATTTTACGGCCAGGCCTTGCATTAATTTGAATCGGTATCAACTTACCGCCTATGTCCTGCAGGATAACCTTCTGGCCAAACCTTTCTTCAATTACCTCAATAACCTTCACCATCTCCTCGTCTAAAACCCCCATGACAATCAGGCCATCGACAAAACCAAGTAGATCCTGCGTAAGTCTGCTTTCATTTAGCTGACTGAGAAAAGTTTCTGCATTGTTTTGATCCATAGAGAGAACTGTAAAAAACTCTCTCCCTAAGCTAGGTCTCTTTCCTCGCAATCCAAGAGTTTTCAGCGCTGGAGTCAAGCCCTGGGCACCATTCTTACGCAACAATTCATCATAATCACGTTGTGTCCGTTGAAGGCTTAAAACCCCCTGAAACTGAAAATCTTTCCTTCTAGGCACTGACAGCGTTCCATCTATATCCTGCAGGATTAATTTCTGACCATAGCGATCCTCTATTGCCTCAATGATTCTTATTACCTCACTCTCAAAATATCCCCTAAGAATCAATCCATCAACAGAACCAAGTATCTCTTGCGCAGCCTTGCCTTTATCCAGCATTTTGAAAAAACTTTCTAGATCATGATTCCCGATCTCGAGAACAGTAAAAGGCCTTCCTCTCACTTTAAAAGTTAAATCATGCGCGGCCTCAGCAGGCAACAAGGCACTATATTCGTTCTGAATCTCTCGAAGATTTAGATCTTCTTCTGCAGCAGGTGCCTCGGTTTCATCTTCCGCTGGATAAAAATGCTCTCTCCATCCATCATACTGCTGTCTGGCAAGCTCTTCATCATCAATAGAGATAGCAAATAATAGATCAAATAACCCAGCCAGATCCATGCCATGCTCACGAGCATCCTGGACAGCGCGTTTTAAATCAATCTGTTCCTCATAGAGAGGTGCAGTCTCTATTAATCTAGCAACCTCTTCTAATTCAGCACCCCTCTCACCAGCAGCCTTTTTCTTAAACAAACCCTTAATATCTATCCCCATTTGTTCAGCTTCTGGGTAGTCAGAGAGTTCAAAGAGTCTTTCGACAAGGTCATTGAAATCATCTCCTCTATTAAATGCAGTCTTTGTAATCTCTTCTGAAAGGGCATCTGGATCTAACCTGCCTTGCATTAGATCCGCTTGGATTTGGTCAACGTCTTTATCAGGCAAAATAGACTCTAATAAAGATGCTATTTCCTCTTCAATCCCTAAAACCCTTGACCGCTGTAAGGCCAAGGTAATGCGCTCTGGAGTAAGAAATCCCAATAAGAAGCTTTCACGCAGGAGCCTGGCCTGGTCTATAATACTACGAAGCTCGTCGTCAGTCTCCATCTGCGCATGAGTAATCTCATCCTGAAGCGCCAAAAGCTGAATCAAGGGTGAAGCGCGAAGATCGATGAAGATAGTATCTGAGATAGAATCGTATTCTGCTGCCCGGTCTGCACCCAAGGCCAGCACAACATTAGGCCGTGTCTCTTCATCTGGCCATAGCTCATTTAGCATCTGACTAATTATCTCTCTGTGATTATTTAATACCTGAATAAATTCATCCTCTGTCAAACCCCGCCGAAACTCTTTTGGTAAGACCTGTAAACCTTGATACGCTTTCCAAAGAAGAGTATTATTTAATGCCTCCCATATTAGATGATTTCTATCCTCTGTATTAAGACTCGCGATAAGCGCCTGCCTCAGTTCCGGATACCCATCCCATCTCCATGCAGGATCAAAGACAAATAAAGAAGTAGCAGTGGCAATGTCTTGACCAGCTAAATGGCCTAACGGTTCGGCAAGCGACTCTTTTTCCCTGCTCGCCGTCCAACCAGACTTAACTATTTCAGCATTTGTAAAACCTTCTACATCTGCATCTTCAGATTCAACTTTTCCATTTTTATCAATTACTATGTAAATATTATCTGGTTCATGATATATCCAAATATTCCCTTCATTATCTAACTGCATTTGAATATTATTTTCTTTTACCTGCCTCATTAAATCATTGTAATTTGTTCCATATTCTTGCTGCAGAAGTCTTCGTGGTGTAAATCTAATATCTATCCTATCCAGACCCATATCAGTCATAAGGACTTGATTGTTATCGCCATCTCTTATTGTCTCACGTATACTCTCTCCTATAGCTGAAGACAACATGAGACACAAATATCTAGGAACTATTTTCTTCTTGTTGAAATCAAGATGTTTTCTCAGGTGGGATTTATTGGATAAATCTATACCATATGCTGTGCTGTTAAAAAAGAAGGTTACAGCTACAAGCACTGTTATAATCTTCGCATTGAAGAGTTTTCTAAACTTTATCATAATCTGGGTAAAAAAGTGGCCTCTTCCTTCTCCCTAACGGCCTATTTGGCATGCATATATATCCAATATAAAGTATACCCTATAAAAGGGGGTTTTCAAATTATAAGGCGTGGTTAATGGTGGATCCTCGACTCTCCTCCGCATAGGCGAGGATCGCTCGAACAATATAAGTGAGGAAAGTGGTCCCGATTTGGTCTCAGTAGGATTTTTACTCTTGTAACCACTTTTAATTCAAATGGTTACAATTATAAGCTAAGCTTTACGAAAGCCCTGCTCTGCCATCTGAGCTACATCGGCATTGATAATAAGAAGTTAGCCCCTATGCAATCAAGTACTATTATAAGGTAAGTTTTTTAATTACTTCTGCATGCCTTTCGGCTGAAGCGATTATTTGGGCAACCTCTGTTTGAGAAATAAGGCCTACATGATCGTATAAGTTCCTGTTACGTTTGACGCGCATACGATTAAAAAAGTTAATACGATCATGGTGTTGTTCTGGTAAAGCTAATAACATAAATCTCCATACTGTCTTATGGCTCTCTGCAGAAGACGGGCGATAACCTAACTTATACATATAAGCCCTTGAAGCGCTCAAGGCAGCATTATAAGCAATGGTAAAAGCCCAATCCCAGTTATGTGTCATAGAATCCTTAGCAAAACTTAAGTCTCTGTCAGCAACTTCCAGAACATCTTTGATTTCCTCCGAGGAAGCCTGATGAATTTTGATTTTACCTTCTTTTAATAATCCTTGATAAGACATCCGCATTTCCTTTTATGAATATCTTTTCTCCAGAAAGCACTCTTTTTAGAAAGGTATCTTTTTTCTTGATCTTAGTTTTAAATTCGGCGAGGCTCATATGAACAGTATTAATCTCTCTTCCTATTTTTTCTTCTAGTCCTATCAGATGGCGATGGAGCTTCTCTCCATCTATGTCTCCAATAACCAAAAGGTCGATATCGCTCCTCTCCCATTCTTGATTATAGGCTGTAGAGCCATAAACAAAGGCAAGTTGAATATCATTAGGGAAGCTTGATACCTCTTTAAGATAGGAACCCAAGGCTTCTGTTTTATAGATAAGATTCTTAAGGTCTTTATAAAGAGGGCAATGGGTATTTATTTTATAATATAATAAATTTGCCTCTTTCTCTGAGGATACTAATCCGATAGAAGACAACTTTTTCAACTCTTCTCGAACAGAGTTGATATTTTCTTGGATATGCCTCGAGATTTCTCTAACATAGAACTTACTTTTAGGATTTGTAAGTAATAAAGTTAGAAGTTTACGTTTGGTTTTAGATGAAATAATGGCATCTAACATAACATCCTCTATTGAATTGTATTCTTATTCAATTGTATAAGATTATTATTCAAATGTCAATAGTTTCTTTGCAACGAAAGCACTGCTCTGCCAACTGAGCTACATCGGCATGGATTTTGAGATAATTATATACCATTAAGGTGGAGATTGGGGGAAATTAAAATTTTATGCGATGAATGGTGGTGCCGAGACCCAGAATCGAACTGGGGACGCACGGATTTTCAGTCCGTCGCTCTACCGGCTGAGCTACCTCGGCTGGTTTTTCTATCTTCTTTCATTTCAATGAACTACAGAAACTGCCTTTTTGTATGGCGCCTGCTCTTCAGCCTCTGGTGTCCATATGGTGTCCATCCGCTTAGCTAAAACATCCACTGCATGCCTCTTATAATGCGGTGATAAATGTGCATATCTCAAGGTCATGTTAAGTGACTTATGGCCCAATAATTCTCTTACAGTATTCAAATCAATCCCTGACATAACAAGATGCGAAGCAAAGGTATGCCGCAGATCGTGAAACTTAAAATTAATGATACCAGATTTCCTTAGGGCTGTAAAGAAAGATTTTCTGATTTCTCTTCGGTCTGTTGCAAACGGTTTCTGGCTGGTGTCCATGCACGGTACACAATGGTGCATAACCATGCATAACCATACACAAAGAATTTTATCGTAACTTACTGCGGATTATTGTAGTTGCAGTAATTTCAAGAAGTTACGAAAATTTTTGGGATGGCAACCCCATTCAGGTGCGCTAAAAATAGTCTATTTGCAATCCACTTATTATGATACTTAGATAATGCACATACATCTATTTCTATGGCTCCACCAATGCATCGCGTAATAGCCTGCTCTGTCTAAGGAAGGCTTGTCTGGGATTGCGAGGGTCCTTCATAAGGCAAATCTCCTGGGTCAAAAGGCGAGCAATATGCAAGATAAAGGTATCTTTCTTTTGGACCTCTTTTTTATATAGTGGGTGGTCACGGTTTATATAAACAATCGTGCCTTCTGTATAACATTCTAGGCTATCAGCTCCAAGATGGTCAATACAACAACTTACTCCTTGCTGACCTAATTTTAATTTTTTAACCACTGCGGTTGGGTTCAATCTCTTGACCTTTGGTTTCCTTTTTCTTTTTTTCTTTTGAGTGGTTTCTGCTTTTGGTTTTTTATCTTCCTCTGCGGCCTTGTCTTTAGTTGGTTGAACATAGCCAGGCTGGCCTGTCTCAGAGACATCGTTTCCTAAAGGCATTAAACCTTCGGGGCAGAAATCTGGATTAAGCATAAGGGCATTCTTTACCCTGTCAAGCACCTCTGTAAGTGCTCTTTTAGCCCGTTTATTTTCTTTGTAATCCGAAAGCTCCTCCAAGATAGGTTTTATTCTTTCTATAATACGATTCATCACTTCGATAAATATTTTATATTGAGGTGTATCTTTTATAAAACCTGTTCTGTCGCTAGTAATAGGCAGAAAATCCGCATTGACTTCACCTCTTATCCGAGCTATATTTTTAATCCATTTTTCCATGTCAAAAAAATCCTTTGTAATCGTAACCTGTTTAACCTTGCATTCTATGCCAGCATCGGATATATCCTGATCCATCTGGGAACTTATGATTATTTCACCATGGATTATGCCATATTCAGTCCCTTCTAGGAAAGGTATCTTATGGCCGGGAATGATCCTGGCGCTTACTTTATGGCCGTTCAAATAAACAGAGAAATTAGGCGCTTTTATAGGCACAGCTTCAATTATCCGTCTTTCTACATCAGCAATATTAAACTTCTTGGTCAGGCCTTTTAGCGTAACCCTAGTGCCATTTTTTAGACGGCGGTCTATTTCTTCTATCTCTAAGGGTATATGCCATTTGTCCTTAGACTTACTCCATTCCTCCTTATCAAACAAGACATTGGCTTGAAAATCATCCTTCTTCGTCCATAATTCAAAACAGGAGCAAGCTGAAAGTGAGGCAAATTTTCCTATGCCAAATTCACCTATTCTGTCTCTTTCAAATTTTGGGGATTTTGGATTGTCTCTCTTTAGGGTTGAGCCGATATTGAAATATTGCTTCAAACCTTCAATGTCCATCCCTAAGCCATCGTCTTCTACAACAATTTCGCTATCTTTTATAGTGACCTTGACTTCAGCGGCATCAGCGTCATAGGCATTATTAATAAGCTCCCTGATAAGCTCTATAGACTCACCATAAAGCCTTTCACCGATGGTTACTATGTGGCTTTTATCTACAGTTACTTCGAGAGTGTTTCGTTGTTTATCCATACCTACTAAAATTTTAGACTTATGTCTATTATATTAATCTCTTATAGAAAGGTAACTATCTTTTTATATGCTGGCGCTGGGTCCATATGGTGTCTATGTCTGGTACAGAATGGCGCATATTGGTACATAACCATACACACAAAAAATTATTCTAACTTATTGAAAATTATTATAGTTGCAATGATTTCAAGAAGTTACGAAAATTTCCTGATTCATCTTTTCAGTCCGTCGCTCTACCTGCTGAGTTACCTCGGTGATTCATCAGACTTATTTTAGCAAACCCCCTTATTATGTCAATACAATTTAGGGATATTTTGTCAATTTAGCGTTTCTGTCAACGACGTAAACCTCTATATTCTGCATAGAATCCAGGAGTCTCATGCCTTTCTCTATACCCATAACAAAGATCGCTGTAGAGAGGACATCTGCCTTTTCTGCAGAATCAGCCACTACGCTAACACTCATAAGCTCTTCAGGGCTCTTCCCGTCTCTGGGATCTACTATATGGTGCGGCCTTTCATAATCACCTGACGTCGAGACACCCCTGTCTTTTAGATCAAGTTTATAAATAATGTCTTTTTTATATCTCGGGTGACGGATACCTATTCTCCAGCTATCTCTATCTGGCGGACCGGCAATAGCAAACATATTGCCGCCAATATTGATCAATGCATTGTCTATACCATGAGACAGTAAGATATCCTTTACCCTATCAACTGCATAACCCTTTACTATGCCGCCCAAGTCTATTTTTATATCGTTGGATAGGAAACTCACGGATGATTTATCTTCATCCAATATTATCTCTTCATATCTTCCCTTTTTAGTTGGCTCAACTGTTATATCAAAACTCCCGCTGGTTATAGCGCTATAATAAAGTGAACGCCCTATCATATCAAAAAGTTCTCTGCTTATCCTGACCCCCTCTATGCCAGCAAGCCTATTTACTCGTGACACCTCGCTCTCTTCATCAAATTTATTAAAAATCTTCTCGAGACGTTTTATTTCTCCAAGGGCTTCTTTTATTGCCTTTGACGCAACATCTCTCTGAGAACTATAACAAGAGATCTCACAGAATGTATCCATCAAGATCCTTGTCTCTTTGATTAAGCTAGGGCGGGTACAGCTGGAGAGAAAGAATAAAAGAAAGGAATATAAAACTATTTTCAAGTCAAGGAAAATCTGCCTTCGGGCAGAGACTTTTATCTGGCAGATTTTTCGCAGTCCCCCCTGCTTTGTTTTGTTGAGCGAAGCGAAACAAAACAAGGGGGGAAACATATAATTTCCTATGCTATTAAAATAAAAATACTGCTGCTGCCACTACAGTTGACCAGTTGCCAGCAGGATCTATGATCGTAGACTGCGTGGTGTTGCCTGTTTTAACGATCTTATCGCTCATCCTGTATTCTTTTTTCACTTCGTCCCAGTTCTTTGTCTCGTCAAAATCTGGTAGCCCAAGGGTCGAGGCAAGCATCCTAGCAGCAAGCTCTTCAGCATAGTCACCTGCCGTCTCATCTGTCTGGCCATACGCATGGTGTTCGCTCAGATATCCATACATATCCTCTTCAGCTGGAATAGCGCTGCCGACAGACGCAGCTATTAATCTCCTTGGCTCATTTGAGCTGCAGCGCGCCATCACACAAAAGGTTATCATGCCTGGAACAAGTTCTTTTATTCCTTCATTGCGGGACACAATCTTACAGCCAGGAGGAAAGATGCTTGAGACATTTACGATATTGCACTTTTCAATACCAGCCTCTTTAAGCGCAAGCTCATACGAACGAAGCTCTTCTCTATGCGTCCCTACTCCTTTTGTGAAGAAAACCTTGGTAGGGACTAGATTGAATACAGGTTTTTGCATATCTGGCAGCGGTTGCTGAATACTAGTTTGCTGAGCGCCGTTATTATTCATATGTTATTCAGCCTCGCCTGCCCCTGCCTCCAATGCCTCTACAGGGACAAATTCCTCTTCGACCAACACATCTACCCAGCTTGCAATAAGATCGCCGTTCTCATTTGTATAATAACCGACTTCTGCCTCTTCGCCTACTTTGATGTCAGAAAGCTCAATATCCTCAATCCCCCGCCAGAGGATTGTTTCTCCGTCGACAACTGTAAATGTCATGTCTGAGCCTTGCGTGACCTTTACACTTACTGTTCCAGCATCAGCATCTAAAGTAGTTACACCTCCTGTAATTACACCTTCGCCTGCCTCTTCAGTAAGCGCGAGCTCTTCTTCCAATGCCACTTCTTCCTGCGCAAATGTCGGCACTGCTAAAAATAAAATAAAAATCGGCAAAATAAACAACTTAACTAATTCTTTCATGGTCTTTTCCCCCTTTCAAATCTTAGAAAAATTATATCACAAAAAAAAAAAAAATTCAATTCTTTTCTGCTTTATCTACTTTAGAAGTTATAAAAATATATTCTAAACTTTCTGGACCGATATTCTTTATATCGTGATTTGTATCTGGTGAAATGTATAAAACAAAATTTTTATCGACCTCTAAAATATTCTCAGCACCTATAATTACTTCGCCTCTGCCTTTTGTAACCACTATTATTTCTTCTTTTTCATCAGTAGAATGTTCGCCGATAGTTTCACCTGGCTTAAGCACAACATGCCCAGCCTTAATGCCATATCTTCCGAGCTCTTTGCTAACAAGTCTCTGATATTTTTCTTTGGATTCTAATTTTATTAATTTTACACCGGATACACTACTCATTATAGAGATATGATACTACTAGAATTAAATGTAGGCAAGTAAATGTGAAAATAAAAAAGCTTTTTTAATTTTATTCTAGTAATCCTATACGGTTGATTCTCTCCTTGATGATCTCAAGAAATTGTCCTTGTTTTTCTTTAGCAATACTAGAGGTTTCTATAATTCTTTTCATAACATTAAATTTATTTCCAAATTTTTAACGCTTCTTTTGCCATCATTCCCTATGTCCTGTTTGTCCTGTTTTTGTCGCCTTTAGGCAACATTTTGAATACATTATTTAACCATTACTTTACTTTTTCCATTGCTTTATTGATCCGCTCAAGCGCCTTATCAAGATTAAAATTTCCCCGCTCATCTGCTGTTAAAACGTCAAATAGCTCTGTTTCTATTCGAGATCGCATGTCATTAATCTCAGCATTTGATCGGCCAAGATTAATACGATATTTCGCCAAATCCAAATCTTCTCCATCTTCACCAATCTTTTTCTTAAAAAGCTCAACAACATCTTTATCCGCTAAAATGAAATTATTACGCAGAATAAAATCTAAATCGTAAAAATCGCGCGGAGCAATCTTTTTTCTCAAAGCAGCGGCTCGAAACTTCTCGCTCACAATCTCTTTCAATGACATACAATTCACCGCACCACCATCAAATAAATGTTCTTTGGTAAATGGATGTAAAAACTTATGTTGCACCGATTTTTTCTCTACCGCATCAAGTGGATTAAACCTAAGACCAATCTCAAATTTAATTAACTGATCAGTTGGTTGAAGAACAGACTTATACGCAAAGCAATAAACATATTGCTTAGACTCATTGCGTCCTGCTTTTTCTAAACCTTCGATGCGAAAACCGAGCCTTTTGGCGAACCCTTCAATCTTACCCTTAATCGGCTGTATTGATTTGCGTCGATTGCCTCGAGTCGTTGTGTATTCTGGCAAACGCATGCTGAAATCTAAATCTTCGCTCAAACGATAATAAGAATAATAAATCTTATTAAGACATGTGCCACCTTTAAATATAAGATCCTGTGAAAGCTCATTGATCTTCGATAAAATCAAGGTTAAGTAATAATCCTTCTCGATAAGGGACACACGAAAGCCTGTTCGATTGGCAGTCATATTGATAACATCTGTAAATTGGGCCTTATCTTTGTATATCATTGATGATAACTCTCCATTTCATATTAAGTTTGCCTTTGAACGAACCGGCAAATGAACTTATTGCCGTATCTTCTACGCTTTTGATAATCGGGGTAAGTTCTTTATCGGAATACCCCATTTCTTCCATCAACACGCCAATTCTCTTGCGAGTTTTAATATTGGGGAATTTTGTCACAAAACGAATAAACTTCCTAGCATCGCAACGATCCTTCTTGAGTTCACGCTTGAGAATTTCAAGAGCGCTTTTAATGCCGCCAACCGGTTTATTAAAATAGACCAGATCAAGCAGTGTGCGTTCTAAGGAACTGATTATCACTTCTTGACCCTCAACACTAATCTTCTCAAGACCATACATCCGGCTTTCTGGAACTCTCAAGAAATTGAATATAACACCGCATATTTTTTTATTTCTACGCTGCAATGAGGTGTTCAGGATGTACATTACTTGAAAAAGTTGATCCGTCAAATTGTAGTAGTTATACATCGTTGAATAGCCTATATAATAATTGTTTCGCGGGAAAAATTGTGGCGGAATAAGCATTTCGTTTATACCAGCTCCTCCTTCGCCATATTCAAGGGGTGAAAAAACATATACTCCGCGCTTAATAGTAGAGAAAATGCCTTTCTTTTTCAGCCGATAAACAATTTTATTTCGCTCGATGTCATCAAACTTGAAGAATACATCTAAGTCTTCCTTAGTGATAATACGCTTCTTTTCATACGAAAGGCGCGAAATTACCCTGATTTCTTTCTCTCCAAGACGCTTTCTTTTTTTTGTGCTCATAATGCCCTCTTAAAGGATTATCATTAATTTTATTATAATGATAGAATATCACATTTTCTCTATATGTCAATTAAAATCTACTGCCCTAACCATTATTTATAGTTTTAGATTTATCCTTCTGGGCCTGATGAAAACTGACGTTAGCTGAGATCAGCTGATGTTATATGTGCTTGGGAAATATAGATGATGTTATGCTCTATCGACGGGAAATGTTAAAAAATGGAAGGTCATTCTATTACATTTATATTTTTAATGCCGAAAAGGGCCATAACGGCCTCGATAGTCATTTACCCAATTTACACTACATAATACACTATTTTATATTTTGTAGTGTAAATTCGAGTTTGTCTATTTCTTCGCTTAGCATAGGTAATTCTCTTTTTGATTTTTCCAACATATTTATAATTGCCTGTTTCCATTTCTTTGGCAAAGATTAGAAAAGTGTAAGGGTTATGAGAAAAACCATTTCGACATTTATGATAGTAATTTTTCTATGCCAGAATCCGGCATTTTGTCTTCCAGAAGAAAATTCTACTTCTACATTGAGACCGCCTTCACATTTTAATAAATCAACGGAACAATTTATAATAGAGCAATACAAAAGAGAAGGAAAAAAATCCGTTCCCGCGAAGGGAGAAGAACGGCTGCCTGCTGTCATTGAACTGGGAGCAAACTACTATGCCCTTGATTTGACAGCTAAGTCGCAAAAGTAACACTTTTGCGTCGTTGGGATAGGGGATTGAGCACAAAATGAACTAGATTTTCTGAACTTTTGCGACGTTCAATATGGAATTCCGTAGAAATAGTGCGGAATTTTGTGTTTTAAAAACGCCCTGTTTATAGGTATGAAAAAATTTCCAAAGATTACTCTTGACAAAAAGTAAGAAATATGGTATATTTTAAGTGAGAATAAAAAAGTAAGGAGGTGATGACAAATGCATTCTTCTACTGTTACTTCTAAAGGTCAGACTACTATACCAAAAGAGGTCAGGAGATTTCTACATCTAAAGCCTAATGATAAAGTCGTGTATATCCCTGATGGTAAAAGGGTATTTTTAACATCTATCAACGGCACTATCCTGGATCTGAAAGGGGTCGTTAAACACATGGCCAAGAAACCGATAGACTTTTTCAGGTTACGAGAAGATGTAAAAAAGAAGGTAGCCAAGGAAACGATGGAGGAATAAAAATGACCTTTCTAGATACAAATGTTATATTGCGTTATTTGACTTGGGATGAGCCAAAAAAGGCCAGAAGATGTGAGGATCTCTTTAAAAAGGCAGTCGATGGTAAAGAAGTTCTCTGCATTACGACGCTGGTTATTGCTGAGGTAATCTGGACTTTAGAAAAGGCCTATAAATTACCAAAGAGTGAAATAGTAACACACGTCCAAAGGATATTGAACACCCCCAACATTGAGCTTGATGAAAAGGATATCTTACTTACTGCTATTGGCCTCTATGGGCTGAAAAAGATTGACTTCATCGATGCCTATAATGCTATTTCTATGGAGACAAAGGGGATCGATTCGGTTTATTCTTATGATACTCATTTTGATTTAATCCCACCTTTAACGAGATTAGAACCATGAAAGACGCAGCTTTTATTAATCTTGTGAAAAAGAGAGTTAAGGAAGATAGGGAGCTACTTAACAAGCTGAACAAGAAAGAGCGAAGAAAATTAGATGTCCTCTCGATGAAAGAAAAGGGAGGGATGAACAATGAGAAAGGTAGATGATTATATTAAAGAAAAGATGAAGGAGTATCCGGATTTTAAAGCGCATTACGATTTGATTAAGGAAAAGGCAGCTGTGGTGAAGGAGATTATTGAATACCGAATTCGACATGACTTATCTCAGGCACAACTTGCTAAGGAGATAGGTGTAACTCAACAGTACATCTCCAAAATCGAAGAAGGAGAGTTTTCTAATCTTGATACTATTGAGAACATCCTTCACCATGTTGGATATAGGTTGAAGTTAGAAGTGGTTCCGGTATGAGAAAGAAGAAAGTTAAAACTTATATGGACACACTTATGGCTGATAAAGAATCCGGAGAAAAATTTGATCAGGAATACCAAAATCTCTGTATATCAGAACAGATTGCTATGGCGTGTAAAGATGCACATTACCGCATCTAAGAAAAAGCCATACCCAAAGGCCTTATACTATACCTACCAAAAGTCTCTTAAAACGCAAATAAACGCAGAATAAAGGGTATTTAAATGGTGTATGCCAACGTTTTTGGCAGGGTGTTTAGTTTTGTGTAAGAAGGGCTGGATTCTTGCGGAGTGGTGTCCTAACATAGTGACTTGTAGTTTACATAACGATGTTATGTAAAAGGCCTGAGCGAGCCGAATTCGCGGAAGTAGACTCTCTTGTTTTTTCTTAGGTCGTCTGTTATCTGGGTTAGGATGAATTCTATGATCTCTTTGGATTCTACTTGGGTGAGGAAGAATCTTTTGGCGATTACAAGGGTTAGTTCTTTTTGATTCATTTTGCTGGGAGTTTCTTTTGTTAATAGGCGTCGGCGCGATTATCAGCAGATATCATGAATATGATCTTTTTATGGTCGACGATTTCATAAAAGAATCTATAACTGCCTATTCTGTAGCGCCATGTCTCGGGCTTATAATCTTTAAG
>JAHIPS010000117.1 GCA_018902915.1 Candidatus Omnitrophota bacterium | reverse complement strand
ATGACAATATTGGGAAAGAAGGAGTAAAATGTCAGACAAAGAGAGAAATGACGCCCAAAAAGGCGAAGAAAAGCACCGAGGAAACCGAGCCGAAGGCGAAGGTTCCCCGAAGGGAAAGCGTATACTTTTGCGTACCTTCGGCTGTCAGATGAATGAGCATGACTCGAGGAGAGTGGAGGATTTGCTCTTGGGGCAGGGGTATGCTTTGACGAATGATCCTGAGGAAGCGGATGTTTTACTTTTTAATACATGCAGCGTGAGGAAGCATGCCGAGGATAGGGTGTTTGGAAAGGTTGGGGATCTTAAGAAGATAAAGAAACAGCGGCCCGAAGTGATTTTTGGGATCTTAGGGTGCATGGCAGAGGCGCAAAAGGATCTGATCTTCAGGAAATTGCCGCACGTGGATTTTTTATGCGGTCCTGCGGATCTGGATAGGGTGCCTGAAATTCTAGAGAGAATAAGAGGCGGGTCTGGCCATATTATTTGTCTCGAGGGTTATAAATCAAAAAGAATTCCCGGGTTTTCAGAAAAGAGAAGCGCAGGAGATGCGGCGTATGTAAAGATAATGGAAGGGTGCGATAATTTTTGCGCGTATTGCATCGTGCCTTATGTGAGGGGCAGGGAGAGGAGCAGGTCTTCAAAGGAGATATTGTCCGAGGTAAAAGGACTTGTAGATAAGGGTGTTAAAAGGATCATGCTTTTAGGACAGAACGTGAATTCTTACGGCAAAGGATTAAAAGAAAAGATAAGTTTTTCAGAACTTTTGAGAAAGATAGATAGTATGATAAAGAGAGATTGCTTCGGACTGCGTCCTCGCAATGACATATCTTCGCTCGCAATGACAGATGTTAAGATAGATTTTATGACTTCTCATCCTAAGGATGCAGGGATGGATCTTTTTAAGGCAATCGGAGAATTAAAATCTCTTTCAAAGCAATTGCATTTGCCTTTACAGTCTGGCTCGAACAAGGTGCTTAAACAGATGAACAGGGGTTATACTATAGAAAAATATAAAAAGCTCGTAAAGGATTTCAGAAAAACAGTTAAAAACGGAATCATCATGTCAGATTTTATAGTGGGTTTTCCAGGCGAGACAAAAAAGGATTTCGAGGATACATTGAAGGCAGTTAAAGAGCTTCAGTTTGGCGCAGCGTACATATTCAAATATTCAGCAAGGCCTTTTACAAAGGCGAGTAAGTTTAAAGACGATGTGCCGCAGGAGGAAAAGGAAAGACGGCATAAAGTGCTTTTAGAGACACAGAAAAAAATTTCTAAGAGATTGCTTCGTCCGCCTTCGGCGGACTCGCAATGACATATGTATGACTGTATATTTTCTAATAGGCCCTACTGCGTCGGGTAAGACCGCGCTTTCGCTTAGATTAGCTAAAAAGCTAAATGCGGAGATCGTGTCCTGCGACTCTATGTGCGTATATAGAGGTATGGACACCCTTACCTCTAAACCCACGAAGAGTGATAGAAAAAAAGTCAAACATCACCTTGTGGACATAATCCCTCCCACTAAAGAATTCAACGCTGCAGAATACAGGAAAATGGCACTTGACGCAATAGGGGATATATTGAATCGCGGCAAGACACCTTTATTTGTAGGCGGGAGCGGTCTGTATGTAAAGGCAGTTGTGGATGGCTTATTTCCGTCAGGCAAAAAGGATTTGAGGTTTCGAAAGCGACAGGAACAGCTTGCGAAAAAATACGGTAATCGCTATTTGCACAATAAATTGAAAAGAATAGATCCTGTTAGCGCTAAAAAAATTCACCCTAATAATGTGAGACGCGTTATAAGGGCGCTGGAGATACATCACACAGAGAAAAAGCGGCCTTCTGAATTGAAAAAAAACACAGAGCCGCTGAGTTATGATTTTAAGATATTTGGTCTAGAGATAGATAGAGAAAAACTTTATGGTAACATAGATAAAAGGGTTGATGAGATGTTCAAGCAGGGTCTTGTGCAAGAGGTAAAGAGGCTTTCGAGAAAACGATTGAGCATTACAGCTAAAGGCGCGCTCGGATATAGCGAGGTCATGGGTTATTTAAAGGGAAGATACTCGCTGGAAGATGCAAAAGAACTTTTAAAGCGCAACACCAGGCGTTTTGCCAAGCGCCAGCTGACCTGGTTCCGCGCTGACAATAGGATACAATGGATCAGCGCGTCTGTTCAAGGCTTAGCCTTGAACAATTGTTCAAGGCTAAGCCTTGAACAGGGTTGATATGGAAAAAGCAGTATTAGTAACGGTTGATTTAAAGAAAGAAAGAGGCTGGCAGGCAGAGGATCGCGCAGCCGAGCTCAGGGAGCTTGTGCGGTCAAGCGGTGCTTCTATTGAAGGCGAAATCGTATGTAATAGAGACAAGCCTACGCCTGATCTGTTTATTGGTAAAGGTAAGTTCAGCGACCTGATATCGCTTGCACACGCCAAAAATATAGACGTGGTTGTATTCAATAATGATCTTACGCCTACTCAATTGAGGAACATGGAGAGGGGGTTGGGCGAGGTCAAGATTATTGACAGGACTCAGCTCATACTTGATATTTTTTCGCAGCATGCGAAGAGCATGGAAGGCAAGATCCAGGTGGAGCTGGCGCAGCTGGAATATTTATTGCCGCGGCTTACTGGCAGGGGCGTGGAACTCTCCAGGCTGGGAGGAGGCATTGGCACGCGCGGGCCTGGAGAAAAGATACTGGAGCATGACAGGCGAAGGATAAGGCAGCGCATTTCAAGATTAAAAATAGAGTTGGGGGATATGGGAAAGAGGCGACAGGCCTTGCGCAAGAGGCGCAAGGACGCGATGCTCACCACTATTTCAATAGTGGGTTATACAAATGCCGGCAAGACCACGCTTTTAAATAGACTCACTAATTCCAAAAAATTAGCAGCTGATAAGTTATTTAGCACGCTTGATCCTGTTGCCAGAAGTTATACCCTTCCGAATAATTTAAAGATCCTTTTTCATGACACAGTGGGATTTTTGTATGACCTGCCGCACCATCTTGTTGAATCGTTCAAGGCGACCCTGGAAGAGGTGGAGAGGACGGATTTACTTATACACGTGCTCGATGCCTCGAATCCGCGAGTACATGATCTGGACGAGGCAGTTTATACGGTATTAAAGGAATTGAACGCGGACAACAAGACCATAATCAATGTATTGAATAAAGTCGATCTAATGGATAATGCCCCTTATCTAAAACGCCTGCAGAAGGAATTCAGGGACGCAATACCTGTTTCTGCGTTAAATGGGCAGGGCATAGACCTTCTTATTGATAAGATTTCAGGCTTGCTGTCATCGCTTGTCACAGAGATAAAGATAGAGATACCTAATGATAGGATGGACAAGGTTAATTTGATTTACGAGAATGGCAGGGTGCGCCACAGAGAAGACCGGCCTCGATCAGTCTACATAGAAGCAGTAATCCCGGTGAGATTAAAGAAGATCATAGATGCTTAAGTTGACAAAATGAACGTGTCGGATTTGTCAACTTAAGAGAAGGTAGATTTTTCTTGACAAGTAGCACTCTAGATGTTAGAGTGCTAATCTGCTTCGCCGAGCAGCTTTCGCGCTCGGCTTCGCAGGATTTAATCGGAGAGATATCCCTATGAAACATGTTGATACAGAGCAAAGATGCAAAAGGATTTTGTACGCGATAGTAGAGTCTTACGTGGATAGCGCCATGCCTGTGGGGTCGCGCGCACTTTCGCAGCGTTTCAGGTGGAGCATGAGTCCCGCGACTATACGTAATGTCATGGCTGATCTGGAAGAGATGGGGCTTATCACGCACCCGCATACATCAGCTGGCAGGGTCCCTACTGACAAGGGCTACAGGGTGTATGTAGGGTCGCTTTTAGAGCCAAGACATCTTACAAAAGAAGAGGAATCGCTCATCAGTAAAGTAGTCAGCAGAAGATATGAGGATTTTGAAGGCCTGATGCAGAATGTCTCAAGGGCCATTGGCATGATAACAAACGAGGTCGGTATAGTGCTGACCCCGAGACTGAAAAGAACAGTATTCAAACAGATCGAGTTTATCCCCATGGATTCCTCATCTTCGCGCGTTTTAGCAGTGCTTGTTACTGGCTCAGGCATTGTGAGGAATTCTCTTCTGGAATTAGAGGAAGACCTTACCAAAGCAGAATTATTCAGGATGTCAGAATTTTTAAATCAGGAATTAGAAGGTTTGTTCTTAGGAGACATTAAAAACCATCTTACGCGCAGGCTTCTACAGGAAAGAGATTCTTTCTACGCGTTTTTAAAAAAGGCAATATCCATATTTTCAAGACCTGGATTTTTAAGGGCAGAAGACAAGATGTATTTTGACGGCACCGCAGGTCTTATGTCGCATCCGGAATTTGATGATATGAAGCGGGCTCGTTCGTTTTTGAAGCTATTTGAGGAAAAACAGGATATACTCGATGTATTTAACGAGGACATGGAGGCAGAGGGCGTAAAGGTGCATATAGGAAAAGAGAATGCGTGCAAGCATATACAGGATTTCGCTGTTGTGACATGTAATTATAAGGTAAAAGACAGGGCAATAGGCGCGCTTGGCGCCATAGGGCCTACCCGGATGGAGTACGGTAAGGTAATATCTGCTGTAACCTACCTCTCGGAGCTATTAGGAAAGGCGCTGGAAGACCTTGGCTGAGCATAATCATAAAAAAGAACATAAAAAGAATAATATCCTCCTGGGCTTTGAGGAATTCGAGGCCTTGAAGAAAAAGGCAGACGAGTCTATAGAATGTTTTGACAGGCTTCTGAGGCTGCAGGCGGAATTTGACAATTACAAGAAGCGGCTTGAAAAAGACAGGCTGGAATTCGTCAAATTCGCGAATGAAGAGATAATAATGGAGGTCTTAAACGTACTGGATGATTTTGAGAGGGCAGTCAAGGCAGGAAAGTCCAAGCATGATTTTGACGTGTTATATAAAGGTATCGAGATGATATGGAAGGACATGAATGAATTTTTGAAGAAAAAAGGCGTGAAGGAGATAGACACGCAAGGAAAGCCCTTTAATCCTCACGAGCACGAGGCAATGATGCAGGAGGAGAGAGATGACTGTCCTGAGGATCATGTCACCGAGGAATTTCAAAAAGGGTACATGTTGAATGACCGCATAATACGACCGGCAAAAGTTAAAGTATCGAAACGACCGAAGGGAGCCCCGCGAAGTCCCGAGCGAGTCGAGGGAAGCGAAGTCGAGGGGAAACCAGAGAAAAAGGAGGAGTAAAATGGCAAAGGTTATCGGTATTGATTTAGGAACATCAAATTCAGCAGCCGCGGTGATGGAAGGCGGAAGACCTTCCATTATACCAAGCGCAGAAGGCGCGGGTGTTTCAAGCGGTAAGGCATTTCCGTCTTTTGTGGCATTTACTAAGGACGGGCAAAAGCTTGTCGGCGAACCGGCAAGGCGTCAGGCAGCTGTAAATCCGGAAGGTACGATCTTCGCGGCAAAGAGAAAAATGGGAACAGACCATAAATTCAAGGCTTATGGCAAGGAATATACAGCCCAGCAGATATCAGCATTTATTTTGCAAAAGATAAAGCAGGATGCTGAGGCGTATCTTGGCGACAAGGTCGAGGAAGTGGTCATTACCTGTCCTGCTTATTTTGACGACAACCAGCGCCAGGCGACTAAAGACGCTGGAGAGATCGCGGGATTAAAGGTATTAAGGATAATCAATGAGCCGACTGCTGCGTGTCTTGCATATGGCCTGGACAAAGTCGGAAAAGAGCTGAAGATCATGGTGTTTGACTTTGGCGGAGGCACGCTGGATGTCACGATCATGGACATGTGGTATGACAAGGAGCATGGCGCGAGCGGGTTTGAGGTAAAGGCGACAAGCGGAGATACGCATCTTGGCGGTACAGACATGGACGCATTGCTGATAGATTATATTGCAAAGCAGTTCAAGAAAGAGACAGGCATAGATTTAAAGAACGACAAGATGGCGATGCAGCGCTTGCGCGAGGCAGCTGAAAAGGCAAAGGTTGAGCTCTCAAGTACCATAACCACCGATATAAACCTGCCGTTTATTACAGCAGACGCTGGTGGGCCAAAACATCTGACCATGTCAATAAACAGGGCAAACCTGGAGGAGCTGGTCGCGCCGATTGTGGACAAGTGTCGCGGTCCTGTTGACCAGGCGTTCAGGGATTCAGGGCTTTCAGCTTCGGACATTGATAAGATCATCATGGTCGGCGGCCCTACCAGGATGCCTATTGTGCAGAAATTTTTAGAAGAGCATGTTAGCCGGAAGATCGAGCGCGGCATAGATCCAATGGAGTGCGTTGCATTAGGCGCTGCTACGCAGGCAGCTATTATAAAAGGCGACGCAAAAGAGGTGCTGCTTCTGGATGTGACGCCGCTTTCATTGGGTATAGAGACGCTTGGCGGGGTTTTTACAAAGCTTATCGAGCGTAACACCACTATACCGACGAAAAAGAGCCAGGTGTTTTCAACAGCCGCAGACAACCAGCCAGCAGTTACTGTAAGGGTATTGCAGGGCGAGCGCCAGATGGCAAATGACAATACTGAGCTTGGCAGATTTGATCTGGTAGGTATACCGCCGGCTCCACGAGGTATCCCTCAAATAGAGGTTACGTTTGATATTGACAGGGACGGCATTGTCCATGTGGGCGCAAAGGATGAAGGCACAGGCAAAGAGCAGAGCATGCGCATAACCGCGCCTAAGAAATTGTCAAAAGAAGAGATAGACAAGATGGTAAAGGAGGCGGAGAAATTCGCTGACCAGGACAAAAAGAAAAAGGAAGAAGTGGAAGTAAAGAATCAGGCAGATACGTTTGCGTATTCTGTTGAGAAATCACTGAAGGATTATGGCGACAAGGTCACGCAGGAGGAAAGGTTAAAGATAGAGCAGAAATTAAACGATTTAAAAGAAGCGATAAAGGGTAGCGACGTTGAAAAGATAAAGAAAGAGATGGAGGAGCTATCCAAGGCCGCCCATAAGCTGGCAGAAGAGGTTTACAAGGATGCTCAGGCAAAACAGGCGCAACAGCAACAGGGAGAATCGCAGCCAGGACCTGATAAAACCGAAGAGCCAGAGAAAAAAGGCGACGGCGACGTGATCGACGCCGAGTTCAAGGAGAAGTAACCAATGTAGTTCTCGACTCGCTTCGCTCGCTCGAACAATATTCTTCGAGCGAGGCCGAAGGCCGAGTCGAGAAGTTATAATATGACGACAAAGCGCGATTACTACGAGATACTGGGTGCTCAGAAAGGCGCGAGCGTTGATGAGATAAAGCGCGCATACAGGAGTCTTGCGCTCAAATTTCATCCTGATCGCGTGTCAGCGGATAAGAAGAAAGAGGCTGAGGAAAAATTCAAGGATATCTCCGAGGCGTACGCGGTTTTGTCTGACCCTCAGAAGAGGAGCCAGTATGACCAGTTTGGCCACGCTGGCATAGATTCCCGTTATAGCGCTGAGGATATTTTCAAAGGAGCTGATTTTGGCAGCATATTCGAGGACCTTGGCCTTGGCGGAGGTATATTCGGGAGCATATTCGAGAATTTAGGCATATTTGGAGGCGGTTATTCTTCAAGAAGAGGCGGACCGCGGCAAGGCAGGGATTTAGAATACGAGATCGTGATTTCTTTTGAAGACGCGGCGTTCGGCACAAAAAAGACAATAGGTGTCCAGAGATATGAAACCTGCGATACATGTAAAGGTGAAGGGGCAAGGCCCGGGACGAAAAAGACGACTTGCTCTACCTGCAATGGTCGCGGCCAGATCATGCAATCAACAGGATTCTTCAGCATTTCACAGACATGTCCAAAATGCAGGGGCGAAGGGACGATCATAAAAAATCCTTGTGTCAAGTGCGCTGGCAGCGGCAGGAACATGGTTACTAAAAAGATAGAGGTCACTATCCCTGCTGGCGTTGACACTGGTTCGCGAATGCGCGTACAGGGTGAAGGCGAGGCAGGTTCAAAAGGCGGACCAAGGGGCGACCTTTATATTTATATTCATGTAAAAGATCATGCTATATTTGAGAGGCACGGCTATGATATAATATGCGATGTCCCGATTAGTTTTACCCTGGCTGTTCTCGGCGGGGAAATAGAGATCCCTACCCTGAATGGCAATGTTGACATGAAGGTTCCAGAGGGGACGCAGAGCGGTAAGGTCTTTAGATTGACAGGGAAAGGCATAAAAAGACTGAGGGGTTATGGCCAGGGCGACGAGCTGGTAAGGGTGATAGTGGAAACACCGACCCGTCTTAATTCAGAGCAGAAACGCATCCTGAAAGAATTTGCAAAGTCATGCAATGATAAGGTGAACCCATTGTCCAAGTCATTTATAGATAAAGTGAAAAAAGTTTTTAAAAAATAGTAAGAGGTGTAGCGTGCCGACGTACGAATACGAATGCCAGAAATGCGGAAAGAATTTTGAGCTGTTTCAACAGATGAGCGAAAAACCTCTATCCGTGTGTCCGGATACTTCATGTAAAGGCGAGGTCAGGAGATTAATAGGCGGCGGCGCAGGTTTTATATTTAAAGGAGCTGGTTTTTACGCGACTGACTACAGGAGCCCTAGCTATAAAAAAGGGGAAAAACAGGATAAGCCAGCCTCGTCTCCCTGTTCATCCTGCGATAAAAAAGATTGCAAGGCAAAATAAAATGAAAGGTTTTTTCAAATACTGGGCGCCGCTTTATATATACGCAGGGATAATATTTTTCGTATCAGGCATATCAAAGCCATTGCCTGAGATAGATGTCCCTTATTTTGACAAACTGCTGCACGTATTAGAATATGGTATTTTTGCGATCCTTGCCGGCCGCGCGTTTAAAAATTCCTCTAAAGAAAAGATTTTTGAAAATTTCAAGATACTCGCGGCGCTGGCCGCAATAACTTACGGGATTTCAGACGAATTCCACCAGTCATTTGTCGTCGGGAGGTATTTCAGCGTATTTGACATTATAGCCGATTCTATAGGCGGAATATTAGGAGCGTTTATTTATGGCAGATATCATCCCGTTTAAAGGCACGCTTTATAATCTGGAAAAGATAAGTGATCCTTCAAAGGTAGTAGCGCCCCCCTATGATGTGATTTCCAAAGAAGAACAAGACCAGCTTTATAATTCAAACCCATATAATATAATCCGTATTCTCCTGGGCAAGGATCTGCCAGGGGATGATGAAAAAGAAAATAAATATACACGCGCGGCCAGGACATTAAAGGAATGGCAGGAAAAGGAAGTTTTGAAAAAAGATAAAAACGATAGCATATATGTTTACGAGCAGGAGTTTAGCGTGGACGGCCAGAGGAAAAAGCGATTGGGTTTTTTGGCGCTTTTGAAATTAGAGGAATTTGATACAGGGAGAGGGTCTGTATATCCTCACGAGTACACGCTCGACGCGCCAAAGCGGGACAGGACCAGTCTCTTAAGCTCGATAGAGGCAAACCTGGGCCCGATATTCGCGCTTTTTGCAGACGAGGATAAATCCATTGATAAGATCCTGGCAGAGGTCGCGAAATCGCAGCCCATAATGGATCTTAGAGATCCTCATGGCATGCGCAATAAACTCTGGCGGGTTTCTGATAAAGAAAAGACGGAAAGAATAACGGGCCTGATGAAGAAGGAAAAGATCTTTATCGCGGATGGCCACCACAGGTACGAGGTCGGACTCGAGTTCAGCAAGACTAAGAAGGACCCGAAATACGGATACATACTCACTTACTTTACAGACCTTTACGCTGACGGTATAGTTGTTTTACCTACGCACAGGTTGATAGGTGGCCTTCATAACGACGTTATGGCCGGACTGAAGGAGGATCTGAAAAAGGATTTTTCTGTTCAAAAGATCGCCTCGAAAAACGAGATCAGGAAATTCCTTTCGGGGGCGTCACCTTCAGAAAAAAGATTTGCGATGTACACGAAAGGGGAATTTACGGGGCTGGTATTAAAGGATAACGATCTGCTGGATGTCGCTATACTTCACGACATGGTCGTGGAGCCGTTAAAGAAAAAGGCCAAAGGAAATATTTCAATAGATTTTACCAAGGATATAGATTATGCTGTAAAAGAGGTGGATGCGGGCAGATTCTCGCTTTCGATCATGCTGAATGCCACCAAGATCACCGAGATCCGCGACGTGGCATTTGCCGGGAAACGCATGCCGCAAAAATCAACCTATTTCTACCCCAAGGTCCTGACAGGTTTAGTAATAAACGTGTTTTAGTATAGCATAAAACCTTGTTCAAGGCTAAGCCTTGAACAAAATATTGTTCAAGGCTTAGCCTTGAACAAGGAGCACCTTCTAAGAGATGTCTTTATTCAGAAAACCAAAATACACGGTCGTAAAGGTCTCAAAGCGCAAGGGCGTGCCTGACGGGACATGGCTCAAGTGCGAGGGCTGCGGGGAAATGATATACAAAAAGACCCTTGATGAGAATTTCAAGGTCTGCCCCAAGTGCAATTACCATTTTGTGTTAGGCGCATATGAACGCATAGATATGTTTCTTGACGAGGGAAGTTTTGAGGAATTTGACAAGGGCATGAAGCCGCGCGATATTTTAAAATTTAAAGGGCCAAAGAGTTATGCTGAAAAGATAGCGAAGGATACATTGATTACCGGCATGGAAGAGGCCATAATTACGGGCAAGGGCCGCGTTAACAACAGACAGATCGCGCTTGCTGTGACTGATTCGCGTTTTATAATGGGCTCCATGGGTTATGTGGTTGGCGAGAAGGTTACCAGGGTTACTGAGTACGCGACTGAGAATGAGCTGCCTCTTGTGATCGTCTCTGGTTCTGGCGGCGGGGCAAGGATGTATGAAGGCATGATCTCTCTCATGCAGATGGCAAAGACCTCTGCGGCGCTTGCAAAACATAACGAGGCAGGATTTTTATACATATCAGTGCTTACAAATCCCACAATGGCAGGGGTTTTGGCGAGCTTTGCTTCCCTGGGAGATGTTAATATTGCTGAGCCAAAGGCGCTTATTGGTTTTACAGGCCCCAGGGTCATTGAGCAGACAATCCGTCAGAAATTACCCGAGGGTTTCCAGACATCAGAGTTTCTTTTAGAGCACGGGCTTATAGATATGGTCGTGAACCGCAAGAACCTTAGTGATACTGTTGTGCAGCTCGTGGATTATATGGGTTGACGATTACGGGGAAATTGGTTAAAATCGTTTAAATATTTCAGGAAAGAATGTTTATAATATGGCGCAGGTGAGCCTAAGGAATCTGGTAAAGATCTTCCCGGGTAATGTGATGGCTGTCCGCGACCTTAACCTCGGTGTCGAGAACAAGGAATTCGTGGTGCTCGTAGGGCCGTCAGGCTGTGGCAAGTCCACTACCTTGAGGATGATAGCGGGCCTGGAAAAGGCAACGAGCGGCGAGATCTGGATAGGCAATAAGATGGTAAATGACATGCCTGCAAAGGACAGGAATATCGCGATGGTCTTTCAGAACTACGCGCTCTACCCGCACATGACCGCGTACGAGAACATGTCGTTCGCGTTGAGGCTGAGAAAATTTCCCAAACCAGAGATAGACGCGCGCGTAAAAGAGACAGCCGAAATCCTCAGCATAACAAATCTTTTGAACAGGCGTCCACGCGAGCTTTCAGGAGGCCAGCTCCAGAGGGTGGCTGTTGGAAGGGCTATTGTGAGAAAGCCGATGGTGTTTTTATTCGACGAGCCATTGAGTAACCTCGACGCCAAGATGCGCGTGCAGATGAGGACAGAGCTGAAAAAACTCCACATCCGCCTCCAGTCCACCATGATCTACGTCACGCATGACCAGACAGAGGCCATGACAATGGGCGATCGCATCGTGGTCATGAAGGACGGCGTGATCCAGCAGGTCGCGGATCCTATTTCGCTTTACAATAATCCTGTGAATAAATTCGTTGCGGGTTTCATAGGTTCTCCGCCGATGAATTTTATAGACGGTAAAGTCATTAAAAAGGACGGCAGATTTTTCTTTAAAGACGAAATGTTTTCAGTAAAGATCGCGGAGGACATGTACGGGAAGATATCCGCGTATGAAGGCAGGGATCTGGTCTTTGGAATAAGGCCGGAGGATATACACGATAAGTTATTCGTAACCGAGGCGTCGCCTGATAATACCGTGAAGGCAGTCGTCGAGATAGTGGAGCCCATGGGCGCCGAGGTCTTTTTGTATATCACTGCTGGCAAGAGCTCTTTGATCGCAAGGGTCGGCGGCCGCGAAAATCCAGAGGTCGGCCAGGACATGGACCTCGTGTTTGATATGAGCAAGGTCCATTTCTTCAATAAGGACACAGAAGAAGTCATTGTCTAAGAAATGATTCCCTATGGAATCAAAAAATCTCAGCAAGATACGAATCGGCACATTCCTTAGTGCCAGTTTTATTTTAATCTCCTTTCTGGTATTCCGCACAAATCTACCTAAAATCCCGACATTATTTTTATATAATCTGATCATTATAGCGGCTATGCAGTCGCTTGGCTTTTACAGGGGGCTCTTTTTTCTCGGGGTCTCGATTTTTCTTACGATCATTGCCTCGCTCGGCATGGATTTCTACTATGTCTGGAACGTCCCTGTGTTTTTTATTGTGTTTTTAATCGTCGAGAGCCAGATAAAAAGACATGAATACAGGGATCATATAATCTCAACGCGCATGGAAGAGGTGAGGGAAAACACGAACATGCTCAGGGAGCAGCACAAAAGGCATAAAAGAGAGGCCATGCTCCTGGAAAAGAAAGAGGCAAGGTATAATTTTCTAAAAGATGTTACCTCTCATCTGAGTTCCACGTTTTCCTTAAACGATGTGACTGGCCTGGTATTGAAAAATGCCCTGGACATAGTCGGGAAATCCGAATCAGCGCTTTTATTCCTGGTGGACACGCAAAAACAGGAACTGAATCTGGTCGCGTCAAAGACAGGGAGTGGCTTTGAAAAGATAAAAACGAAGAAAGGCGATCTCCTGGACGATTGGGTATTCAAGCAAAGGCAATGCCTTCTCGTGGAGGACATCAAAAAGGATTTCAGGTTTGGCGGAAAGCAGCCCGAGGAATATCCAAGGAGTTTTCGCTCGATCATTTCCTGTCCTCTGATCGAGGAGAAAAAGGTGATCGGTATAGTGAGGCTCGAACATTCAAGGCCGCATAATTATAACTCAGAGGACCTGAGGCTTTTAGATGTCCTGTGTGATTTAGGCGCGGCCAGTCTCCAGAACGCAAAGCTCTACGGCCAGACACTCGAGCTGGCTATAACAGATGGTTTGACAGGCCTGTATCTGCGCAGGTTCTTCCTGGATAGATTTAAAGAGGAGCTTTCGAGGTCCCTGCGCAATGACCTGAGTTTTTCGCTTCTCATTTTAGATATAGACGATTTCAAGAATTACAATGATAAATACGGGCATACAGCAGGGGATATAGTCTTAAAGACTATTTCAAGGGTGCTCAATGGATTTGAAGAGGGCGGCATAGTCTCGCGTTATGGCGGCGAGGAGTTTGCTATACTTTTGCCGGATACGTCTAAGAAAAAGGCTAAAAGAATAGCCGAGAATATCAGGTCAGCTGTTAAAGGAGAGACGATAGAGCTGCGCAGGGTAAAGACAAATGTTACTGTGTCTATAGGCGTGGCCACTTTTCCAGAGGATGGAAAGGTAGAGGACCAGCTTATATTAAAGGCAGACGAGCGCCTTTACCGGGCGAAGAGAGAAGGAAAGGACCGGATAGTTTAAGCCGAGATTATGGATTTTTTGATCTATTTTATTATTACGATACTGGT
>JAHIPS010000116.1 GCA_018902915.1 Candidatus Omnitrophota bacterium | reverse complement strand
TGGGCGCTGCTGCTGTGATCGCCCTGATGCTTCTACCAACACTTTGCTATTATTTTTTAAGAGGAAGATTGCGGCCTGTTGAAGAAAATAGGACAGCCCAGGCCTTGTATAAAGGATACAACCCCATGATTCGCTGGTCTCTCGCGCACAAGGGGATAATAATACTTATTTCCATTGGGATTATAATAATAGGTTTACTATGCGGTTCTTTGATGAGCCAGGAATTTATGCCTCCTTTGAACGAGGGGGATCTTTTATTCATGCCTGTATTTTTACCTGGCGCGTCCCTGACTCAGGTAATGGACGTTATGAAAAAACAGGATATTATTATAAAAAATGAATTTCCAGAAGTTGAATGGGTGGTTGGTAAACTTGGCCGCGCAGAAACTGCAACTGATCCTGCGCCTGTAGGGATGATCGAAAGCATCATACATCTTAAGGACAAGAAATTCTGGCGCAAAGGCATGACCAGAGAGAAACTTATTCAGGAGATTCAGGAAAAGACCAGGATGCCCGGTGTGAGCCCCATAATGACACAGCCAATACGAAATAGAATTGATATGCTGGCCACAGGTATACAGACACCAGTAGGTATCAAAGTCTTTGGAACTGATTTAGGAAAGATAGTTGAAATTGCAGTTAAGATAGAAGAGATAGTAAGTGGGGTAGAAGGTGCAGTGAGCCCGTACGCCGAACGCACATCAAATAGGCCGTATTTTGAGATAGACATAGACAGAGAAAAGGCCGCTCGTTTTGGCGTAAAAATAGAAGATATACAGCATATCATAATGACAGCAATAGGCGGCATGAACCTGACTACCACGGTCGAAGGACGAGAGAGGTATCCGGTAAGGGTAAGATACATGAGGGAATTAAGAGATTCGCCAGAAGCGCTGGAAAGGATTTTTATCCCCACACCGGCTGGCGAGCACATACCTTTGACGCAGGTCGCGACTTTAAAAAGAGTGCCTGGCCCGGCAGTTATTAGTTCAGAGAACACCCAGACTTACGCAAGAGTGTTTGTAAATGTCAATCAGGATAAAATCGGCCTAATAGATTTTGTAAACGTTGCGCAAAAAAGAGTCAAGGAAAAGATAGATAGCGGAGAATTAAAACTGCCTCCGGGATATTTTATTTCCTGGTCAGGCCAGTTTGAATCAGAGATGGAATCGCGAAAGAAGCTTATACCTTCGCTTATTATAGCGCTGGCTGTGATTTTAATGTTACTTTACGTGGCGTTTAAGAATTTCAGCAGCCTATTGATTTTATCAACAGGTATACCTGTTTCTCTTATGGGAGGAATAATATTACTTTTCATCTTAGGTTTCAAGTTTTCTACTGCTGTATGGGTAGGTTTTATTGCGCTGTTTGGAGTAGCTACAGATAATGCAGTGGTCTTGCTTTCGACCTTCGATGATTTATTCAGGAAGAAAGTTCCAAAGACCATAGAAGATATCCGGAAGACTGTTATCGAAGGAGGGCTTTTAAGGGTAAGGCCGGCAATGATGACTACAATGACGACGATTATTGCGCTTATTCCGGTGATGCTTTCTACGGGCACAGGCTCTGAGATAATGAAACCAATGGCCTCGCCCACAGTGGGCGGACTTGTTACAGCGACTTTATCCAACCTGATTCTGGTTCCGGTTTTATACTGCTGGATAAAGGAAAAGGAATTTAGCAGAAAAAGAAAGGGGTAGTGATGAAAAAGCTAATATTTGTTTTAACAGTAGTGGTATTTTTTGCCGCGCCTTTTGTGTTTGCGCAGGCCGGACATGCCATGCATGATAATGAAATGACGCAGGAAGGCGATATGCAGAATGAACAAGAAGGGCCTGTGGATGTCGGCAATAAGATCTGTCCTGTGTCCGGAGAGGAGATCTACGAAGAGATGAAGGCGACTTACGAGCATGAAGGTAAGATTTATAATTTCTGCTGTGCAATGTGTATAGATGAATTCAAGAAAGATCCGGAGAAATATATAGAGAAAATAGAAGAGGAAAAAGGTAATGTGACCCTCGAAGAAATAGATGAGGCAGAGTTTGACAGTGAGATGTAAGTGAATGGCCAAATTTGGAAGTTGACAGAAAACCGAGAGATATGTTTTAATATAGTTGATAGCGGGGAGGTCGTGAGCGGCCTGAGAGTTCCACGATAGTGGATTACCCGATGAACCTGAACTGGATAATGCCAGCGGAGGGAAAAATAATTTTAATACCCTATGCATCGGCATAGGGTATTTTTTTAGGAGGAGGAAATGGATATATATAGTATTCTAGAAAAGGTGAGGAAAGATAAGCCCTTGGTGCATCATCTGACAAACTGGGTCACGATATATGACTGCGCTAACGTCGTAAAGGTCTTTGGCGCTGCGCCTGTGATGGCGCACGCGGCTGAGGAGGTTGAGGAAATGGCAGGGCTTTCGTCAGCGCTTGTATTGAATATAGGGACATTGACGCCTGATTTTGTTGAATCAATGAAAAAGGCTGCGAAATCAGCCAATAAAAAGGGCATACCTGTTACGCTGGATGTGTGCGGCGCAGGCGCCACGAAATTAAGAGACGAGAAATCATTCGAACTTCTGGATTCTGCGCGGATTGACATTATAAAAGGCAATGCCTCGGAGGTTGCGAGGATTGCGGGAGAAAATGTTAAGACAAAAGGTGTTGATGCTGTGAGCGTAGAGAAGGATCTGATAGAATTGGCAAAGCATCTGGCAGCTAAAAGAAATTGCACAGTTGTTATTACAGGAAAAGAAGATATCGTCGCTGACAAAGACAAGCTTTTTATTGTTAAGAATGGCTGCGATATGATGAGTCATGTTGTGGGCACTGGCTGTATGGCTGCCTCAGTCATAGGAACGTTTAGCGCTGTTGAAAAAGATCTGACCAAAGCAAGCACAGCAGGCCTCGTGTGTTATGAGATTGCAGCAGAGCTTGCCTGTAAAGATAGTTTCGGACCAGGTACATTTAAAGAAAGATTATTTGATAATATCTATAATCTAGACAAGGCGAAAATAGACAAACTAAAGAGGATAGAGTGATAAAAGGTTATTATTTTATAACAGATGCCGGTCTTAGTAAAAACGGCAATCTCAGTGACGTAAAGAGCGCTATTGATGCCGGGGTAACTATTGTCCAGTATAGAAGCAAAATGGGGAAGACCGATTCTATTCTGGAAGAGGCAAAGGCGCTTAAGGAGATATGCAAAGGCAAGGCAATATTCATTATAAACGATATAGTGGGTGTTGCTTTATCAGTGGATGCAGATGGCGTGCATGTGGGTCAGGGTGATATGCCATACGAGACTGCCCGAAAACTACTAGGCAAGGATAAGATAATCGGAGTAACAGTGCATGATTTAAAAGAGGCTATGGTAGCAGAGAAAAGAGGCGCTGATTATTTGGGTGTAAGCCCGGTATTTTCTACAACTACAAAAAATGACGCTGGCGAGGCCTGCGGCGTTGGGCTCATAAGAGAGATAAGGAAAAATTGCAAGATCCCGATTACAGCAATAGGAGGGATAACCCTTGATAATGTAAAGGAGGTTATAGACACTGGCGTAGATGCAGTGTGCGCGATTTCAGCAGTTGTGACAAAGGATGATGTTAAAGGAGAGATCGAAAAATTCCAAAAATTATTTAGATAACAAAAGGAGGCAACATGTTTCAGCCTGTAACTGAAGCAAAGATTACAAAGGCGATTCTAAAAGAATTTGCCGGATGGTTCGAAGAATACATTACTTCCGATGTGATAATCATCGGTGGAGGGCCGAGCGGCCTTACAGCAGCAAGGGATTTATCAAAGGATGGATTTAAGACGTTAGTTGTCGAGGCAAATAATTATTTGGGTGGTGGTTTTTGGATAGGCGGGTATTTAATGAATACATTGACATTTCGCGCTCCTGCAAATGAGATACTGGATGAGTTAAACATACCTTATAAAGAGGCCGAGCCAGGCCTATTTACAGCTGATGGGCCAAACGCGTGCTCAAAGCTTATCTCAGCGGCATGCGACGCAGGTGTGAAGATCTTAAACATGACCAAGTTTGACGACGTGGTTTTGAGAAACGGCAGGGTAGAAGGAGCTGTTATAAACTGGACACCGATATCAGCATTGCCAAGACAGATCACATGCGTTGACCCTGTTTCTATAGAGGCAAAGGTAGTGATTGACGCGACCGGCCATGACGCGCATGTATGTAAAAGTTTAGAAAAAAGAGGTATTATAAAACTCAGTGAATTCGGGCCAATGGATGCGAATACTTCTGAGGCGCTTGTTGTAGAAAAGACCAGCGAGATATTTCCGGGTCTACTCGTATGCGGAATGGCAGTCTCAACTTGCTATGGTATCCCGCGCATGGGCCCGACATTTGCCGGCATGCTATACTCAGGGAAGAAGGTAGCCCGGCTCGCAAAGGAAAAAATCCTTGGCGTAAAAAAGGAATCATTAGAACCAGTAACCGCTTAATTTGACAAATCGAGCAATGCTCATTTTGTCAACTTAGAGAAGAATCCCAAGCGAAGTTTCGCTTGGGATTCTTTGTTTTTAGGAGTATAATATTAAGGAATATGAAAAAACGCGTATTATTTATTATAGTTTTTGGATTTCTTGCCAGTTATTATTTCCCTGTCGAGAGTTTGCCTTTTAGAGGGCCTGTATTCGAGGCCTTGGCATTGGTCAAGTGGTACGCGAGGGAGCATGTCTTACTCTGTCTTGTGCCCGCATTTTTTATTGCAGGGGCGATTTCAGTATTTGTGAGCCAGGCGTCTGTAATAAAGTATTTCGGGGCAAAGGCGAATAAGATTTTGGCATACGGAGTAGCTTCGATATCAGGGACTATTTTGGCTGTGTGTTCGTGCACAGTGCTGCCTCTATTTTCAGGCATATATAAGAGGGGCGCCGGACTCGGACCTGCGAGCGCGTTTTTATATTCAGGTCCAGCTATAAACGTATTGGCGATAATTATGACAGCCAGAGTACTGGGTTGGGAGCTGGGCCTTGCAAGGGCAGTAGGCGCGATAATTTTTAGTATCATGATAGGGCTTTTGATGCATTTTATATTTATAAAAGAGGAGAGGGCACGTCACGCGGACGGCAACTTTCAGCTTGGCGAGGAAAAAGAACCGAGGCCTTTATGGAAAAACGCTTTATATCTTATTTCAATGGTCGCGATACTTGTCTTTGCTAATTTGGGCAAGTTTCTTATAACGTTTTTATTTTTAGCAGGCCTTGTCGTTATGCTTGTAAAATGGTTTAAGAAGAAAGAACTTAAAGACTGGGTTAAGTCGTCATCTGATTTTGCCGCGCAGATTATGCCGCTTTTATTCTGGGGCGTATTAATAGCAGGTCTTCTTTTGGGAAGGTCTGGAGAAGAAGGCCTGATTCCTTCGGGGTTTGTCAGGTCTTTAACGGGAGGGAATTCACTATTTTCTAATTTTTTCGCGGCAATAGTAGGCGCGTTTATGTATTTTGCCACATTAACAGAGGTGCCTATACTGCAGGGGCTTTTAGGAAGCGGAATGGGTAAGGGCCCGGCCCTCGCGCTTCTTTTGGCAGGCCCGGCCCTGAGCCTTCCGAACATGCTTGTAATAAGGAAAGTCATGGGGACAAAGAAGACAATAGTATTTGTAAGCGCAGTAGTCGTAATGGCAACAGTCAGCGGAATCATATTCGGAAATATTGTGAAATAAAAAGGAGCATGAATATGAAGATAGAGATATTAGGCATGGGTTGTGCGAAATGTAAGGAGCTTTACAATAATGCCCAGAAGGCCATTAAGAGGAAGGGCGTTGATGCCGAGCTTGTCAAAGTGGAAGATATGAATAAAATAACGGAATACGGCGTGATGATGACCCCTGCAATAGTCATTGACGGGGAGATAAAGGCATCCGGTAAAATACCGTCGTCCGAGGAGATAGAAAAATGGATTTCTTAAAAGCATTTGTAATAATTTCCGTATTGTTATGTTTTTTTGTGATTTCGCCTGATGTTATTGCGGTTGATGATTCTGTACCCGGCGATTATACGATAGTATATTATTTTCGTGCTAATCTACGCTGTTCTAACTGTTATAAAATAGAACAATATACCACAGAGTCTATTGATAAGTTTTTTGCCGGAGAATTAGAATCCGGCGAGCTTGTGTATAAAGTTATAAACATAGATGAAGAAGAAAATAGACATTTTGTGGATGATTACGGGCTTTACACAAAGTCTGTGGTGGTTTTACAGATAAAAGACGGAAAAGAATTAGATTACAAGAATCTTGTAAAGATCTGGGAATACCTGGAGAACAAAGAGAGTTTTTATGGCTACATAAAGGATGAAGTCTCGATTTTTTTAAACAAGGCGCGTGAGAAAGAATGATAATTGCGATTTTTTCAGCATTCTGGTTTGGCATCCTTACCTCAATAAGCCCCTGTCCGCTTGCGACAAACATTGCCGCCATATCGTTTCTATCCAAGCGCCTTTCACAGCCAAAGCTTGTCTTACGTTTAGGATTTGCGTATATATTTGGCCGCATGGTTACCTACGCTGTTTTAGGGGTTGTAATAATCACCTCACTCACAAGCGTTCCTGCGCTCGCGAATTTCCTGCAGAGATATATGAATAAAGCGCTGGGGCCGATTTTGGTTATCGTGGGTCTATTTTTACTGGATATATTTAAGTTTAATGCGCCATCTCTTTCAATCTCTCATGATAGGCAAAAGAACCTGGCGCAATCAGGCGCAAGGGGCACGTTTATTTTAGGCGCTATTTTTGCATTATCTTTCTGTCCTCTTTCAGCAGGCCTGTTTTTCGGAAGTTTAATCCCGCTTTCGCTGAGCCAGAAATGTGGCATTTTACTCCCGTTTTTTTACGGGATCGGGACGGCCTTGCCAGTTGTATTTTTTTCAATAAGCATCGCGCTTGGCCTCAAATCGTTCTCCAGCTGGTTTAATAAACTTTCCATGTTTGAATTGTATGCAAGAAAAATCACCGGTGCCATATTTATAATAGTAGGGTTATATTATATCTATGTACATATTTTATAAAATTGAGAATCTTGCATTTTTTATTTTTACAGGTATACTTTTAAAGATATGACAGCCATAAAGCTTACATTTACAGAACATCTAGAAGAATTCAGGGTTGGTATTATAAAGTCACTGGTATTTATAATAGCATCATCTCTAATCGTCTATACATTTACAGATAAGATATTTGCTGAGCTGGTGAAGCCTCTGGGCGGCACGCTTGTATTTATTGCTCCTCAGGAGGCATTCATTGCGAATGTAAAGATAGCGCTTCTGGGAGGATTTTATTTTTCCTCGCCTTATGTCCTCTATCAAGTCTGGCAATTTATAGCAGCTGGCTTGAGGAAGAAGGAAAAGAAATTTTCTTCTCTATATGTGTTCTTTTCATTTATCTTTTTTATTCTTGGAAGCTGGTTTGGATATTTTATAATCGTCCCTATAGGGATCAGGTTTTTATTGAGCTTTGGTTCATCACATGTAATTCCAATGATAAGCGTAGGAAGGTATGTTTCTTTTGTTGGATTGCTTACGCTTGTGTTTGGTTTGACATTTCAGGTGCCTTTGATAATGCTTTTACTTTCAAAGATAGGCATTGTCACGCCACAATCTCTGTCCAGAAACAGGAAGTATGCAATCTTGATAATATTTATCGCAGCTGCAATTCTTACCCCGCCGGACGTGATCACGCAGTGTCTCATGGCTATTCCATTAATAATTCTTTACGAGATAAGTATCATCCTTTCCAGAATATCTCAAAGATAAAATAAACTTTTTTCAAAAAAATACTTGACAAACCCTATTAATAATACTATTATAGTATCATTAATAGGAGGGGCATGATATGAATTTTATTTCAAGGGATACTGATTATGCGTGGCGGGCGTTAATGTTTATGGCAAAGAATGCCGGAGAAGGCGTAGTCACAGTGGATGAAATTGTGCAAGAAGAATACTTGCCCGAGAGGTTTTTAAGAAGGATAGTTCAGAAACTGGCAAAGAAAGGAATCCTTGTTTCGCATAAGGGCAAAAAGGGCGGATTTTCATTTGCAAAATCACCCGGAAAAATATCATTGATAGATATTATAAAGGTTTTTCAGGGAAACGTAGATTTTACAAATTGTCTTCTTAAGGGCAAGGTCTGTCCAAACGTAAAGAAGTGTGCCTTGAGAAGGAAATTGCAGAGTATAAGCAAGACAGTAGATAAGGAGTTAAGAGGCATAACAATAATGTCTTTATTAAAAGGGTCCTGATTATGACAAAGAGAAAGATTGTAAAAATAGATGAGGAAAAATGTACAGGTTGTGGTCTTTGTATACCTAATTGCGCTGAAGGCGCGCTTCAGATAGTGGATGGCAAGGCAAAGCTCGTTAAGGAGATTTACTGTGATGTGCTTGGCGCGTGTCTTGGTCATTGTCCAGAGGGAGCGATAACTATAGAGGAACGAGAGACAAAAGGTTTTGACGAAAAGGCCACTAATAAACATCTGGAGGAATTAAAAAAGAAAGAGAAAAAGGATTTACCGTGCGGATGTCCGGGAACAGCAGTAAAGACATTAAAGACCCCGGGCCACAGGTCCCATGCTCAAGGGGAAAGAGAATCCGAGTCTGAGCTTGCGAATTGGCCGATACAATTAATGCTTGTGCCTGTAGAAGCGCCTTATTTAAAGGATGCGAATTTGTTGATAGCTGCTGATTGTGTTGCTTTTTCATATCCGGACTTCCACCAGGATTTTTTAAAGGGCAGGATTGCTCTGATCGGCTGCCCAAAGCTTGACGCAGCTACAGTATATGAGGAAAAATTAGCAGAGCTCTTTAAAATAAACAGCATAAAAAGCATAACAGTATTACATATGGAAATTCCGTGCTGCTTTGGCCTGATCCAGATTGTTAAAGAGGCATTGAGGCTGTCAGGCAAAAATATACCTTTAAAGGAAATTACGATAGGTATTAAAGGAGAGGTGAAATAGTGGGCTTTTTTGACGGCTGTCCCGGGTCCAGGAGAATAAAAGAGCCGTTTCCCGAGACTGTAAAGTGCAGATGCGGCAAGGAAATAGAGATATTCTCGGATGAGGCGGAGACTACATGTCCTCATTGCAAGAAAAAAATTTCAAGGCATATGCCCCAGTCCTGTCTTGACTGGTGCAGCATGGCAAAGGATTGTATAGGTCCAGGAAAATACAATAAGTATAAAAAACATAATAAGAAAAATTCATTGCAATAACAAAGGTTTTGTTATACCTTAATATTTAACCATATGGATACTAATGTTTTGCATAATATCGGCTATGGGATGTATATAGTATCGTCTAATAAAGGCGAGGCCCTTAATGGACAGGTGGCGAACACTGTTATGCAGATTACAAATCAGCCAGTGACCATAGCCGTTAGCATTAATAAGGAAAACCTGACACATGAATACATAGAGGCCAGCGGCAGGCTTGGTATTTCCATATTGCCTGAAGACACGCCGCTTAGCTTTATAGGTAAATTCGGTTTTAAATCAGGGAAGAAAGAAGAGAAGTTTAAAGACGTTAAATTTAAAAAACTTTCCTCTGGATGCCCGGTTGTACTGGATAATGCGCTTGGCTATATCGAGGCAAAGGTTATAAAAAAGCTTGATTGCTCTAGCCATACGCTTTTTTTAGGAGAGATGACAGAGTCAGAGGTATTGAAAACAGG
>JAHIPS010000115.1 GCA_018902915.1 Candidatus Omnitrophota bacterium | reverse complement strand
GGTTGTGGATATAGACATTGAGATCGGCTATAACCACAGGATGATAGAGAAGATTGCTGAGTCAAAGAGCTATGACCAGGTTACCTTTCTAGTAGAAAGGATCTGCGGTATATGCTCTACGTCACACCCGTTTGCCTATACCAATGCCATTGATGACCTCTTGGGTGTTACGCCTCCAGAAAGGGCCTTGTATATTCGCACTATTGTAGGAGAGCTTGAGAGGATTCATAGTCATCTTTTATGGTTAGGCCTTGCAGGTCACTTTTTAGGATATAATACAGTATGGATGTGGGCATGGAGATATAGAGAGCCGGTATTGGATATATTTGAGAGGATTACTGGCAACAGGAATCACTATGCAATGTTTAAGCCAGGCGGCGTGCGAAGGGATTTTTACGAAGAGGATTTTCCATGGATAAAAAAGACATTGAAAAGTTTAATCCCTAAATTTGACATGTTTAAAGGCGCTGTCCTGGATGACCCTATTATCCGGGCAAGGACAGAAGGTATAGGTATATTGACGCGTCAGGATGTGCATGACTACTCTGTCGTGGGGCCGACTGCAAGGGCATCTGGCGTGGGGATTGATGTTAGAAAAGATGACCCATACGCAGCATATGACAAGGTCGAGTGGAAGGTGATTACCCATGAAGGAGGAGGGGTTTTTGCAAAGGCAGTTGTCAGGATATTAGAGCTCTATGAATCAACAAATATAATACTGCAGTGCCTTGATAATATGCCAAAGGGAGACATTGACCTTAATATAAAAGACATGCCTGCGGGAGAGGGCATTGGAAGGCATGAGGCGCCAAGGGGCGAGGTATTTCACTATATTATGTCTGATGGAGGAAATAGTCCTGCCAGGCACAAGGTCCGGGCGCCAAGCTTTATGAACATCGCCTCTAACAAGAAGGCAGTTATAGGCGGGACCATATCAGACGCTACTATAATACTTGCTGCTGTTGACCCGTGCTACTGCTGTACAGAGCGAACAGCTGTTGTGGACTATAAGACAGGCAAGAAACTGATGGATGGACAGGATTTGGTTAGGCTATCGCAGGAAAAGACGGAAAAATTAAGGAGTAAATTAAAAAGTTAAAAGTAAAAAGGCAAAACCAAAACTTAGAATTTAAAAGTTTTTCTCGTCGAGATTCCCGCTTGCGCGGGAATGACATAGAGTTAATTTGGACAGTAGTGTTAACTTGTGATAAGTAAATGAATACAATATTACAGCCTATCCTAGTTTCAATATTAGCAGGATGCCTGGTCCTTATCGCGCCTAAGAGGTTTAGGCGGGTAATAGAGGTATTTAGCCTTCTTACCTCTATGTATCTACTTGTAGCATGTGTAAGGATATTTAACATAGCGCCTTTGACAGGGAAGTTTTTATATGTAGATGGCCTTTCAAGATTTATAGTCCTTGCAATCGGTTTCTTCGGCGCCCTGATCAGTCTTTATTCACTGCGTTTCATGGCTGCCTACAAAGAGATCGGACAGTATTATGCAAATGTAATCTGGACAATTGGTTTTTCCATACTCGCGGCAGTTTCCAATAATATAATAGTTCTTCTGGCGGCATGGGGTTTTCTCGGGTTTACTTTATATATGCTGATTAATATGGGCGGGCCAAAAACCGCGCCTATCAGCAAAAAAACATTTATTATAATAGGCGGAACAGACAGCTTAATGCTCATGGGCTTTGCGCTTATGTGGTTTATCACAAATGATTTGATGTTAAGCAACATGAAGATCGCAATAGACAGCTCAGTAAGCTTTTGGGCGTTTTTACTCATAGCAATGGGAGCGCTTGCAAAGGCAGGCGCAATGCCTTTTCACACATGGATACCTGACACTGCAAAGGAGGCGCCTATCCCTGTAACTGCATTTTTGCCGGCGAGTTTAGACAAGCTCCTGGGAATCTATCTATTGGCAAGATTGGTGTTAAATGTATTTATATTGGATAGCCATACTTATGCCATTCTTATGGTCGTGGGCGCTGTTACCATAGTGGCTGCAGTAATGATGGCGCTTGTCCAGCACGATTTTAAGAAGCTGTTAGGTTATCATGCAGTCAGCCAGGTAGGCTACATGGTGCTGGGAATCGGCACTGGCAATCCGATCGGCATAGCAGGCGGGCTTTTTCATATGCTAAATCATGCAATATATAAATGTTGCCTATTTTTATCAGGCGGCAATGTAGAATATAAAACAAAGACCTCAGGCCTGGATTCCTTAGGAGGTCTTGCAAAGTTTATGCCAGTCACATTCCTTACTACACTTGTGGCCTCATTTGCAATATCAGGTGTTCCGCCCTTTAATGGATTTTTCTCAAAGTGGATGGTGTATCAGGGCTTGATCGAGAAAGGCAAGTCAGGAGGGACTCTGTGGGTATTTTGTATAGTGGCTGCAATGTTCGGAAGCGCCCTGACCCTTGCCTCATTTATAAAACTTCTCCATGCAATCTTTCTCGGAAAAAGTAAAAACGGAATACGGAATACGAACGACGGACAACGGAACGAAGTGTCTATAACCATGTGGCTTCCGCCAGTAATATTGGCAGGATTGTGCATTGCATTTGGTGTATTCGCATATATACTTCCTCTAAAGTATCTTATAGGGCCAGCCATGCCAGAAGGGTTTCATTTTATTGGGACATGGCCTTCTCTGGCAGCAACGGCATTTTTAGTAATAGGTTTGGTCGTGGGCCTGGCCATATATCTATGCGGAAATTTTAAAGGAGTAAGAGAGACGGCCCCATACATAGGCGGAGAGGAAGCTACAAAAGATATGAGACTTTCAGGCACAGAGTTTTATAATACTATAAAGGAGATGCCTCTTATAAACGCGATTTACAATAAGGCAGAGAAAAAGGCCTTTGATATTTATGAGCAGGGGAAAAGAATATTATTTTCCTTTATTCGGGTGTTTCAATTTTTACATAATGGCGTGTTGCCCACATATCTTGTTTGGTGCTTATTGGGAATAATGGTTCTTTTGTTTACCTTGGTTAGATAACTGTGTATTTACTATGTTAGAACTTCAAATACTCTTGATATTCATGATTATAGGCGCGCTGATAGCAGTAAAGGCAAAGGACCTTTTATCATCAGTTATTGCCCTGGGTACTGTAGGGCTTGGGCTATCACTGGCATTTTTAATCCTCAAGGCCCCTGACCTTGCGATTGCGCAGCTCGTGGTCGAGATCCTATGCGTGATAATATTAATAAGGGCGACTATAAAAAAGGATCTGCCCTTTTCTACGAGCGGCCGCTGGTTTTTTAATACCATAGTAACCTTTGTTTTTCTTATAGTATTCCTTAGTTTCGCATATTTTTGCATAAAAGACCTGCCGCAGTTTGGCAAGCCTATAATGAAAGTTTCCCAGTTTTTCTTGAATCAGGGCTTGAGGCAGACCGGCGCTACTAACCTTGTCTCGAGCGTGGTCCTGGACTACAGGGCTTATGATACATTAGGAGAGGCCACAATACTCTTTACAGCAGTAGTAGCTGTCCTGGCTGTCATGAGGAGAGCGGGCAGGAAGAAATGAATACACAAGAACCAGGAATGACATTGATAGTAAAGACGATTACGCGGCTGACAGTGGGCCTGATACTGCTTTTTGGTATTTACATTGTATCGCATGGCCATATCAGCCCTGGCGGAGGTTTTGCAGGCGGCGTGATCATTGCGCTCAGCTTTATCCACATAATGCTTGCATTCGGAAAAGAGGCTGCATTTAAAAGGATAAATCAAAAGGCAGCATCTTTCTTCGAGAGTCTGGGCGCGATTATGTTTCTTACCATTGCCATCCTTGGCATGGTGAGCGGCTATTTCTTTTTGAATTTTGGCATGAAGGGCGAGCCATTCGAGCTCTTCAGCGCAGGCACCATGCCTTTATCAAATATTGCCATAGCCTTTAAGGTAGGGTCAGGCCTTTTTATGATTGTTGTTATTTTAGTTTTATTGAAGATTGACAAGAAGGAAGAAGAAAAATGAGCGTTTATTTTTTGTGCCTTGTATTATTTTGTATAGGTCTTTATTGCATACTTAGAAAACGAAACCTTATAAAGATTATTATAGGCATAGCCATAATAGAGTATGCAGTGAATCTTTTCTTTGTACTCGTGGGCTATAAGATGGGTGGCCGCGCCCCCATACTTTCTCCAGGCCAGAGTATAGTTGATATGGTGGATCCATTGCCACAGGCGCTTGTCCTGACTGCCATAGTAATCGGCCTTGCAGTAACTGCATTGATAGCAGCCATTGCCATGAGGGTATACGAGAAGTACGGGACATTTGATATTACGAAGATACGGAGATTGAAAGGATAAAAAAAATTAATATTAACATGACAAACCACTTATTGCCTCTATTTGTAATAATCCCATTGGCCTCGGCCTTTGTGAATTCTCTTTTAGGGAAGAGGATAAAGGGATTCTCTGACATCATTTCCAGCATTGCTACACTGTTTCTTGCTGTCATCTCAGTGTACTCTGTATTCCTGATTAAAGACAGCGGCATGATTGTATACAAGGTAGGCGGATGGGCGCCTCCTATAGGCATTTCAATGGTTATGGATGGGCTGACTTCTTTTATGCTTGTCACAGTAAATGTAATTGCGTTTTTTATAAGCATCTATTCTATAAATTACATGGAGAAATACACTGAGAAGTGGAATTTCTATTGCCTGTTTTTATTGATGATAGCTGGCATGAACGGCGTGGTTATAAGCGGAGACATGTTTAATCTTTATGTATTCCTCGAGATCGCTGCCATCTCCAGCTATGCCCTGGTGGCATTTGGCACAGAGCATGAGGGATTAGAAGCGTCTTTCAAATATGCAGTTATGGGCACTGTTGCCTCTTCATTTATACTTTTAGGAATCGTCTTTTTATATAGTTTTACCTCTACATTAAACATGGCAGACATGTCAATGGAGATAGCAAGGAAAGGGGCTTCCTGTATAGTCTTACTGGCAAGCGTGTTGTTTCTTATGGGATTCGGCTTAAAGTCAGCCCTTGTCCCGTTTCATGCATGGCTTCCTGACGCGCATCCGTCCGCGCCTGCGCCTATATCAGCAATGCTTTCGGGAGTGCTTATTAAATCCCTGGGCATATACGCCCTTATAAGGATATTTTTTAGCGTATTAGGCGCAGAGCCGAAGATTTTATCTATTATGATGGTGCTGGGTGTATTGTCAATGATGGTCGGTGTAATTCTTGCTATTGGGCAGTGGGATCTTAAAAGACTCCTGGCCTATCATTCTATCAGTCAGGTCGGATATATAATACTTGGCATAGGATTGGGCACTCCGCTTGGAATACTTGGAGGGTTGTTTCATCTTTTGAATCACTCGGTATTTAAATCACTTTTGTTCTTAAATTCAGGCGCAGTGGAATATGCTGTTGGCACAAGGGACCTGGAAAAAATGGGCGGCCTCAGGGAAAAGATGGGAGTTACTGCTAACACTTCTTTAATCGCATCCATGTCCATTGCAGGTATTCCGCCTTTTAATGGGTTCTGGAGTAAGATGATTATTATAGCCGCATGCGTAGAGGCAGGGCATTTTGCATTTGCATTCTGTGCAGTTATCGGAAGCATCCTGACACTGGCATCGTTTATGAAGGTTCAGAGATACGCCTTTTTTGGAGAATTAAAAAGTACGTTGAATCAAATAAAGGAAGCGCCATTTTTTATGAAACTATCCATGATAGTTTTGGCTGTTATATGCGTAGCAGGCGGGTTGTTATTATTGCCTGACGTATCTAAGGTTTTCTTGGGGCCAGCCAGAGATGCAGTGTTAGCAGGCAGTGAATATGCCAAAGACGTATTCGCTGCATTGAGGTAGGATGAGTAGAAAAATTGTTTTATTCATATTTGGATTTGTAGCATGGGCCCTTCTAAACTGGATACCTGACTGGCAGCATCTTCTCGTAGGCGTCTTTGTCTCAGCCCTTGTGGTATTTTTGACAGGAGACTTTTTTGTAAAGAGGACACATCTCTTTGCGCATCCAGGACGATATCTGTGGTTTTTATATTATATTCCGATCTTTGCATGGGAATGTTTTAAGGCAAATATTGATGTAGCATACAGGGTGATTCACCCTGACCTGCCAATACATCCAGGCATAGTAAAGGTGAGGACAACTCTTACTTCAGATACAGCCCTGACATTTTTGGCAAATTCTATCACGCTTACGCCAGGGACTCTGACTGTGGACGTGGATAAGGAAAATGGATACTTGTATATCCACTGGATCGAGGTAAAGGATAAAGATATAAATAAGGCAACAAAATTGATAGTAGAGAAGTTTGAAAAGATATTAAAGAGGATATTCGAATGAGGATCAGGTATATTTTAGGCGCGATAGTTATTATTGCTGTAATAGCAGTGATATTATTTTATCCATTATCAATCTTGTTCCACAAAGACTTGCCATACATACCTTTTTTAAAAAGAGCATTTTATATACTTCTCTTTTCCTGTGTCTTGTGCTTATACAGGATTGCAAAAGGCCCTACTGCAGCAGACAGGGCTGTTACCTTGGACATGCTGGGCGTATTGATCGTGGGATTTTGTGCCATCATGGGGATTTCAACAGGAAGAAGCTGGTATATTGATATTGGAATAGCATGGGCATTGCAGAGTTTTATAGCAACGCTTGCACTGGCAAAATTTTTGGAAGGGAAGTCATTAGATGATTGATTATACACAGATAATCTGTGCATAAATAGAAAGGTAATTAATGATTGAAATAATAGGATTAGTTTTTATATCCATAGGGCTTTTCTTTGATTTTGTCGGATGCATAGGGCTTATAAGGCTTCCTGATGTGTATAACAGGCTTCAGGCATCTACCAAGTGCATAACACTCGGGACCTGCAGTATCTTGTTCGGCGCCTTTCTTATCCATGGCCTGGCAGCAGCAGGCATAAAGGCGCTTCTGTGCATGGTATTTCTGGCACTGACATCACCGGTATCCGCGCATGCCCTTGCGCGTGCTGCCCACAAGGCCGGCGTAAAGCTGTGGGAGAAGAGCGTAGTGGATAGGTACGCGGAGGATGGGAATTAATATATCGTATTCCGTAACGGACGACGGACGACGGACGACGGTATACGGGAACATCATGAGATATCCTAAGATACGTGAATTAATTGAAGCAATAAAAGCAGTGGTCAAAGGGCCGTATACGTCGAAATTTCCTTTTGAGCCGCATATTCCTGAGAAGCGATACAGGGGCCAGCCTGTGTATCACGACGATGATTGCGTAGGCTGTGGCGCGTGTTACGAGGTCTGCACTTCAGGCTGTATAAAGAAGACGGATGATTTAGACTCAGATCCGCCCAGGCGAAAACTTGAGATACATTATGACAGCTGTATATTCTGCGGCCAGTGTCAGGCTGCTTGTATTACCAAAGAAGGTGTGAAACAGACCAATAAACTGGATGACTTGTCAGTCTTTGACAGGAATGATGCAGTGAACTCTGTTGAGAAAGAACTGGTGCTATGCGAAGGATGCGGCTGCATGGTAGGCGCAAAAGAGCACCTGGTATGGGTTTCAAAAAAATTAGGTCCGCTGGCATACTCGAGCCCCACTTCTTATTTATCTACCTTAAAAGACCTTAAATTATCATACCTCAATGTTGAAAAATCCGACGACCTAACCCGCCCAGACCGCATAAAGATACTCTGTCCAAAGTGCAGAAGAGAGATTACGTTAAATACATAGTAAGCTTTTAGCTGTCAACTATCAGCCTTCAGCATGATTAATTTAAAAAATATCCTAAAGGGTAAAGTCGTTATTCTTTGTCTAGGAAATCCAGACAGGGGAGATGATGGCATTGGGCCTCGCGTGGCTAGTGATCTAAAGGAAAAGGTCCCTTACGAGGTGATTGATGCGGGCGTTACACCTGAGAATTATACAGGTGTTATAAAGAGACTGAATCCAGATACTATTCTTATCGTCGATACTGTCATTTTTGATGGCGTACCAGGCGAGATAAGACTATTTACAGGCGATGACCTGCGCACAGGTAAAATTTCGACGCACGATGTATCTCCTAAGCTTCTGATAGAGTATCTCAAATCATCCACTAAGGCAGATATCCACATCCTCGGCATAAATCCAAAGTCTAATAAGTTTGGAGAAGCATTGAGCAGAGAGGCAGAAGAGGCCCTTGAGAGAATAGATGCTATCTTTAAACAAATGTACTAATTAATGTACTATTCAATTGACAATTCAATGTACATAGGGTATGCTTTTAGGTAGAAGGAGGGATTCTCATGATAATAGTAAAAGAAGATACTGCCTTAGTAGGCATATCTGAGTTTCGTACGAAGGCAGAAGAGATTTTTAATGAGCTAAAGACCCATAAGGTAATAATAGAACGTCGCAACAAGCCTGTTGCAGTGCTTTTGTCCCTTAAGAAATACAAGCAGATGGAAGAGGTTTTTGAATGGATAGAAGATCAGGCCCTTGGTTATCTCGCCAAAGAAAGAGAAAAATCCACCCCTAAGGCAAAGTATCTATCTTTAGAAGAGTTGTCAAAAAAGATAGGGCTTATTTAATGTGGAGTGTAAAATTCCATCCACTTGTCTTAAAAGAAGATTTTAAAAAAATAGACCCAGAAAGCCAGAAGAGGATAGTAAAACAGATAGCAAAGAAATTACGTATTGACCCTGAGAAATACGGCAAGGCCCTTTCAGGAGGACTCCATGGCTACTGGAGGTTAAGAGCGGGAGACTATAGAGTTATCTACAGGATAATAAAAGACAGGATAGAGGTGTTAGTTGTAAAAGTAGGGATCAGGAGAGATTTAGAGGTTTATGAAAAATTTCTGCTGCGATTAAAGAAGATGGGCGAGTTTTAAAAGTCTAGTTGCTTGATAGCATAGGAAATTATATTGTCCCCCCTTGTTTTCTTCCCCGCAGATTTGCTGGTGCAAATCTAATCGCGGGGACAGGTCGAAAACAAAGCAGGGGGGACGGCGAAAATCGCTCGAAAGTTATCGCCGCAAGGCGATTTTCTTGACAATGAGTAGAGGATATGATAATCTTTTCATACTATGGCAATCGTAGAAATGGAATTGAATAAAATAAGGATAGATGAGAACAGGGGAGAGCAGGTTATCGTTCTCAAGGAGAAGGAAGGCGATCGATTCCTGCCCATAGTCATAGGCATAATGGAGGTCACCTCTATAAAGATGGAGATAAGCGGTGTGACCACGCCCAGGCCCATGACCCATGATCTTTTAGTCTCCACTATAGCAAAGCTCGGCGCCAAGCTTGACAGGATAGTTATTACAAAGCTTGAGCAGAATACATTCTTTGCAAAGCTGGTCCTTCAGATAGACTCAAGATTCGAAGAAGTAGACGCGCGGCCCAGCGACAGTATAGCCCTTGCCCTCCGAGCCAAGGCCCGCATCTTCGTAGAAGAGCAAGTCCTCACCCGCGTATCGAATAATCTGGAATAATTTATTGTATGGAATTTCAATGTTCTCGCATTTTCCCTTCCGCCTAAGGCCTTCGCTCATATAGTTATCGTCAAAAAAGGAAAAAATTTTTATCTTGCAATAAGGTTGCTTTTGAGGCATACTTTTGTTAACGGAATAAGCAATAAATTCAGCCGAAAGAAGACTGTTTTTTTGTCTAAATTATGTTGAACTTTAAAGGATTTTAGAAATTTTTGCATTGATAATGGAATAGATATAAATTTTTCTATTTGGGCCCGTGAAGAGTTAATATTGTCTGGCTTCGAGTTCGAACCAGCAACTCTTTCCATAATAGGTCTAGATAATCTCCCATGTATTCCTATCATGCCTGGTAGTCACCAGTATCTAATAAGAGCTGCAGAGATTGTAACCAAAGGTTAGTCGCAAAAGTAATACTTTTGCGACGCTCGGAGAAGGTTTGGGACGTATTTTGTTTTGTTACTTTAGAGTATTCTCTAGTAAATGATTGACCTCTTGATTGAGGGAACGATGGTGTTTTTTGGCAATTCTAGTTAGTTTCCAATGGATTTCTGGTTCTATGCGAAGCATAAGCCTACCGGAATACTCTTTGTAGAGATCTATTTTTTTAGAAGCTTCATATGTATAGAAACGCTCCCCACACTTATCACATTCCCAAACTTCGACGTCAGGGACTATGACAGTTCTGTTTTTGAGTTTTATTGTGTGATCAATGTGTTTAAGGATTAGATGGCCATCACATTGTTTGTCTGATAAACATGATATTTTTTTAGTAATTTTTTTCATATTTACTCACCCCTCCTCGCATTAGATTAACCCTTCTTGTGACACTACAATGATACCATAATAGTGCATAGATGTCAAGGGCGAAAATAAAAAAGTTTCGAGGAAATTTGGAGTGTTTAGGCGGCCTATGCCGGAATTTTTTGATATATGAGAGATAAAAAGTAAAAAGAGAGTCTAAATTTTTCATTTCTGGCTTGACAATATATCAAATTTGATATATACTTTTATTGGAAGGGGAAGATGTATAAAATTAAATTTTATCCAACTCGCAGAGGAGATTACCCAGTAAAAGATTTTATTCTACGATATCATCAAGGCGAATTTGAATTATAGGAGGTGTTTACAATGGCTAAGAAACTTTTGGATTTCCAAGATGTCTTAAAAGAGGAACTCAAGAACAAGGATTTCAAGAAATTCTACGAAGAAGAAGGCCGAAGATTAGCTTTAGGGTATAAGATTGCCAAACTTAGACAGAAACAAGGATTAACTCAAAAAGAGTTGGCTAAAGAAATTCACACCAGTCAAGCCACCATCGCTAGGTTAGAGGGAGGCGATTACATGGGACATAGCCTTCGTACTTTAGAGAAGGTAGCTTTAGCTACAGGGACCCATTTAGAGATTCAGTTTCGTTAAAGAAAGTAATTTCTATTTTTATATTTTTGCTTTTTATCTTATAATCTCCAAAACACACCACCCCAAAATCTCATTTATCCACCTAAAAAAACTCCACAGATCAGTTACCTCCAGTTACATAGCCATTTTGGACTAAATTTTGACACTTTGCGTGCCAAAAGCGTGCCAATAAGATTAAATATCCTCCTGTAAAGTTTTACCGTTTTTCGCCTAAGGCATGGGAAATCGGTATCGAAAACCGTGAAATTGAAGGTTATAAAGTCAAGGTTTACAGCCTGGCTAAAACAATTTCTAGACCTTACCAGAGTTGGCTATCTCTTACCAGATTTACCCCTCAGTTCTTACAATATTACTACAATAATTCTTTATTTGTTGTTCAGCTTTATTGTAAACAAAGGCGTATTATTATTTAGAGTTATGTAGACGCTAAAATAATTCTTGACAAAAATATGTTGATGTGATATAAAGTTATGTGAACGCTAAGGAAAAAGATTACATATGAAGAAGAGAATATCGCAAATCGCAGAAATAAAATCAGGCTACCTCTTTAAAGAAGGTATAAAGTCCGATAAAGAGGGGAATGTGAGAGTTATACAGCTCAAGGATGTTAACAATCGTGGTGTTATTAATTCGCGCGAACTTCAACGTATCAGTTTAGACAAGATCGATTCAGAGAATTTTCTTGCTGTGGGCGATGTCCTTCTTAAGGCAAAGACGAATAAACCTGTTTCAGCGGTTGTTAAAGAGCAGCTACTTAACACTATAGCGACCGCGCATTATTTTATCATTAGTATAAATAAAGCGGATGTGCTGCCGGGATATTTGGCATGGTACCTCAATCAGCGACCGGCTCAAATCTACTTTGACAGAAATGCTGGCGGCACGCGCATACAGGTAATTAATAAACAGTTATTGAGTGAACTCGAAGTCGTTATTCCGGATCTAAAGACTCAAGAAAAGATCGCAAAGATTTATGAACTGCATCAAAGAGAACAGGATCTCGTAGAGGCGATAAAAGAAAGAAAACATGCGCTTATTTTGGCTCAACTACTAAGCGTGATTTCAAAGTAATTATAAGGAGGTTATTTATGGCTAATGGTAAAACGAATCAGGATGAAATAAACGCGGTAGCGTGGAAGGCTTGCGATACTTTTCGCGGTGTTGTGGACCCG
>JAHIPS010000114.1 GCA_018902915.1 Candidatus Omnitrophota bacterium | reverse complement strand
CATGACACAGGGGCCACGGCTGCAGCGATAGAGATAAATAAGGCTATAGATAACTACAGGAAAATTACCAGGATAGAGGACATTCCCCAAAATATTACACAGAAATGGGTCAATGTTAGTGACCTCTTAGAGGGAATCAAAAGGAAACCTCTGGAGGATTCTATATTAGTTGAAGAAATAGATCTGCTTCTTCCTGAAGGGATTAGCGAGGATACGTTAAATAATATTCGCGACCTTCAGACAGCTCAAAACAAGGGTTTTTCAGAAGTACGGGAACTCTCAGAAGTTCTGGAACCAGAGGAAAGGGATTCTATTGTAGAGGCATTAATACCATTGATTTCAGAGAGTCGTATGCATCCTGCTCTTGAAGACGCGTTTCAGATACTGTATGTCTTTCAAGCCATTGGATATGATGTTTTCTCAAAGGTATTCGATAAATTACAATCGATCAATCTTAAGCCCCAGGAACGCTTGAATCTAATTCATCTCTTAGGAGTCATAGGCTCAGAAAAGGCAATACCTGAATTAATGGTGTTGTTAACGGCCGGCAATAAAGAGCTGAATCACGCTATAATCTGGACCCTCAGTGAGATAATCAGGAAGAATTCTGCCAAGGCTGTTGAAATGTTGACTCAAGAAAGGCGCATTGACGGGTTGTTCATAGTGCTTCGCAAGGGCAATCTGGAAATCAGGGCAGAAGTCGTGAGACTTTTATCAATGCCGGAGTTGAAAGGTTATAAGGCATTTGCTACGGTCCTGAGCCATTATCTTAACAATTTAGAAAGACACCCAAAGAGGGCCCTTCCTATAGAACTTGACAATTTATTATCTGGAAAGATTGAAAGAAATATCCCTGCGGGATTCTTTAAAGATGGGCCTAGCGAATTTAAATCCATAATGGATGAATATTTTGCTTTCAGTGTAGGAGAAAAGGAGTCAGGGAAGTTTGTTTCCGCCAATCCGATAAGGTTAGATAACGTATTAGGCGTTATACGTGACGAAAAAATATCTATATTTGAAGGCTGGATCGAAGATAGGCCTATAGAGGCCTACAATGCGTTGATGGCCTTAAAGACATTGGAATGGATGAGGATAGATGATCCTACCAAGAAACCCGTCATGGACTTCATCAGGAAATATCCAGGGCTCATTGATAGGTTGATGCGCAGCAGGTCTTGGAGGAAATCTCGTGAAGATATATCAGGGGTCGAGCACCTTGCTTCAGGAGAGAGATTGTTTAAGACAAAGAACACGGGCGCCCATATGCCAGTCGATTCGGCCTTGCCCCCGCAAGTAGTCGAGGAAAAGATAGCTGCGGGCGCCCGTCCTACTGTTGCATCAGGAGAGAGGTTATGGCTAAAGATTATTGGCGGGGCAATAGGTGGATTATTTACATGGTACACAGTTAAGTTTATATGGAGCTTTGGATTAAAATTCTATGAAGCAGCAGCCAAGGGCCTATTAGATAATGCCGCAGTAGGAACTGGAAACTTATTCTGGGATATATTCACTGCTATAACAGCTGGCCTGTTTATAATCATAATGGGTTCCAGATTATTGTGGCACTATGGAAATAAGGTAAAGGTCATCAGAAAGATCCTTGGATGGAAGAAGGAAAAGCTGGAGAGCGGTATAGTAATCAGGAGAAACCGCATTGGTGGGATCGAGGTCTTGGGAAGGGATCGCAGGAGCAAGAGAAATCTTAAGATAGGTGTCTTAAAGAATTTTATAGCACAGGATTTAAGAGAGTGGATTAAAGTAGAAAAGCCTGTGCTGTATATGCAGTTCGGAAGCGAGATAGAGAAATTCAGGTTAGATCAATTGATAGGTATCTTTAATTCAGTCGAGGATTCCAATGTTACGAAGATGACAGAGCTGAATAAACATTTCCGGGAGGAAAGCAAGTTTGCTAATTTTGGAGGCAAATACGGGCCTGTCAGGCTATTCTACATAATGTATAATTTCGCAATGTGTGCAATGGATCCCCTGATAAACTATAGATTTTTTAAACGCAATAAATGGTTCCTTAGCGAAAGCGAATTAGAGATGGCCTTAAGAGTGGCCATTATAGCTGAGATAAGGAAGTCGCGCATTAAAGAAAAGTCCAGATTTGCCGGGGCTAAGTTCATGACGTCCTTGGTGTGGCGATCCTTTGGCGCAATACCTGTTCGCGCAACGTTTATATGGATAAAGGAACGCGGCGGCCTCTTGATCCGTTCTACTATTGGCAGGGCAATCCTTGCAGCAGCTATTGTGAGCATACTGAGTCTATTAGGCGTACCTTTTGGCGGAGTACCCCTGCTGATGAAGTTCAGCTTTATCAGTCCTTTTGCAGGCATCTTAGCAGATGTGCCTATTATAGGTACTATCCTCTCGTGGGGGTATCTGGAGAAGTTTTTCACTATACCTAATTTGGGCGGCGCTTATATGCTGGGCTTTTTGGGACTGATCCCGCAGTATTATAAATATCACAAGACAACGCTCTTAACGGAAGATCTTACTAAAAAGGCCTTTGATCCAGATTGGAAAGGGCCAAGGATAAAGAGGCTGGAATTTTTGGAGATCCTTAACTTCATGAAAGAGATAGAGGCGCCCTTGCTTTCACAGGAAGAGCTGATAAAGGCAATAGCTATGTTAAGGACAGCGTTGGATACTAAATCTATAAATTATGACAAGACAGGATTTCTTTCAAAGAGGAATGCCAGATATTACTTGAGCTATGCCATTGCTCATCTTGAGAAAAAGATCGAGCCTATAAATAGGTCCAGTTATGAACAGAGGGTCAATGAATTAATTAAGGACCAGAACAGGGCAAGGCTCTCAGCTGTGTTGCCTATAATAGGTATGACATTTACATCACGCATACCTCAGCAAGTAGAAAAGGGCCTATTGCGTTCACGAGGCCATGCAGTGAAAGACAGGCTCATTTTCCGCCAGGGTTTTACATCAGGCTGGCACATTGCTTTAGTAGGGCCTGAAGTAGATGGCTTAACCGGGCTATCACATCGTTTTGATGGAGTATTAGGCTTTAAGTTTACAGGTCAGTTGATTGACAGGATAGAAGGTCATGAAACAAGTGTTATGGGCATAGGCAACATGATCGTCCAGGATGTGTTTGCGCCTTTAGGATTTGATCCAGGTAGTTTAATATATGATTCTCTTATGGGAGAAGATGCGCCTAGTTATAGCGATGTCATGAATATAGGAGAGCACATAGAGAATGTAAATTCATCATATGAGAGATACGCAAAGATAGGCAGATTAGACAGGCTGATGGATAGGCTGGAGAATGGCCAGTCATTAGCCGGGAAAGAAATCGAGATATTATCAGGTTTTGCTGATGAAGAAATCAGAAAGATTGGGCATGTCATTGAGACTGGAAGTGTTGAAGAAGGGAAGTTAGAAAAGGCAAGGACCTACAGGCAGTTCCTGAACGAGTTAGTGGACGATTTAGAATCAAGGAAGGTCGTTAGTAAAGAATATCTGTTTGTTGCAAATACCTTAATAGAAGGGAATATTTTAAAGACAGGCCGTTCTCATATAATATCATCTCTAAAACAAGGCCATACATTGACAAAACAGGAGAAAGGACTGCTGTCAGGGTTGGCAGAGACAAGGGTAATGGAACTAGAAGCTGAGATCGAGAAGCATAAACTCGAAGGCGCATTAAAGTCTTTAGGGAATCTTATAACTGAACGCAGGGCATTTATAGAGAGTTTCAAAAATGGAAAGCTCAGTGAAAAGGATATTGAGATTGCAGGGCAGCTCATAGACTATGATTTTAGTAGGATTGCGTATTTAAAGGGGGAGATCCGTGAAATATATGCAAGGGCTGAGAAGGCTGGAGGCGTAGATACTGCCCTTGCAGATACTAAGGATGAACACAAGACTGAGAAAGATTTAGGATTACCTGTTTTTACTGGAAAGGCGAGGAGGCTGATAGACGCTGGAAAGATAAAGATCGAACCTAAGGCGCCGCAGACACAGCAGGCCGAGGTTTCAGGCACGCCACCGCCGCCTGATAAGAAGCAGTTACGTGGTAGATTTACTGAGACAGTGATCGATAAATACATCCCGCCTAAACAGGAACAGCTTAATCAGGATAGAGTGGACGATGAAAAGACAGGCATTTTACAGCTTGCCACAAAAGGAGATAAGCGCGTAGACCCATATCCGGTTATGGAATTTAGATATGATTATAAAGCTATGGTAGAGGCAGCTATAAAAGGTAAGCTGCTATTTAGGCCTACCTCGGGAGAAGATGAAGGTAAGGACATTAGATATAAGACGGGCCTACGTTTTGAATACAAAGATTGGTTTAGAAGCGGTGACTTCCAGATGTTTAGTATAAATGATGATGGGACTGTTGGTGATGAACAGCATGCAATGGAACAGTGGTATCGCAGGCAGAGGGTATTTGCGTATACGAGCGATGGCAAAGACAGATTAACAACATCTCAGGTCCTTGAATACGAGAAAGGAAAATTAGAGATCAGGACAGTTATTGTGCCTTTAAGTGTAGTAGATATAAATGCCCCTGAAATCCAGGACAAACTCGAGACCTTGAAAGGCGCGCTCAGCTTAGGAGCGCATGAGATAGTGGGCGGCCAGAATGCGCTCAGGTTAAAGGCCCAGAGGACAATAGAATCCGAAGAACTTACGCATAAGCTTAAAGCAATAAAAGAGATAATCTATGAGGGCGAGGGAACAATAGAAGGCAAGGAATTCAAGGGTAAGATCAGGGCTATTTATCGCGATAGAGATAATTTTGTTTCAAGGGTAATTTGCCAGCCGGATAAGGACAAGGATGAGATTGAGATTTGGGATTATGATTCAACTGCCGGCTGGAAGCGTGATACGGACACAGAGGACGATATACGAACGAATAAGAAATACATCAAATATAAGAAAGAAGGAATTATCGATAGGACGTATGCTTATATAAATACCAATGCAGAATTTGCAGTAAAGGCAGGGTATAGCGAGGGTAGAGGCGTGCAATACAGGGTTGTTTCTGAGATCGAGCTGGCGGGGAGGCCTGTTAGTGAGATATTTGAAAAAGACTCGGATAGGATAATCGAGTCCAATTTCAATGACTATAGAAAGGCTGAGGCAAAGGATGATATTAAGGCATTGATAGAATACATTAATAGACAGGCCGCTACATTATTCCAGCATGTATCTGTAAACAGCATGACATCCTTTGCAGGCGAAGAGATTCCCATGTTTGAACCAGGGAAGTATCTACGAGGTTTAACACTATGGGGCGTAGAGCATCTCGGAGGTGGATGGGTTAAGATATTTAATACTTACAAAGATTTGCCAAAACCAGGAGATGTATTTAAAGATGAAGAAACCGGCGCTATTTATTTAAAGAAGAAGGATTCGCAGGGCAATGTTATTTGTGACAAGGATGATCAGGGTAACATAATTGGCTATGAAAAAGGCCATCTTATAGAGTATGGTTTACTTGCTCCAAAGATGCAGTTAAGGCTTCTTCAGGCCTCAGACAGAAATAGCATGGCATTGATGCTTGGTCAATCAAGAGATTGCGTGATAAGGCTCGATCTTAATACGGACCAGACAAAGATATTTACCGGCAGGAGGATGTACGACGAATTTCTGAATATACCTGAGGACGAGATTGTATATCGCGATGCAGTGACTAACTCCTATATCTGGCAGGATGGCGGCGATACATATCTTATCAGTTTAGTGAGCGGAGTGAAGAGGATCGCAGAAGACAAGGCCAAGATAGCAGAAAGACTTCAGACTGCAATAGACATGAAAGACAGGGGCCTTAAGTTCCTGCGTATACTCGAAGAGTTGATGAAAGGGTGGTATACTGCTGTACCCGCTGTTTCTCAGCCGTCCACTCTACCCGATGTTTCTAAATTTATAGAGATGTTTGGAACCGGGTTGACACCAAGACAGACGTTGGAACAACAGCTATTGTTAAGGACATTAGGTTATCCAGAGGAGCAGGAAGAGGTAATGCCTCAGGGTATTCTTCTTGCTGGCATAGAATATGTCCATCCAGATGGTAACGTAATGCCTACAGTCCTATTTAGATGGGAAGGCGTAAGCGCAGATAAGGCAGATTTTCTCATTAAATATGGCATGGGTGGTTTAGCAAAACTACAAAATCCTTTGTTTGCAAATATAAAAGAGGAAAAGGCTTGTTTGGATGGTTATCTAAAGCAGCTTGAGTGGTATAGAGATAAAGATATCATGGATAAGATATATAGCGGAGACGAGGATAAATATGTACCTTTAGATGATGAGATAGAGAAAGTCAAGGCTGAATTAGCCAAACTTGATAAGGCAGATAAAGAGATACAGAGCTATATCTGGGGCGGTAAGATTGGCGCAGAAGCTCAAGTACCAGGCACAGGTTGTGTTGTAGCATTATATATAAATGCATTTACTCAGGGCGGCGCTGATTTTGAAGACAGAGATAGGGCTGAGGTCAGCTTAGCTATTGTGATGGACAATAAAGAGGTCTATGTCACACAGAGCCTTGGCGACAGATATAAATCTTTCAATGGATTTACGCCCGGAGAAGGACGGAATGTTAGAGAATACGGCTTTAAATATTCTAAAGATTTAAAGATTGCTGATGTAAATCTTGGATTCTCCCTTAAGTCATTTGTCTTGAATGATGAAAACGGTAAACAACTTGGCATAGCCTTCCCAATAACAGCCAACAATATCAAGATACCGGGCATAGGCATAACATTACAAGGAGGCCTTACAGTAACTGCCCCGAAAGACTATAAAACTATCCTGGTAGGAAGACTTGAGGCTGCTAAGAAAATCTATGGTCAGAACCTGATAATGGTAGTAGGAGGCACGAACAGAGGTGATATGGCATACACCTTTGGCATTACCAATGAGAGGGCAACTTGCGGGCTGTTACTTAATGCCTCAAAGCGCTCTGGAGAACCTGGATTTACAACGACTACAGGCGATCTATATACTACTATAGGGCATGGCTTTGGGGCCTCTTTTTATGCAGACGTATGGAAGGCCCTTGGCTTTAAGATTTCGGCTTCTACCTATAAAGACAAGGACTTCTTAGGAGAAATTCGCAGGAATTTGGTTCTAAAGGGCGAGGTAGCACTTAATATTAATGAGCCAAGCGCAGAAACATTAGAATATTTAAGAAGACAAGAATCAAAGGCATTCTTGAAGGCCTATAAGGCCCCTATAGAGCAAGTCGAAGAAAAAAAAGAAGCGCCTGAAAAACCCGCTATACCTAAAGTCGAAGAAGAGTCTCAGGAAGAAAAACTTGCTACTACAGAGGAGATCAGAAAGATTTTTGATGAATTAGGTATTGAAGAAAAGGACTTGAGTCAGAAAATTAGGAAAGAGTTTGAAGAAGATACAAGAAAGAAGATAAGCCTAAAGAAATTAATAACAACACTTGACTGGAAGATCTCAGGAAAACCAGGAGAGAAGGATAACCCGGCACAGAGAGAGGGTTATATAGAAACACTCTTTAATTTACTGACAGATACCGACAAGATAAAAGATTTTACCCCTGAGGAGGAGAAGGCCTTAAGAAGCGACTATGCCCAGCTCATAGGGGCAGAGTATTATAAGAACCTGCTTACGGCAGTAGCTACTACCAAAAATTATCAAAAGGTCTTTGATCTATATTGTTACTTTATAAACGGCGCCTTTAAAGAAGAAGGCATTAATCAAGGTGTATTGGATGCAAAGGCAGAGCTCGATCAATTATTTGAAAAGGGCAAGACAGAAAACGATGATGAGGTCAAATCAGCCCTCAAGATATTCAAATCCAGGATGATCATGACGCCTCCTGAGGAATTCCACTGGCAATATGTTGACCTGTTACATGGCAGGATGGCGTGGTCAGATTTCAAGCTGTCCGAAGGCGCCAGGATTAGATACGAAGATATCAGGATATTCTTTGAAAGGTATAAAGAGGTTGATAATGGCAGGACTCGCTTAATAGATATAAATGGAAAGAAGATACCATGTATTGCATTCGATGTAGAATATAGCATGATTACCAAGGAAGAGCTTGAAGCCGGGCTTAAGCCTCGAAAAGGCCTTAGAAGGGAATATTATGAATATGATAAGGTGTCTAAGACATTGAGAAAGTTAGCTGATGTAGAGGAAATCAAAGATGCATGGGTATTGTATTATAAAAGGACAGACCCTGGACTGGAAGGACGAATTGCAAGAGGCCAAGCGCCTTATACGTCAATAAAGACAAGCTTCCAGCTCATAACCTATCACTATTATATTGAAGCTACGAATATCGAGCGCTCATATCAAAAGGTAGTGGTGTGGGGAGATAATGCCAAGGGCATATTGTTCGATGACGAGAAAGGCAGAAGACAGGCAGTTCAAGGGAAAGGCAGAAGACAGGCAGTAGAGTTAGGAATCTTAGGGATAAATCCTCTTGGCAGAAATCAGACCCTGAATATAAAAGGTAACATGCTGATGGATGTAAAGTTGGCATATGAACCTTTGCATAATAGTTCTGTAAGACGCGCTGAATTGGATAAGTTTGGCGAGACTGCCTTAATTAAAAGGCTGGAAGGAATAATAGATAAGCAGGACCTTGTCCTGATACAGAGATTCAAAGAATATACCAAAGAGATGGATGCAAGGGGCGCTGATGCGAGATTAGAGGACGATGATCCAAGATTAGATAAGGATGGCAAACTTAGAAGGGCAGTGCAGCATTATAAGACCATGGTCATTGAACCGGGTGATAAGGCCCCTTATCCATATGTAAAGAATAGACAGGCATATGAGATGCCAGAGGGTGATCCTACATGGGTTGATAGGCAGTTGAGGGCTGAAAGATTCGAAAAGATGATAGAAAGAAATATGATAAGGATAAAACCAGAGGTTACTGATGAAAATAGGGCAAGTCATAGCATTGATCCTGAATTGGCCCTGGAACAAAGAGATACTGCCAGGATTGATCTAGTTACAGGTGTAAAGACATTTTTATCCAGAAGTTATCTTGGCGCATCAGGCTGGCTGGGCCGCCTGGAATTTTTATTCGACTTATCTCTTGAAGGCATACTCAATGTCTATGCAGGAAAAGATCCTGATCGCCTGGCCAAGCTAAGAGATTTTGTAATGAGTAAGGATAGACAAAGAAACAAAGGCCTTTTATACAATGCATTTAATGTAGAGACACACGAAAGCGAGGAAAAGGACAATCCAAACGTAAACGGCCCTAATGCATGGGAAGCTATATGGTTGGCGCATGATATAGAGAAGAATGGAGACCCGGATAATAAAAAGATAGATTACCTTAAAGATAAGGCAGATTCATTGCTTGCGTTAGGAGAAGGACATACAGTATTTGTGAATAATATGCCTCTGCCTGCGCTTATAATTCCATTAGGCCCTGATAATAGAAATACGGCCTCTACCGAGCATCACATTGATTTTTATGTACTCTTCAGATATTTAGGTGAAAAGATACCTGATGCAGATGGCCAGAGATACAGGGACGCTGCCAAACAAATAGCAAATCTTTTAAGAGCGCCCATAAGCGGCGGCGGATTATATTTAGAGGATGATGGATTTTTTGGCCTTGTATTCGGCAGGCTGGTAAGAGGTATACGAGATATAAGTAGATTTAAGAAAGGAGACATAGGAGGCACGGCAGGAAAGGAAAGTATTGATTATACGGCTTCAACAGATACACAGGCATGGATTATTTCCTTGATTGCGGCATATCCTGAGGATTTTGAAGGATTAGACCCAAGGACATTTATAAATTATGCTGATGATAACTGTAAAGCAAAGGCTGAAGATAAAGGAGGCAAGTTCGATGGATTTGATTTTATGTACATAAATCAATTGAATTTTGAGATAAGGATGGCTCAGCTGGAGCTTATAGAAATAGAAGAAACAGCAAAATATAATGGCCGTGTATTTAGTCCATACAATAGTAGCCTCCGCAGACTTAATCTCGATGAATTAGAGAAGGCAAGGTCAGATGAGTTAATAAAGAAATTGAACGATATAGGGGTAGATGTTACTTTTAATTTTGGTAGGGATTTTTATCCGGGTAAGGATAGCTGGAGAGGTATATACGATAAAGAAGAGGTTTGGATAAAGATAAGAGGTGTTAAATACTCAAAAGAAATCCAGGTCTTAAAACCGATGATTGCAGTTGAGTGGACGAATTATATGGTAACTGCATATCGCACTGTTGCAGGTTGGGTAGAGGATGAAGGAGGCGGCATAAAGAATGATATTGAAAGACTAAAGGATAAATTACAAAGAGAGCTTTATGATGATGAGATCGCAGAGATCAGGAACAAGGCTAAAGAGCTGGCTGAGTATTATAGGAGGGCAGCAGAATTCTATAAGAATGAAGTCGATAAGATGATTACTATGAAAGATGGAATCCCTGAGCTTTCATATGCCACGATGGGTGGTGTACAAAAAGCAGATAATAAAGAAGATATAAGCCCTCCTATGGTCCCATCTGCATCTGCTATTATCACCAGGGCATTTCTGGATATGAAGACAGAGGATGGTAAATTCTTTGACCCATTGATAATTAAGGTAAGGCATAAGGTCAAAGGTGATTTAGTGCCCTTGCCTTTAGACGAGAAGATCAGGGCCATAAAACCATCTTTTAAACAAGCCAGGTATGAAGGCAGGATTGAACCAGACTATCTAATCTTATCATTTGGCCCTGATGAGGAATTACATACAGAGAATCTTATGAGATATTTAAAAGGAGAGCTGGCGCTTGATACTGAATCATTAGGGCTTGATAAGAGCTTTGCAAGAGCCGGCAATAAGGCAGTATTCGAAGGCATCTATGGGAAAGGGATTAGTATACCAGATTTAATAGAGATGCTGCAGGATCCAACAAAGGCCGGTTACTTCTATCTCGTAAAAGACAATGATAAGTTAAAGGTATCCATAATGAGTGGTGGAAAGGCCCTGCCTTCTCTAAAGGTAACGATTGATAATGCAGCTATGGCCATGGACGCTGTAAGGTCAAAGGTGACCTCAACGCCTATAAGTTATAATGGCGCAACAGAGGCAAAGATAAGGAAATTGTCATATCTATTTGATGGAGCCGTAGACGGAATCTTTAATATCTACGCTGATAGAAAAGAAGTGGTATCTGGTTTTATAGATTTTCTTATCAATAGGTCTGTCAAAAAGTCGTATCTATTCCCGAGCGCGTATGATGTGGCATTTGGCAACATGCAGGAATATTCAAATCCAGGCGGCCCTAATGCGTGGACCGATATGATGTTAGGGCACTTTGTCGAGAAGTTTATCGATAAATTTGATACTGATAAGGATGACAGGATAACAAATAAGGAATTTCTGCTTTTGATAGAAAATGCTGATGCGTCACTTGGGTTAGAGACGCAATATACGACTATGGATGGAAGAAGGGCTGGTATTTTCACTTTAGGCCCTGGACAGGGCGCAGCAGCAACAGAGCATATACTGGATCATTTTGTGCGGTTTAATTATTTAGGAGAAAAGATAGAAGGCGAGGATCGCTTTGAAAAGGCGGCAAAGAGGATAGCTGTTTTCCTAAGCACGCCTGTTGAAAAAGGCGGGGCATATATGGCTAAAGAGGGAAGGTTTATTAGAGGGATAAAGGATATCCATGGATTTATCCGGGCCATAAGACAAGGAAGAAGCCCGGGCAGGGATAGCGTTGATGATTTGGTTGCAACAGACGTACAGGCATGGGGCGCTTCAGTAGTAGCAATATATCCACAGCATTTTAAAGGATTAAGCCCATGCACATTTGTGGATTTTGCAGAGAAATATTGCAGTGTCACAGTTGATTTTAATGGCGCCAGGGTTACTGGTTTTGATTTTGTAGATAAAACCTTAAGAGACTTTGTAACACGCAATAATATCAGGCTATTCATAAAAGAGCATGGAAGAAGCCCCAGCCAGAAAGAGTTAGAAACCATCACAAGAAAAGAGATGATATCCGTAGAGTGGACCAATTATATGATAACTGCATATCTACATGCTGCAGAATGGGCGCTGAATATAGATAAAGACCAGGTAAGATCAGCTTATTATAGGAGCCAGGCAGATAAATATAAGGCAGAGATAGATAAACTCACCATTACAAGGACTACTCCTAATGGAGATGTAATAATAGGCCTTCCTTATGCAACGTCTTCTTATATGCAAAAGTCCGATAACCCGGATGACAGGACCCCAAAGAATTGCGAAAATTCCATATCTGTATCAGCTACTATTACCCGGGCAATGTTAGACCTGAAGGCCGAGGATGGAAAATTCTTTGATCCATTGAGATTAAAAGCAGAAAAAGGCAGGGAAATAAAGCATAGCGCCTTGCCAGAGGTAAAAATAGAGATTATAAAAATAAAGCCGTCTATAATTAAGCCTTCAAGAGAAAGCATAGGATTCCTTGTAACAAATGCTTACAGGTATGCGCCTGGTTTTATAAGGGCTTCAGATAAGCCAAATATCCATGAATACTTAAAGGGATGCAGGATATATGAAGAAGAAACAGGATCTTCGGAAACACCCCAGGCTACAGAAAAATCTGAATATATGAGCGTGCAAGTACCGATAAAAGCAGAAAAGTCAGGTGTGTATGTATTTAGAAGAGGCGATGGTAAGGCCCTTGGTTTTATAGAAGATGATCAGCTTACCATAATCCAGCGAGATGCCCTTTATGGAAGAGAGATTTATAGAGAGACATATAAATTGACGGAAAATAGAATAACTAGCTTATCAAAACGTATAATGCCTATGGAGATGGATTATATAATAGATAAGTTAAAGCATACATTGGATAGGTATCAGGGTGAATTTACAGGTACAGGTAAAGGTAAGATATTTAAAGATCCAGATGATTATAAAAAGACTTTTTTAAATAGTTTTAATAAAGCTCACGCCGTTGAAGAAGAGGATTCAAAAGGTATAAAGAATATAGCATTCTATATTGAAGAAGAGGATTCAAAAGGTATAAAGAATAAGCCTCTGGCGCTGATATTAAATAACAAATTCTTGGTCGAGCTCGACATAGGTAAGATTGATATAATTGATTATGACGAAAAGAGGCTTCTAACTAATCTAAGGGAAAAGACTCCGGAGATTTTTGGAACCCAGAGAAAATATAGAAAATTTGTTTCTCAGCTTACAGATGTCAAGAACTTAAGGATTGCCCCTACCATAGAGATCGACGTAAATCATCCATCAAGGCCTCAGTATTATACGAATTTTATCCAGACAAAAGGCGGCACAAGACAGGATATTGCAAGGCTCCAGAAGGGTGATTTTGGTTTCTCAGTAGATATAGTAGAGCATACGAAGAAAAATGGCAAGATAATAAAATCTCAAATAGATCAGGGATTTAACGAAATTATAGGAGATATGGAAAGATCAACGCAGATCAATCCTACGATAAGAAACATCGTTGTTGGAGAAGGCCGGTCAGCACAGTTAGATGTTGAATTTGCCGCATGGTTAGAACAGTTCGGAGATAAGAATATAAAGGATATAGAGGCGCACAGGATATTCACTATCAGCGATAATGGCACAGGCGGGATAAAGAAAAAGAAGGGCTATACAGAGGTATATAGCGGAGAGCAGAAAGTGCTTCAGATAGATAAGCATGGTTTTGGCATCATAGATCCTTCAGATGTCAGGCATACATTTAAATACAAGGACAATGAGATAGGCGAATACACATACAGGTCTCATATGAACACTGAAGGTGAGACCGTAATCAAGAATATCGTTATAGACAGGACACACCGCCAGAGAGAAGAGGATAATTATGAGGTCATAACATTTGATCTAATGGATAGAGATGGTAATAAAGCCAAGGGTATAAGTTACAAGATCCCGGAAGATATGCGGTTTAGGTTAATTGATATTCCTATAGAAGGAGAAAAAGAGTATAATTTTGAGCTTAGTGATGGGGATGATTATGACTTTGTCTATTTCTACATCGAAGGTTTAGATAGAAATAGAAAAATAGAGCTTGAAATAACAGGCCAGATAAATGGAAAGGAGAAAAAGATAATCGTCTCCTCTGATGAGGAAAGACTGGATGAAGAGGATGTGATATCGTTCTGGACACCATTGCTTCGGAACAAGATATCTAACGAGATGCTCAGGCCGGATAAGTCTAAGACAAAGGCAGTTTATGCCATAGAGGCCCCATATGATCTTATAGAAAATATGAGGGTTGTCTCTATAGAGGCGCTTAAGCATGCCGGCATAGACAAGGTAACAAAGATAGTGCTTAAGGATATAAATGATTTAGGCAAAGGCGTTAGGGTATCTGGCCTGCAATATGTTGGTGACGGCTCTTCTATCGGCGGGGAACTAAGTGATAAAGAATTTAAGCTCATGAATGTATATGATAAGGATAAGAGCATGGTCTCAGCATACCTTGAAGAAGGAGATGAACTTACAGAGCTAACGACAGATGGAAAGACATTTATGATAAAGGCGCTTCATGAGACAAAGGTATCAAAGTATCCACATGTTTGGATATTTGATATTACCTCTGAAAGCGAGCTTGCTGAGCCTCTGTTTGCTATTGATCCATATAATGGCAAGCTTATTACTCTGAATAAGTTAGGAATAGATAGAGAAAGTAAAGATAAGACCATAGGTATTTATAGACTTTATGTTAACGAAGGCATTGTAGAAGTTAAAGGTTATAATCCTAAACTCATAGAAGATTCGGATAGCTATTCAGCCTATGGCAAGGCCGAATGGACTATGATATTACCTTACAAAGATGATTTTAGAAACAGGGTGGCTACCAGTTTGTTCTATGAGATGTCAAAGAAGTTTTTTAGATCCGATTACACTAGATCCATAGGATTTGGCCCATTAAAACTTACAGCCCAGGAGGTTGCGGATAAGATTAATGAAGTACCGGATGTAGGCTATATATATCATACAAATACTGATATAACTCATCCATGGGAAAAAGAGGATTATTCAAAGAAGGATATAAAGATAGCTTATGATAAGTTACCGTTGGAGTTAAGGCCTGAGCAGGAGACGCCTCTATTTTCTACTGATCCTGAAAGCAGCCAGGCGCCTGTTAATGAATATGTAGATATTGTAAAGGAGCTTGAGGTTTACATACCTTATCTCTTAAGCACAGGAAGCAGGGAAGATTTAGACAAGGCCGCTGCGATTATGGAATTTTTAAGGAATAAACACAAGGAACATAAAAAGGAACATAAAAATGGTTTTATCCGGACACATTATCATAGGTCCAGAGGTATACCTGTCGAATATGACCTAGAGAATAAAATGGTCCGTGTATCTGATTATACAGCACAGCAGCAGCTTGCAACAAGCACAGCTGGTTTTAGAGTGGCTCAAAGGAGCAGTGATCCTGATTTACTTAGATTTTCAATTGACATGTTGGAAGTCCTTTTGGGTTTCCAGAGTCCAAAAGGAGGATTTACTGAGAAAGAACCGGAAGGCCTTAGACAACTTGTTGACGGGGTCATAACGGGGCCTGCTGAAGAATTGAACTATTATCCTATTGATTTAAATGCCAAGACATTCCTGTTCCTTTCGAGGTTGCAAAAGTCAGGGATTTTCGATTTATTACCAGAGGCATTAAAGGTAAAGGTAGCGCAGAGGAAGACTGGCCTGGAAGAGTTCTTAAGAGAGCATTTCTTAACATACGCAAGGAAAAGAGGGACGATTATAATAGGCGCTCGAGAGGTGCGCGGTACTGAATTTGAGGCCCTAACTGCAGTAGCATTGGAAAAATGGAATTCTGCTGAGGGGGCGTTATGGTTTATTGAGGCAGCTACAGAAATGAAGGATGTTACGCAAGAGGAGCTAAACACATGGTTTAGTAATGTTGCAGATATATTTGGAGTGGAGCTAAATGGCAAGTGGGGCATTGATTGGAGCCCTGTCTCTATCCGTTTAGAAGGGAGGGCTATTTCTCCTGAGGTGACTGCTCATTTCTTAAGGGTTGCAAAATTGCTTAAGGATAAGAACATAGAGAATTTTACAAAACATGCCTTAAATAGCTATGAGGTTTCCAAAGGAATGGTCCCTGAGGTCATAGGCGTGAGAGCGGATAAGGTAAAAGACCTTGATGGAATCGCAATGCGCACTGGCCAGGGTTCTGAGATAGTTCTTAACGAGACAGGGGATAAGACTAAAAAATGGCCTGCATCCAAGGCAGCAACAATAACTATTATAAATGCAGATAATGGAAACTCGCTTTATGATATCTCTGATGAAGAGGCAGGGGCCCTGTCTTTACAAAAGGAAAAAGAGGTTCTAAAGAAAGGATTTTTAGAAAGAGGATTCTTTACAAAAAATATATTTGGACTCGCATTGCTGGTCCAGCTCATAATACTTGTTTATAACTGTCTGAGTTGGTTTGTGTGGAGGATTTGGGGTAAAGGAAGAGAAAATGGAGAGGAGTATTACACAAAGGTTGATTTGCGCTGGGCGCTTAAAGAACTTTCTACAGAAGTTTTTGGAACACAATCATACGATATAGTGAGAATTACTGACAGCGATATCGAAGGTGCGTTTTTAGCTTACCTTGTGCCTATCTATGCATTGATACACAGCTGGAATGAAAAATCTGGAAACAAGATTTCTATAACAGATCTTAATAACTTTTCCTTAGACATGGTAAATTATCTGGCCAGACAGCTCTCAATAGGCGCTGGAGACGGTACGCGTAAGACAGTAAAATATCCTAAAAAGGGAGAAGTGGATACAGAGGTATGGGCATATTTACATCTCTATCTTGCGGACTGCTTTAGGAGGATGAGGCAGGATTTTGATAAGGGAGGTGAGTTTAAAAAATTAGTAGAAGATGATATTGGTGTTTCTAAAGGGACATTTGATCCTGGAGAAGAGGTTGGTTTTATTAAGAGATTGCTTAAAAAGGATAAAGCCCGCCATACTGATTACACAGAATTCAAAAAGAAACTCCCTAAACCCATTAATCCTCATATAGACAACTTCATCTCATTCTTACCGAGATTTATTCTTTCAACCATAGGTGTGTTATGGCACATAGGCGCAAAGGCAGGCATACATATCTTTGCTGAGTTTGGAAGCATGCTTACAGATAGTTTACCCACGCTTGTAATACCAGGCTTAAATATTGCTATCCCTGTAATATTTGCTATTGCCATAGGAATGCTTGCCATAGTTATGATACACGAATTCTACTCAATGGCTACATTTACCGATGGAAAATCTCACTTAAGAAAGATTCCCGGGATCATCTTTATCGGGGTGTCATATTTTATGTTTACCTCTCTATCAATGCCTCTATTTGAAATAGCTGTTTTAAAGTTCCTTGTGGGCGTGTTGTTTGGCCTCGAAGGGCTATATAACCTTATTTCAAATCGCTCTATATTTGGCCTTGCCTTCTATAATCTATTCAGGCCTTCAATAGGGCCAGGAAAGCCAAGATTATTCATCCTGCAGACACTGCGGGTCCTGGGTTTAATAGGTATAAGTATATTACTGGCAAATGCAGTATCAGGCTGGTTTGTTGAACAGGCTGTGAATACTTGGAACATAGTCAGTGCAGGCATATTATTCTATATAGTCCAGGTACTTGTAGATTATGGCCTGTGGCAGCACCTGACCACCATAGCTTCACTCTTATTTCCAATGCGCGGCTCAATGTTTGAAAAAGAAAGCGCCCCTGCAGGCTGGGATCCTGGTAAGACAGGGGTTCTCTTTATTAGCGGAAACCCTATGAGGTCAATGGCATGGCATGAGAAAGAGAATGATCAAGGAGTAAAAGTGGTATTTACCCCAGAACTAGCAGCCAAAGAGCTTTTTAATAAATTAAAGTACCTGCTTGATAATGAAGACTCTGCTGCATCAGGGTTTATCCGTGGTATACAAAAGGTACTTAAGGATAAGTATCCTGATGATCCAGATGTTAACTTAATAGATTGGAAAGGAAGAGTTAATAGAGAGAATGTTATAAAGCTATTCACATTGCTATATAAAGCAGAAAAAGATTCAGATATTACTTTATGGGATCTTGATCAGTTAACAGCAGGGGCCGGCATTGATAACGATCTTAAAGTACATTGTGATAAAAATGACAGAGATAAGATAATACAGGCCTGGTGGCTGCGCGATTGGATATGCGATATGACTTCTCCTGAGGGAAGAACCAATAATACAGCGACTAATTTAATAAAAATAGCAAAGGAGCTTAAGAAGAAGATAGGCGGTGAGAATATAGTATTTTATATAATTCATAATCAATTCAGCGATTTTGATAAAGGCGGGCCTTCAGCATCAAGCCTTAGTAATATAGAGATTAAACAGCGGAAAAAGCTCTGCCGTTTAATAAATCAGGTCTCAGGCGCAAATGCCTATACGATATATAATAGCACAACATACAGTTTTAAAGCAGCGGCAATGAATGCAATAATTAGCGTGCCTGAAGAGCTGGAGTATTTAAAATCCCTGGTTATCACTGATAGAAATGCTAAAGTGGGCAATGTTGAGCAATATGTAAAAGATATTGAGCGAGTACGCAATAACCCTGATTTAGCCATAGTTATAGCCAATAGAGGCACAACAGATGTTACTAACTTTACAGGAGATTTTAACCGTCTTGTTGAAGAAGGCTATGATTCTTATCTATTGGGTCTTGGCGGTGAGAAGTCAGGCACAGGCTGGATGAGCATTATGCAGATACCATACTGGGAGACCCTGGTTAAATTAGGCAAGAGAGATTATCCAGAGACAACCCTCACTAAGGATACAAAGGGTCTAATGAACAGACTCTTTGGAACCATGCTGTTCTTCCCTAATGCAATAGGTATCAGTGAGGACTATTGGGCGGTTGTGCAGACTGCATATATGCAGATAGGTCTTGGAAGAATACCTAAATACGGTATAACAAAGGCCTTCGGTAATAAGCTCAGGGAGGCGCATGGTCTTTATGAGTTTATAAAGGCACATGTAAGATGGGCAGTAGGGTATTACCAGACCCAGGCTGATTATGTGATGCAGCGTATACAGGAATACGGGCCTGAGTCTGTTTTTGAAAGGGATGCAAGAAGGGCTTCAGGCCTGCACTTTTTAATTCCAATCTGGGGGTTGATAAATATAATTGCGCTGCCATTGGCTATAATGGGTAACTTTACGGCATTTGTAGGCATAAATCTCTTGTTCTGGACTTTAGGAACAGTGTTCAACCAGATAGAGACAGGCCATGGATTACTTGCTACTTTACGTGGCGCTGGATGGGTGAAGATTTCTGTCCGTACCATGGAGATCCCTATACTCGCTTGGATAGGTTTTATAACAGGTTTTATACTCGGATGGAGTATTGTAGTGCCAATGATTTTGCCTCCTGCGGCGCCTCTTGTATGGGCAGCGCTTATTGCATTTTACTCAGGTATAATCAGTGCTTTGATATTCGAATCTCTGCCTGGCGGTTTTTCAGGATGGAGTAATTGGTTAAGCAGGAGAGTAAGAGATATGATTGGCGCTAGCCCAAGATTCATCTTATTCGCCATAACACAGATCGGCGCTATATTTAAGGCGCCTAGTTGTGAGTTTAAAGTATCTGAGGCAGGAAAAGGCGGAGGAGCATTTAGGAACATATGGATAAGATGGGATGAGTTTAAGGCAAGAGATTTACAGGATGTTGTAAGCGAATTGGGGACATCATTTAAGGTTATAGCTGTTATAGGCACTGTAATGTTTATATTGAATTTATGGGCAATGCCTCCCCTGGGCCTATTGAATGTAGTAATGTTGTGGATATCACTTGTGTTTATGTCAGGTGGATTAATAGGGACTTATGTATTAGACCAGAAGCAAGGCGCATCTTTTGGCAAAGGCCTATCAGATGTCTTGGCTAAGATAGCAGGCTATGGAGCAGGTATATCTATCTTGATGGGACTTGCCATTAAGATAGGCGGAGGATTTATTGGTTTAGCTAACCTGGTACTTCCAGTAATTATTGCAATTGTAGCATTAACTGCAGCAGCAGATTTGATAACAAAGACTATAAAGACCATACCTAGCGATGAATCGAAAGACGAGATAGACCATAAGATATTAAAACACCCTTATATCCAGCGTGTCTCATCAGAGATGATGAGAGGATTTATAACTTCATTATTCTTGTTTGGCTGGTTCTTACTCGTTAGTGTTGCAGTAAGCTGGAGTTTTGACCTTGGTCCAAAATTTATAGAATTTACCGGCATGAAACTCCTTAGTTATATCAGTATTCCAATAAAGATAGGATTTGCCATGGTTATAGCAGGCAATATCCAGACAAGGATTATGAAGTGGATTTACACTGCCATACTTAACAAGAAGATGTATAAGATTAGAAACAATGAAGCCCTTATAAATGAACTAGAGCCCTTGGTAACACAGGCCTGGATCTTTATACATCAGGGTCAGTTTGGAAAGATAAGGGAAAACCTCAGGGCAATTGATAAAAAGATTGGCAGCAATGAGAAAACGCGTTCAGCATCTTCTAATGATAGAATTGCTTCCAACCAGACTAATGCTAAGGATATATTAAAACAGCCAGATGGATCTAAATACAGAATTAATATCCTAGATGCAATTTTAAATAACGAGAAAAGGTCTTATTTGGATGAGATACTAGATGATGCAGATTATATATGTGCATCCCTTAAGAACATACACCATGTAAAGAGGATGCCTGAGGATATTATAGGAGTTAACGTAAAGTATCATGAGCAGGGAGGCGCTAAGATCGTATACAGGGTGGAGGTCGTAACTAAGAACGGCAGTTTTATATTTGCTTTGAAAAGGGCAAGAGATGTTGAAAAAGGAATATCTTTTAATGAGTTGAGAGATTTAGAGGATCTATCTGAAAGAGACGCACCTGTACCGAAATATGGAGTGAGATATGTTAAAGGAAAAGTAAACCTTGCTTTTAGTGAAGAGTTTATTGAAGGTGATATGGTAGCCAGCATACCAAAGACATACAAAAACGTCAAGGCTATTGTAAAATCATGGATGCAGGTGACTGTTGCCTTAAGAGATTTACGTAAAAGAAATGACTACATAGTTGTTAAAGATATGCAGCCTAATAATATAATGCTCAATAAAAAGGATAATAAGTTTATTGTTGTTGATATTGGTTTAACAGAAACGCGTACACCATTCCAGATTTTAAGAGAATTTCATAGACATTATGGCGTTTCTATTGATTCCATAAAGGGGATTTTTAAAGGTGTAATAGATATATTAGGTGCCAAAGATGGGAAGTTATTCTTAAGGGAGGCTTTAATCAATTCTGGAAAAATCAAACCTTCAAGGCTTAAAGATAGTGACAAGATTTTAATCATAGAGTTAGAGAAGTTTTTGGAAGAGAATCGTAGAATAGATGATAGGAGCCCGCTTGAAGATAAGTTAGAAGGAAAGCCCCTATTGAAATTTGTCCAGTTCGAAGAAGAAAATAAGGTAAGCTCTAACACTCACATTTTTTCTTCGCCTGTTAAGAAAACGCTTTCAGCATCTTCTAATAATAGTCTTGCTTCCGGTGATAATATTAGCCGCAGGTCATTTATAGGAGACCTGTTAACAATTTTAGCCATTATTGGTACGTCGATTGGAACTGT
>JAHIPS010000014.1 GCA_018902915.1 Candidatus Omnitrophota bacterium | reverse complement strand
GAGAGAGTGCTTTTATCCTCGGGCTATATAAAATCCACAGCAGGTTATTCAATAGACTATTACAAAAAATATCACTGCCACATACCTTTTAGAAAAAGGCACCTGTGCGAAGTCCATTGGGCAATAGCCCTTCCGAGGCCGCACAAAATAGACCTTCCTGATATCTGGAAAAATACAAGAGAATACAACGTAAAAGAAACTAAGCTGACCATCCTCTCGCCGGAAGACAATCTCTTCACCCTGGCGCTACACTTAAACAGATTCAACTCTCCCTTATCATTAAGGTATATAATGGATGTTTCGGAGTTCATCAATCAATACCGAAACACGATCGACTGGGACTACCTGATCAAAAACGCCAGGGCCAATAAAATAAGGTCCTTGCTTTATTTCGCGCTATATTCAGCTCAAGACATGCTCGGCGCGCCTGTGCCTAAAAATATATTACAGGAGTTAAGGCCGGGTTTGATCAGGCATAAGGGCCTGGGATATCTAATTAAAAATAAGACCTTTTCTGTAAACAATAAAAGGCCTGTCTCAAAAAAATACCTTTATTTGGTCTTGCGCTATCTTATCTATGATAGGGCGTGGCATTTTATTTCCTACATATTTTTCATACCCATTGAGGACTTTGCGCGGTTTTATTCACTACCCCTGAATTCGCGGGGTACGTACGTTTCTTATCGCCTCAGGGTCTTATATATATTTTACAGAACCACCCGTGCCATAATAGCGTCTATAGGACGAAAAACAAGATGAAGATAGCCCTGTATTATCCATGGATCTATTTAAAAAGCGGGGTTGAAAAAACCATCCTGGAGCTCGTCAAGCGAAGTAGTCACCAGTGGACGATATTTACATCTCACTACGACCCTGGCTCTACTTATCCCGAAATAAAGAATCTAAACATAGTTGAACTGCCGAGGATTTCGGTAAAACGTTCTTTTGTCAGTGTATTTCTGGCAGGATTAAAGATATGCATGCAAAAAATAGACCTCAGGGACTTTGACGCCCTTGTGGTATTCAGCGAGGGCCTGGGCGACTTCATAGCATTCCGAAACCATGACATACCTACTATATGCTATTGCTGGACGCCCTTAAAGGTCCTGCATGATCCCTTTGCCCGCAAGGCATATCTAAAAACCCATAAAATAAAAACGCCTTTGTTTCTGCTGTTCGGCTGGCTTTTCAGCATAATAGACAGGATTTCATGGAGATATTACAATGACGTCATCTGCTGCAGCAATGAAATAAAACAAAGGATCGTAAAGGCCGGCCTATGCGGCCCTGCTAAGATAAAGATCATTAGCCCGGGTGTGGATATTGAAAAAATAAGGCCTGCATGGACTTACAACCCCTATTTCTTTCACCCCACCAGAATAAAATGGTGGAAGAACGTCGGGCTTTCAATAGACGCATTCAAGGAATTCCAAAATATATGCGGGCCGTCGGATTTTAAACTTATAATAGCCGGCCAGGTGGATAGGGGCAGCAGGCGCTATTACGAGAGGGTTGCGGATAGATGCAGGGAAAATACACACATCCAGATCCTGCCTAATCCGCCCGAAAAAGACCTTGCCGAACTCTATAAAAACTCTTATGCGGTACTAAATACCACCCTAAATGAGGACTGGGGCCTGATCCCGCTGGAGGCAATGGCTTACGGCAAGCCGATTATTGCAGTAAACCAGGGCGGCCCAAAAGAAAGCATCATTGATAAGATGACTGGCTTTTTGGCTGAACCGACGCCGTCGGGATTTGCAGAGGCCATGAAGATATTGGCAGAAGATAAGGATCTAGCGCTGAGTATAGGCAGGTCCGCAAGAAAACATTCGCTGAAATATGACTGGTCGGATTTTGTGAAAAGAATCGACGCCTGCCTCGATTTAAATAATTAAAGAAGAATATTGCAGATTTATCCTGGCATTTATTAAAGCCGTATAATCGTTGACCGCGGAAGAATACTTCCTTCTGATGCCGCAATACCTGTCAGGGGTTATCCTGCCAAGAAAAGGACATTTAGAGCATGTATCTCTGGCAGGGCAACTCCCGCAGCCTCTCTTTTTGACTTCTTTCTTATAGTACACAGCCATGTTCTTCTTCATTTTATCTAAATTGTCGCCCACCTTTCCTATGGGCCTGCCCTGAAAACACGGCAATATGCTAAGATCTCTATCTATTACCAGTCTGTCAAGATGCAGTGCTGGGCAATCCGCCGCCCACCTGCATCCATCAGCCAGCAGGTAATTAAAATCCTTCCTGCCGGGGCATCTCTTTCCTGCCTTATCTTTCATCAGGATCAATTGCCTCTCTAACTCATCTACATCCCGGAAATCCGATATAGAAAATATAACGCCTACATCCTTCTCCATCTGTCCATTAGGGTATCGCGAAAAAGAAGAATATGGCTGGGTCCTAAAATGATTTCTATAAAGGCCTATATATTTATCGGAGATCCTGGTGAAGCATATATTTTTTTTATAGGCGGACAGGGCAAGCATCTTGGCCAGGATAAAATACGATATCTTCAACTTGTCTTTTTCCTGAGATAAGAGGACCCTCATGTTATCTGCAAAAAGAAAATTTGTCTTTAAGGAGAAGGTCTCGACAAGCCATTCAAAAGGAACGCTGTTAGTGGCCAGGATTATATTTTGAAGAGATTTTTTGGCTGGGATATCCCTTTTATATAAACCCATAAGCGCCTTTGATACTACGGCCTGGCGCGCCATTGTCGCCCTTCCATAATAGTCATTTTTAAGGCGAGGCACCTTGGTTACATCATATTTATATATACGCGGGGAATTGGCCAGTTGACGAAAAGGCAATAAAAATTTGGCCTCAGAATCTTTGTATCTATTATTTGCGAAACGTCCAAACATCTCTGTGCCCGCATACAACCTAAGTATGTTGTGAGAATAAGAATCGACCTTTAAACCCTTTACCAGTTCTATGGTCCTCAGGGCATCACGGAAGGTCTCTTCCGGTAAGCCAAATATCACGCCCAAGCTTACCCTAAAACCAATCTTCTTTGCGGATCTAATAGAACTCTTCATCCTTGAAATAAACCTCTGCTCCGGCCTAAATCCCATCTTTGCCCTATCTCCTACCCTGACCTTTTTGATATTATAAAGGACCTTTGGAACAGCGCTCTCTAAACCAAAGCTAATATGCCGAACACCTGCCCTGTAAAGCAGCTTCAAAATCCTCTTATCCACATAATCCCCTCTGGTGCCAATGCTTATATTTAGATCGATCTTTTCCTCGATTATTCTCCTGCAGACCTGCTCTGTCTTTTCCTTATTTGAAGTAAAAGTATCATCCCGGAAGATTACCGAAAAATCATCCTTGTGTCTCGAGAGCCTGTTTATCACCTTCAACTCTGAGATCACCCTCTCCACTGAATGGTATCTTACGTTGCACCCGAACATTATGGCAAAATTACAATAAGCGCATTTATGCGGACAGCCCCTGGAGATTATCATAGACACACTATCCTTGTTTTTTACCAGCTGATTCGGGTCTATCACCCCGCTCACATACGGAGACGGCAGGACATCCAATGTCCCGCTTCTTTTACAATCGCCGCTCCCTATAAGGGGCCTGTCTTGATTTCTGATTATTTGCCTTCCATTCCTAAGGGTTATGCCGGAGATCCCGCTAAAGCCCCTGCCTGAACTAAACTGTTTGATAATCTCGTATACGGTATGCTCTCCTTCATGCCTGACACATAAATCCACCTCAGGGATATTTTTCATTATAACCCTGTCGGAGAATGTTGCGGTCGGGCCTCCCGCAATAATCAAAATTCCGGGATCTATTGCCTTGATACATCGCGATATCAACTTAACCAGAAAATAATTTGTATCATAACAGCTAAACCCTACGATCCTTGGCCTTTTTTTCAGGATAGCCCTTAAGGCCTCCTTGAGTCTCAGCTCCTGGTAATTGATAAATTGTTCGGCATGCAGGCCTCTCTGGCGCAAAAAGGCAATGATATAGCCTGTGCCCAGATGAGAACTAAATGTCCCATAAAAACTGGGAAAAAGAAAAATAATATCCGGTCTCATTATAGATTCAAAAACGAACCCCTTTTTCTGCGCTTTTCAGCAGCAGCAGCTTTATCTCGGCAGGAATCCTCTGTCTGGAATAATCATATAAATAGTCAAATTCCTTTTTCCAATAGTCCATCTTTTTTACCTTCTTTATCAGTGCCGTGCTGGGGATATTCTCATATGCCAATTTATAATGATCCCCTTCCTGTTTCCACCATTCTTTGTTTACTATTACTGTGCCGTATTCTTTTTCATAATAATCTATATTGTTATAGACGTAACTTCCCGGATAAAAAAAGAAGGATTGTCCCAGAAAAACAGACGACACATGCCTTCTATCCATCACAATGGACTTTAAGAATCCGATCGTCTCTTTAAATGTCTCGTATGACTCGCCGGGATGATTGACCAGGACATGCAGCAGGTTAAATACCTTTTTTTCATTTAAGTAGGCTATGATTTCTCTGCTTTTCTTCAAATAATCTTTTGGGTCTTCTGCCTTTCTCATGATCCGCGCCATCTTTTCAGACCCGGTCTCAAGGCCTATATATAAAATAAAGTTTAATTTAGAAAACAGATCTACGTCCTCTTTTTCTATTGTGTCTGCCCTGACAGCTGCCCAGAAGATCTTATCGATCTTTCGCCTGATAAGCTCTGATAGGAACCTTCTTCGCCAGTTTTTATTCAGACCAAAGCAGGGATCGCATATTATTACATCGACCGGCCTTACGATATCTATGGCCTCTTCTACCACCCTGATGGCATTTTCTACGGAATACGACCTCCATGCGCGATGGCCCTTTGAATGCTCCATGCAGAAAGAGCAGGAAAAGGGACAGCCCCTGCTTAAATACAGGAGTATTTGCTTCCCT
>JAHIPS010000113.1 GCA_018902915.1 Candidatus Omnitrophota bacterium | reverse complement strand
GCTTCTTAATCTGCTTAATGATATCCTTGATTTTTCTAAAGTCGAAGCAAGGCAGGTCAAATTAGAAGATGTGCCTTTTGATATCCAGGATGTTCTTAAACAGGTTTTAGACAATGTTGGTTTTTTAGCCCAAACCAAGGGCCTGGAATTGGTGTGGGAAATAGACCCTGAGATTCCTTTTTCCCTTATAGGGGATCCATTTCGATTACGCCAGATTTTAGTCAATTTTATTAATAATGCTGTTAAGTTTACGGAAAAGGGAGAGATTTTGGTAAGGGTTCAACTTCTTAAGCAGGCTGTTGATACAGCCGGGCTTCAGGAGGCTGAACAGGATAGCGGATGCGTATTGCAGTTTTTAGTTCGTGATAGCGGTATTGGGCTGTCATCTGAACAACAGAAACTTATTTTCAATCCTTTTACGCAGGCTGATGCTTCAACGTCACGTAAGTATGGCGGCACAGGGCTGGGCCTTTCTATTTCGAAACAGCTTGTCGAAATGATGGGCGGCCAAATATGGATAGAGAGTCCTGCGCCCGGGCCTTCTATACCTGGTGCCGGACCAGGCACCGCGTTTAATTTCACGGCACATTTTGGCGTTGATAAGACACAGGTTCAAAAGAAGGATATTTTGCCAAAAAAACTGCAAGGTTTACATGCTTTAATTGTGGATGATAGTGCTACAAATCGTTTTATCTTTCACAAATATCTTGAAAAATGGGGTATGATCCCGGAGGAAGCTGTTTCCGGAGAAGATGCCTTTTCTGCTGTTAGCAAGGATCGTGAGGATAAGAAGCCTTTTTCGCTCATTTTGATGGATATGAATATGCCGGGAATGAGTGGGATTCAGGTGACAAATAAGCTGAACAAGCAAGGCTTGCTGAAAGATATTGTAGTCATTATGCTTGCCAGCGGATTAAAAGAAGAAGATCGTAAGCTTGCTGGAGAGGCGGGGATAAGAGAGGTTTTAAGGAAGCCTGTTGTCCCTTCACAGTTGCTTGAGGCGATTAAGAGGGGCTTGGGGTTCTCTGAACAAAAAGTCGCAGCCGCTAATGAGATAGAAAAAGCCGTGACCCCTACACTAGAAGGCATTAAAAAGCTTCGTATTTTATTAGCTGAAGATAACAAGGTAAATCAGAAAGTGGCGTCGACTATGTTAACCAAGAGAGGGCATAGTGTGATTATTGTTGAAAATGGCAAACAGGCATTGGATATTTTATCGCGTGAATCATTCGACCTTATTCTTATGGATGTCCAGATGCCAGAGATGGATGGATATGAGGCAACTCGCGCCATCCGTGAGCGGGAAAAAACGACAGGTTTTCATATCCCTATTATAGCTATGACAGCGCATGCTCTTAAGGGCGACCGTGAAAAATGTATAGAGGCAGGTATGGATGATTATATTCCAAAGCCCATAAAGATGGAGGAACTTTTTAAGGCGGTTGAAGGAAAGGGGGTAACTGTGGATAATAGTGATAATATCGGCAAAGTTTTTTCCATAGAAAAGGCTTTAGGGCAGGTTGGCGGTGACAGGGGAGTACTTAAGGAAGTTATTAATATTTATCGTCAGGAGTACCCAAAACAGTTAGAAGAAATACAGCAAGCGATCAATAAGAAAGATGCAGAGACGCTAAGGCTCATCGCGCATACTATTAAGGGCGCGGTCGGAAACTTTGACGCAAAACCTGCCTTTGAGATAGCGCTTGCTCTTGAAAATATTGGCAAAAGCAAAGATTTGTCGAATGCGGCAAACATAGCAAATAAATTAACAGCGGAACTTAAACGATTGGACGAAGAATTTAATAAAGTATAATTAGGAGGGCCCCCAATGGTCTTATATAAGCTCGATGAATCAACCACAACAGGCATACCCACCATCGACAGCCAGCATAAGGAATTGTTTGACAGAGTCAATAATCTTTTAATGGCATTGACACTTGCCAAAGGTAATGAAGAGGTTAGTAACACTGTAAATTTTCTTGAGAGTTATATAAAAGTGCATCTAAGCACTGAAGAAGATTTTATGATTAAAAATAGCTATCCCGGCTATCCGCCCCACAAGGCAGCGCATGCTGTCTTTACGAATAATGTGCTCAAGCTGAAGAAAGAGTTTCAGGAGAGGGGGGCAACATCGAACTTAGCTGTTGCCGCGAAAGATTTAGTCGGTGATTGGTTTATGAACCACATAAGGACGGTAGACATGCAGTATGTGCCGTTTCTGAAAGATAAGATTAAATAGGGTTATGTATGAAGCCTTTTCGATATGGAGTGACATTTCTTTCAATAATTCTATCATTTGCCTTTTTCTCATCATGCACAACTGACTCCAAAACATATTGTCTTACAGGCGCTTTTCTAAGCGATAAGCCTTCACGAGAAGATATAGTTGATTTCAAAAATAATTATGGCAAAAAGCCATTTTTGGTAATGGTTTTTGTGGATTGGGAGGACTTCGTTAATGAAGAAGTTATAACAGATGTTTATTCAGAGGATTGCGTTTTGTTGGTTACCTGGGAACCGTGGTATGCAATGACTAAAGAGGGTTTGGATTATGATAGGATATTATCTGGAGAATGGGACAGGTATATTAAAGAGTTTGCCGAGGTTTTGAAGAATCTAGATAAAGTAGTTTATTTAAGATTTGCTCATGAGATGAATGGAAACTGGTATCCATGGTCAGGAACAAAGATAGGCAGAGAGAAATTTACTGCGATTTACAAGCATGTAAAAGACATATTCGATGAAACAGGCGCAAGCAATGTGAAATGGGTTTTTTCTGTAAATTGGGAAGATGTTCCTCGAGAAGATAATAATTTTATGTTGTATTACCCGGGCGATGAATACGTAGATTATGTCGGGATAGATGGTTATAACTGGGGCAATGCAAAATCGTGGAGCAGGTGGATGAGTTTTAAAGAGATTTTTGAGAAGAGGTATAAGGAAATAACGAATAATTTTAAAAAACCTATAATAATCAGTGAATTTAGCTCGACAAGCAATGGAGGAGATAAGGCAGTATGGATAAAAGAAGCTATGAATGATATCAGGAGAATGAAAGAGATAAAAGCATTTATTTTGTTTAACGTTGATAAGGAGACTGATTGGAGTTTTTCCGCTGGCAGAGATTCAGGAAAAGAGCTTAAAAAGCAATTAGAAAATGATTATTTTAAAGACCGAGATTTTACTTTAAAGTAAAACTATTTACGATATAATAGCAATCGGTGATTTAAATGATAGAAAAAGAGGTACTATTGAAGAGCTGGCAGGAGAAGTAAATCGTGATAACAATTTTCTTTTTCTATGGATTAGCTTTCGTTGTAATGGGCATCGTTATATTTATGATGCCTAAGCGAAATGATTTTTTGAATTTATCAGATGATGTCTGGTTAGTAGGCCTGTTTGGCTTGGTTCATGGTTTGAATGAATGGGTTGATTTATTTATCTTAAGGGGAAAGCCTTTTAATGTTGAGATATTAAAGATCATAGGGGCTTTATTGTTACCTATTTCTTTTATATTTCTGGTTGTTTTTTCAGTTCAGGTTATAACTCGACATAGGCCTGGGTTTAAGTGGCTAAAATTTCTTTGGATTATTTGTTTAACGGTATGGGCGCTAACGTATATTCAGGGCAAAGACTTTCTGATAGCAGGGATAGCAGCAAGATATTTTATCTGTGTCCCTGGGTCATTTTTAACCGCCTTTGCTTTAAATTTAAGACTCTCAGGGTTAGACAAAAAACAACTGCCGAAAGTAGTTTTGATAAGCACGCAAGTGGCAATCTTTACTTTTATCTTATACGGTGTCTTTAGCGGTCTTTTAGTGCCGAAAGCAAACTTCCTTCTTGCCTCTATAATCAATTACCCTAATTTTAGCAATTTTTTTAGGATGCCGGTGCAATTCTTTAGAATGTTTTGCGCAATAATCTTAGCAGTTTGTTTTTTCGGTATCACAGGATTATTTTATTACGAAAAAGGAAAGGCAAAATTAAGAGGAGGGATTAGAAGAAAGATTACTCTGCTTATCTCTTTATCTATATTTATCATTGCGGCTATGGGTATTAATTTAGGTTATTTTTGGGGATTTAATTTACTGCGTAATACAGTTGGAGATGAACATAGAAAGATGGCGGATATACTGGCAACTAGTATTTCTGGGATGTTCGATGAGGACATAGAACAGATAAAGGCATATTTGACTGATAGAGTGTGGAAAAATGCGATTAGAGAGAGCAATTTAAAATATGAGACTATGGAGGCAAACGCTATTCAGCGATACCTTATGGATATGGACAGTAAGTGGATTGAAGCCCCTGATAATAGCCCCTTGGTAAGAGAATATTTAAATAATAAGGTCAGTATTGAATTAAAAGACATATTAAAAGAGGAAGAGGAAAAGGATATAGCTGAGATATTTATAACTGATAGATTTGGTGGATTAGTTGCTTCATCAGGGAAGACGTCTGATTTTTATCAGGCAGATGAAGAATGGTGGCAGGAGGCTTTCGATGGCGGAAAGGGCAAGATTTTTATAGAAGATATTGAATTTGATGAGTCAAACAATGTCTTGGCTATGCCATTTGCAATTCCAGTGAGAGATAAAAAAGGCGAAGTAATAGGTGTATGTAAGGCTGTAATAGATATTGATATTTTCTTTGAGCCATTAAAAGAATTTGGAATTGGTAAAACAGGTCATGCTCTTTTAGTCAATGAAGAAGGCTATGTTGTATTTCATGAGGGGATTGAACCATTGAGTATGAGATTTTGCCGCGAAGAGGATTTTGAAAACTTATTAAAGAGTAAAAGTAAATGGATGATAATAGATAAACTCCATATTCACACAGGAAGGATATTTCTCGCTTTTGCAGAAATTAACCATCCAGCTCTTTTAGAAAGAGGAATAAATTGGAGGGTTTTTATAGACCAGGATGCAGAAGAGGTATTTAGGCCGTTAAATACACTTATTTTTCAAGGGGTAGTACTTACAGGTCTTTTAATAATAATAATGATACCTTTAGGATTTATTTTTAGTAGAATATTTGTAAAGCCAATAATCAAACTTCATGAAGCTACAGGGCGAATTGGCAGAGGAGATTTAGATTACAAGATAGAGGTAAAAACAGGCGATGAAATAGAAGAGCTTGCTAATTCTTTTAAAGATATGATCGCAAGTATAAAGGGATTACAGGTGCAATTAATCAGGTCGGAAAAATTGGCTGCCATAGGAGAGCTGGCTGCTGGAGTAGCCCATGAGATCAATAATCCATTAAATGTAATCTCAGGCAATGCAGAGATGTTATCAAAGGAAAGCCAAGATCAAGAAGTTAAAAGGGCTACAAAAGTTATAATCGAACAAGTAAAGCGCGCAGCAGGAATTACAGAGAGACTTCTGCAATTTTCTCGGAAAATAGAGCCCAAAATTGGACGCGTAGATATAAATAAGGCTATAGAAGACACTCTATATCTTTCAGGATATCAGACAAAATACCAGAATATAAAGATAATTAAACGATTAGATCTTAGTTTACCAGAGGTAATGGCAGATTTTGGTCAGTTGCAGGAGGTTTTTTTAAATATTATATTAAATGCTGTCCAAGCTATGCCCAATGGAGGCGAATTGACCATCAAGACTTACGCCGAAGAGATTAGTAAATTTGGAAGAAGGAAGACAGATATGTTTAAACAAGGGAGTGAAGTAGTGGATATTGAATTCAGGGATACAGGAGAAGGTATTCCTGAAGAAAAATTGAAAAAGATATTCGACCCGTTCTTTTCTACAAAGGAAGGTGGTACAGGATTAGGACTTTCAATCTGTCATGGGATCATAGAGGCTCATCAAGGGACTATAGATGCCCAGAGTAAAGTAGGAGAAGGGACTACCTTTATTATTCAGTTGCCTCTTCAAAAAGCGAAAGGAGATGCATAATGGTTAAATTATTAATAGTAGACGACGATCTTCCAACATCTGACTTTCTAAATCGCTATTTAGGAGAAAGAGATTATGAGATTTTTATAGCTAATGATGGAGAAAGTGCTTTGTCTATTGTAAAAGAGAAACAGCCAAACATAGTACTTTTGGATATAAAAATGCCTGGTCAATCAGGAATGAAAATTCTCCAACAGATAAAAGAGATTGATAAAAATGCCAAAGTTATTATGATGACAGCTGTTAAAGATGAAGCAATGATTGAATTAGCCAAAGAATATGGAGCCAGCGATTATATCACCAAGCCTTTTAGTCTGGAACATCTGGAAAAGGATATTATGCCAAAGATTTTGAAGCAACTCATTTAAAATCTTAATAAAACAATAATGTTGTCTCATTCAATGGTTCGCATTATCCAATCACCCCTTCCCTAATGTAAGCCTCAAAAGGGACTCCTTAGGATGACAATATGGCTTTTTTACGGTTTTGGGATCAATGCCCAGGATTTTACCTATCTTTTTGTATGACATACCCAATAAGTGTAATTCGGTTGCTTTTTGGGCTAATTTCTGGTATAAATGAGGGTGTTTGGCGGGGAGTATTTTTATAGGGCCTTTATGAATAATAGACCGATAGGCATATTTGATTCAGGCGTAGGCGGACTTACTGTTGTTAAAGAGATAATGAAGGCCCTGCCTAATGAGAGGATCGTCTATTTAGGTGATACAGCCCGGGTGCCTTACGGCACAAAATCAGACCAGACCATAAAGCGATTCTCAGTAGAAAATACTAAATTCCTTAAGAAGTTTAAGGTGAAATTGATTGTCGTTGCTTGCAATACCGCGTCGAGTATTGCGTTGCCTGTATTGAGGAAGAGATTTAATGTTCCGATCGTGGGCGTTATCAGGCCCGGCGCCAGGAAAGCAGTAAAGGTAACGAGGAATGGAAGGATAGGGGTCATAGGTACGCCAACAACAATAAAAAGCAAGGCCTATGAAAAAGAGATAAGATCTATCTCTAATAATAAGGTGGTTTCCGCGACATGTCCTTTGTTCGTGCCTCTTGCTGAGGAAGGATGGCTGAACGGCAATATCACGCTGGATATAGTAAAAAAATATCTCACGCCATTAAAGAGAAAAAACATAGATACGCTTGTCCTGGGGTGCACGCACTACCCGCTTTTAAGAGGCGTGATTTCAAAGGTGACAGGCAGGAATGTTAAAATAGTAGATTCCGCGAGTTCAGTGGCAGAAGAGGTAGCGAAGATTTTACAGAAATCAGGTAAATTATCCAGCGCTTCAAAAAAGCCAACACATAGCTTTTTCGCAACAGACGCGGTCGAGCAGTTTGTTAAAGTCGGTGGGAAATTTTTAGGAAAGAAAATTGAGAAGGTCAGGAAAGTTATATTAAATTAAATGAGATTGCTTCGGCTGACTTTGTCAGCCTCGCAATGACATATGGAGTTAATATATGTATGAGATTTTGATTAAGGCGGATTTTTGCGGTGCGCATAATCTGAGAGGTTATAGAGGAAAGTGCGAGGCATTGCACGGTCACAACTGGAAGATAGAAGCGAGATTCGAGAGTGATTCTTTGGACGAGGTTGGAATGGCCGTGGATTTCAAGGTGCTGAAGTCTAAACTAAAAAACGTGCTTAAAAAGCTCGATCACGCGCACCTTAATAAATCAGCAGCTTTTAAAAAACAGAATCCTTCTGCTGAGAATATCGCGAGGCATATTTACGCGGAACTCCAAAAGAACGTAAAGCTGAAAAATGTCTTTGTAAAATCAGTATCTGTGTGGGAGTCTGACACCTCCTGCGCCACGTATTATGAGTAAGTTATGAATTTGTTCAAGGCTAAGCCTTGAACATTAAAATGTTCAAGGCTTAGCCTTGAACAAATTGTATGCGCATATTGTACGATCTGGTATTCGTGATTTTCGGGATAATATACCTGCCGTATCTAATCGTGACAGGCCGTTACAGGTATGGCATGGCTGATAAACTGGGAATTCTCCCCAAAGGCCTCAGGTTTATCTGTTCCAATAACAGGATAATATGGATACACGCGGTCAGCGCAGGCGAGATGAAGGCGGCAGGTATCCTCGCGCCACTTTTAAGAAAAAACTTTCCGTCTCACACGCTTGTCTTCTCCAGCGTAACACAAGCAGGCAATAAAATCGCCAGGACAATAGCCAAAGACAAAGAAGGGATTTTTTATTTCCCGCTCGATCTAAGTTTTATAGTCAATAAAGTCGTGCGAATTATAAAGCCAGATATGTTTTTATGTCTTGAGGCAGAACTCTGGCCTAATCTAATCACGTCCCTTCATAAAGCCAATACCAAGATCATCCTCGTAAACGGAAAGATTTCGGATAAATCTTTCGCCGGTTACAGTAAAATAAGATTTGTTATCTCGCGTATTTTAGGCAAATTCTCTCTTTGCTTGATGCAGACAGAAAAAGACAGTGAAAAGATATTGGCCTTGGGCGCGCCAAAAGACAAGATCTTCGTGCCTGGCAATCTGAAATTTGACATACCTCCTTTAAATGCCGGCGACAAAAGACGGGAAGTCAGGGGCCGATTAAACCTGCGAGAGAAAGACATTTTTTTGGTGGCTGGCAGCACGAGCAGGGGAGAAGAGGAGATGGTCACAGATTGTTTTTCCAGATTGAAAAAAGATTATAATGATTTACGGCTTCTCATCGCGCCTCGCCACATAGAACGCGTAAAAGAAGTGGAAGGGCTTTTATTGAAAGCAAGGTTTAAATCCATGAGATATTCTCAGATTAATACGAGCGACGAGCGACGAGCGACGAGCGACAATATATTCATTCTTGACACAATGGGCGAACTCAAAACCATCTACACTGCATCTGACATCGTATTCGTGGGCGGCAGCCTTGTTAAAAAAAGAGGCGGTCAGAATCCTATTGAGCCGGCAAGCCTGTCAAGGCCTGTTATCTTTGGCAAATTTATGGCCAATTACCGAGATGTGGCGCGATCGTTTGTTGAAAATAATGCAGCCAGGCAAGTATCTAATAAAGATGAACTTTGCGCTGCCATAAAGTTACTTTTGGATAAGCCCGGCGAGAGAAAAAACATGGGCATGAACGCAAAAACCTATGTTGATAAAAATTCAGGTTCCAGCCAGCGTACCCTCGACCTCATCCTTTCCCTTGCTTAATTTGACAATCTCAGAGAAATATATTACAATATAAGACTAATATAGGGTTTATATGGAGGCAAGATGAAAGCCAGAGATGTGATGTCTAAAGACGTGGTTAGTGTTTCAACCTCTACGCCAATGCGCGAGATCTATAATGTCTTCAAAAAAACGCGCTATGGCGGCATCCCCGTGGTTGATAAAGATAAAAAGATCCTCGGCATGATCACAAAGACAGAGATACTGGCGGTGTTTTTACCTGATTATTTCGATATGCTGGGAGAGAATATTGTTTTTATAGATGATTTTGGAACGCTTGATGAGGACTTTGAGTCAATGCCGTCTTTTGAGCTTTTTGTGGCAGAGGATATCATGAGAAAATCCGCGGTGACAGTGGAGGAGAATGCGTCACTCTTAAAGGTAGTGGCAGTGATGCAGAAATACAAGGTCCGCAGGATACTCGTGGCAAGGGACGGGGTGCTGCAGGGCATAGTTACGAGAAGCGACATCTGCAAGACATTTTTCGAGAACGGAGAACTAAAATAATGCTTGGCACTATAATCGCATCAATAATAGTCTTAGCAACGCTCTATCTTATAGCGACAGAGAAGGTGGACAAGGTCATAGTCGTATCGACCGGCGCGCTTTTAATGATCATCTCCGGGACCATACTCGGTTTTTATTCTCAAAAACAGGCGCTCGCGGCAATAGATTTTAACACGCTGGGGCTTTTATTCGGCATGATGGTTATAGCGTCTATTCTGAAGAAAACAGGATTTTTTACATACATTGCCATAAGCATTGCAAAGTTTTCAAAGGGAATGCCGTGGCTTTTAATGGCGCTAATGGGGATCTCAACGGCGTTTTTTTCAATGCTCGTGGATAATGTCACGACGATCGTGATAGTCGTGCCTATCACAATACTTATATGCGACATATTGGGCATCATGCCTTTGCCGATCCTGATGGCAGAGATCCTGCTTTCGATCATAGGAGGCGTTGCGACGCTGGTCGGAGACCCGCCCAATATGCTTATCGGTTCAGCAGCGGGATTTAGTTTTAATGATTTTTTGAAGAATCTTTTTCCCGTGACCATCGTGACGATTTTTTATTCGCTTTTTATCCTGAAATTCATTCACAGGAAACATCTTTCTGAAAAACCCAGGAATTTTCAGGCGGTTTTGAATATTGACGCAAGAAGGGCGATAAAAGACCGGCTTGGCATGACAAAGTGTCTGATCGCGCTTTTGGTTACATTCACGCTATTTTTCCTTCACGACCGCATGCGTCTTTACCCGTCGTTTATAGCGTTGATTGGCGCGGGACTGGCGTTTTTATTATTACGGCCTGACCCGGAAGAGATCTTTCGCGATGTTGAATGGCCTGTCCTTGCGTTTTTTACATGTTTTTTTGTTATTGTCGGAGGACTTCAGGCTACAGGCGTTTTGTCGTATATCGCGACAAAGACAGTTTTCCTGGCGGAGATCGATATAAGATTATACAAGGTCGCGCTTTTATGGGTGACAGCCGTGTTTTCATCCATGCTGGGCGCAGTGCCGTTTACAATGGTTATGCTGCCTGTCATGAAGACGCTTTTAGCGCTCGGTGTAAGCGGAGATTCACTATGGTGGATCCTTGCGCTCGGCGTTGGGTTTGGCGCAAATGGTCTGCCTGTTGGTCATGCGGCAAGCATCCTGGGCATATCAATAAGCAAAAAGTCCAGGAGCCCGATTACCATGAAGGTGTGGCTTTCATCTGCTACAGTAGTGACAATCGTGTCACTCGTTGTAGTGAGCTTTTTGATAGCCGCAGGACTATTTTAATGCTTAAGTTGACAAACGCGACACGTTCATTTTGTCAACTCAAGGAAGGGGGAGATGTGAGGTTGTTGCTTTTGCCTTTTTCAGCCGTGTATTATGCGATCCTCGTGATTTGGGATTTTTTCTGGCGCAAGGGTATTTTTAAGGCGCGTGCGCTTGATGCCAGAGTTATTAGCGTGGGCAATATTACATGGGGCGGCACAGGAAAGACTCCGGCAGTCGCAGCTATTACTAAAGAGCTTTTGAAAAATGGCTCAAGGCCCGCGATTTTAATAAGGGGTTATGGCAATGACGAGAAGGACTTGTTGCCGAGATTGATTTCCGAAGTCCCAGTAGTGGTGGGCAGAGATAGGGTAAAGACTGGTAAGGCCGCAATAGCCAGGCACGGTGCAGATACGATTTTACTGGATGACGGGTTTCAGCACAGGCGCCTGAAGAGGGATCTGGATATAGTGTGTATTGACGCGACAGCCCCTTTCGGGAACGGCTGCGTGATGCCTGCTGGTTCGATGCGAGAGGGTCTTGGCTCGCTTAAAAGGTCAGGCGTGTTTTTGCTTACAAAAGTGGATTTAGCGCAGGATACAGTGCGCCTGGAAGAGAAGCTTAAAAAAATAAATCCCAACGCCCTTATAGTAAAATCGATTCATGCGCCCGGATATTTTTATAAACTTTCAAACGAGCAGCTCGTGGATATCGAGGGATTGAAGGGTAAAAATATTGCGCTAGTTTCAGCAATTGGCAATCCTAGTTCATTTGAAAAAACAATTTCAAATCTAGGGCTTGGATTCAAAAAACACTTTATTTTCCGCGATCACCATTTCTATGCAAAAAGGGATTTAGAGTCGATAGAAGATTATTGCAAGGAAAACAATATTGTTACAATAATTACAACCGAAAAGGATGCTGTAAAGTTAAAAGCTATCAGCTATCAGCTATCAGCTATCAGCTTTTTAGTTTTACACATCGAACTCAAAATAATTGACAATGAACAAAGACTCTATAGTAGACTTAATAGGATTCATATTAATTAGGTCTCTTAGCTTGGTTTGCTGCTTGATGCCTCTACGTCCTGCGCTCTGGATAGGAAGGTGTCTGGGTAATCTCGCATGTTTTTTAAATACCAGACGTCGCGCAATAGGTTATGCTAATCTAAAGGCAGCATTTCCTGGAAAAAAGACAAAAGAGATCAATGGAATCTTAAGGGCGCATTATGAGAGCCTGGGAATGAATGTTGTGGAATTATTAAAAGTCCCAGTTCTTAAAAAGCACTATTTAGATAAATACATAGAGCTGAAAGGCTTTGATATAATTGAAAATGCGCTTAAAAAAGGTAAAGGCATTATACTTTTAGCCGCGCATTTTGGAAACTGGGAGATCGCTTCTTTAGCTGCTAATTCAAGAGGTCACAGTCTCATGGTTTTTGCTAGAGATCAAAAATATAACAGGCTTAATAAGCTATTGATTAAGTACAGGGAGATGAGCGGTTGTAAGATCGTCTCAAAAGGTTTTGCTATAAGAGGGATGGTAAGAGCTCTTAAGGATAATAGGATCATAGGCATGCTTGCTGATCAAAATGCCGGGGCAAATGGTGTATTTGTTAATTTTATGCATAGACCTGCTTCGACTGCTCAGGGCCCGGTGAACTTTGCATTAAAGACAGGCGCTAGCATAGTTACTTGTTTTATAAGACGTCAGGCAGGATTCGATAGGCATGTTATAGATATGGGAGGGCCCGTAGATCTTGTTAATACAGGCGATAAAGAAAAAGACATGAAAAAGAATCTGGATAAGATAACAGATATTACAGAGGCCTATATCAGAAAATATCCGGATCAATGGTTATGGTCTCATAAAAGATGGAAATTAACCCCAGAGCGTACTGTTCTGGTTTTAAGCGATGGCAAACCAGGTCACCTTAATCAGTCACAGGCAGTGGCAGAAATGGTAGAGGATGCCCTGGGTTCATGGCTCATGGCTCGGGGGATTCAAGAAAAGCCTATCGTTAAGATTAAAATAGCCAAGCTAGAGTTTAAGAATAAGTTTGCAAGGATGCTTTTGGATGTTTGCAGTTTTTTTGCAGGGCCTCGGTGTCAGGGATGCTTGAGATGTCTCAAGGTTTGTTTAAAGAAAACTTCGTTTGATGAAGTTAAAAATAGATACGCGGATATTATTATATCTTGCGGGGCTTCTACAGCAGGCACTAATATTTTCCTAAAGTATGAGAATAATGCTAAGAATGCCGCGATCATGAAACCCGGGTTAGGCCGGGCCGGGAAATTTGATTTGATTATTTTACCAAGGCATGATGAGCCCCTTGCCCTAACCCTCTCCCCACCCTGTAGGGCAGGTTTAAACCTGCCCTACAGGGTGGGGAGAGGGAATATGTTAATTACAGAGGCAGCGCCTAATAGAATGGCTCAAGGTTCGGGGCTCGTAGCTCGGGGCATAGGGGTACTTATTGGTGGCGATGCGAAGAATTTTAAATTGGAGAAAAAAGACGTGGAGAAGACAATAGACGGCGTTTTTAAAATAGCGGAGGACATGGATCGCGATGTATTTATTTCAACATCCAGAAGGACTTCGCCTGAGATCGATTCTTTGTTAAAAGAAAGATTGAAAGGTAATGAAAGGTGCAAACTTTTGGTTATTGCAAATGAAAAAAATATTAAAGGCGCTGTGCAAAAGATTTTAGACTCCAGCGAGCTGGTTGTTGTCTCGCCCGAGTCGATCTCTATGATCTCAGAGGCAGTGAGCGCAAAGAGACGTGTCGTGGTGTTTGGGGTGCAGGGTGAAGCCCCGAACCACTCACTTCGTTCGGGTACGGGGCATGGGTGGAGGGTGAAGGGTAAGTATGGTCGAAATCTTGAGAATCTTGAGAAACAGGGCTATATAAAAACTGCGTCAGCTGAAGAAATATACGACACTATAAAACAGGTCTTAAAACAAAGGCCGGCGCTAAAAGAACTGGGAGATAGAAGCGCCATCACCCAGCGTTTACAAGCACTGATGTAGACACTGTCTGATGCTGTTAAAGGCTTTGCTGTTCAAGGCTTAGCCTTGAACAAGTTTTGCTGTTCAAGGCTGCTGTTCAAGGCTAAGCCTTGAACAGTATGAAGCTTATGCATATATTACAGATTCTTCCAATGCTGGAAGTGGGCGGTGTGGAAACAGGCACGATTGACCTGGCCAGGGAGCTGGTGAAGCGGGGCCACAAGGTTACTGTTGTGTCTGGTGGCGGCAAGATGGTCAAGGAGCTCGCGGATATAGACGTAAGACACATAAAACTCCCCGTGTATAAAAAGTCTTTTTTTACAGCGTTGAAAATGGTCGGGAGGCTCGAGCGCATTATAAAGGACGGGCGCGTCGACATCGTGCACGCCCGCTCGCGCGTGCCAGCCATTATCGCGTTTTTCGCGACCCGCCGAACAGACGCGAGTTTTATCACGACCGCGCACGGCTATTACTCGACGCATGCTTTAAGCCGCGTCATGGCATGGGGCAGGTTTGTGATAGTCTCCTCCAGCGTCATAGGCCGTCACATGATAGAGGATTTTGCCGTGCCGCGCGACAGGATACGGTTTATCCCGAGGGGCGTTGACCTTGAAAGATTTAAATTTAATCCGATAGACGAGACGCGCCAAAAAACAGAATACAGAATCGGCGTTGTCGGAAGGATCACACCCATAAAAGGGCATGCCTTTTTCTTGCAGGCCATCGCGAGGGTAGTCAGGATATTCCCAAAGGTAAACCCCGTTCGAAAAGACGGTGATCCTAAAAGCAGAGGTCTTTCGAACGGGGTAAAGGTGCTGATCGTCGGCGACGCGCCAAAGAGTAAACCCGAGTACAAGGAAAATCTAAAGACATTGATCCGCAAGCTTAACATAGAAGAATTCGTGGAGTTTTTAGGTTCGCGGCACGACATACCTGAGGTGATGTCAAGCCTGGATCTTCTGGTCCTGCCGTCTGTTGGCCAGGAGGCATTCGGCCGCGTCATTATCGAGGCAGGGGCAGCGGGCGTTCCTGTTATAAGCGGCCGCATAGGCGGGGCAGTGGATATCATAGAGAACAATAAGACCGGTATGCTCGTGAAGCCAGGCGACATAATGGAAATGGTGGATTCTATAATAAAACTCTTAAAGGACAGGCCGCTCGCCAAAACGCTTGCGGCCGCGGCAAGGAAAAAAGTAGAGAGAGAATACAGCCTGACGCGCATGGCCGAGAATACTATAAAGGTATACGAGGAGGCGTGCAAAAAGAAAAGGATCCTTGTGATAAAAATAGGGGCGATAGGTGATGTGATACTCGCTGTCCCGAGCATCAGGGAGATCAGGAATAATTTTCCCGACGCGTTTATAAGCGTGCTCGCGGGAGTCGAATCCAGGCATGTATTGAAAAGATGCCCGTATATAGACGAGCTTATTTTTTATGACAGAAAAGGAAATGACGCTGGCCTCAGGGGACTCTTAAAAGTGGCTGGCGTGGTAAAGCGCAAGGCATTTGATATGTCTCTGGATTTTCAGAATTCGAGGGCCAGTCATATTATCGCGTGGCTGGGAGCGGTCAGGAAGCGCTATGGCTATAGCAATAATAAATTCGGGTTTTTGCTCAACAATAGATTGAAGCCTTTAAAGATCGGCGCGGGTCCTGTCGAGGAGCAATTCAGGGTGCTCAAGAAGGCGGGCATAAATACCATTGGCGCTTCCAAGCGCATGGAGCTCTGGCCAGGCAAAGAGGATTTTTCATACGTGGATGATTTTTTGAAGAACCAGTGGATGAGGGAGAACCAATTACTTGTTGGTATCAATATCGGCGGCAGCTGGAATACAAAGAGGTGGCCTTTAGAGAATTTTGCAAAGCTCTCAGATATGCTGACTGCAAAAGACGTAAGGGTTGTTGTTACCGGCTCAAAGGAAGAGTCGGATATTGTAAAAAAGTTTACAGGCTCCACCCGCGCCAAGATCGTGAACGCGGCCGGGAAGACGACCGTGACGCAGCTCGCGGCATTGATAAAAAAATGCAGGGTGTTTGTCACGAGCGACAGCGCGCCCATGCATATAGCGTCAGCCATGAACACGGATTTTATCGCGCTATTCGGCCCGACTGACGCGAGAAGACATTTTGAACCTACTGAAAAGGGCGTTGTCTTGCAGAAAAAAGTGGACTGTGGCCCCTGCTACAGGGCCAGGTGCAAAAACATCGTGTGTATGGAAAAGATTACGGTGGATGAGGTGTATAAACTGGTGATGGAGAGATTAAAGTTATAAACACTAAATCCGAAATCCTAAACTCTAAACAAATCCTAAATCCCAAACACAAAAATTGCGGTTTTGGAAATTTGGATTTTGAGTTTTGAGTTTGTTTAGGATTTAGAGTTTAGTGTTTAGAGTTTTATTTATGAAGATATTACTTTTAACAACTCATCTCAACATCGGCGGTATCGGGACGTATACGGTGAGCCTTGCAAAGGCGCTAAAGGCAAAGGGCGAAGACGTGATCGTGGCGTCGAGCGGCGGCGTGCTCGGGCCTGAACTCGCGACAGCAGGTATCTCGCATATAAAGCTTGACGTGCTCACAAAGTCTGAACTGAGCCCAAAGGTCTTTGCCGAGATTTTTGAAGTCAGAGGAATTGTCAAAAAAATGGGCATAGACGTGATACATGCGCAGACGCGCGTGACGCAGGTTATAGGATTTTTCGCGTCAAAACTATCCAGGGCGGGATTTGTCACGACATGCCATGGATTTTTTAGAAAGAATGTCGGGAGGACGCTTTTGCCTGCCTGGGGCGATCGCGTGATAGCGGTCAGCGAGGCGGTGCATGAGCACCTCGTAAATGATTTTCATGTATCCAGGGACAGGATCTCGTTAATATACAATGGCATAAATGCAAAAAAGTATATCAGGGATTTTAAAGAAGGCGAAAAGGATGACTTAAGGGACAAATTCGGCATCAGGAAAGACCATTCTGTCATAGGCACAGTGGCGAGGTTCACGCCTGACAAGGGCCATGACGTGCTTTTACGCGCGCTTTACGAGATCCTTAAACAAAAACCAAATGTCCAACTCGTGTTTGTCGGAGACGGGAAAGAGCGCTCAAAGGCCGTGGACCTGACGCAGCGTCTGGGCCTGGCGGATAATGTGATATTTGTAAAATCCCAGATCAATACTGCGAACATATTATCAGTCATGGATGTTTTCATGTTCACGCCTGAGAGAAAGGAAGGACTTGGCATAGCGGTTTTAGAGGCAATGGCTGCTGGAAAGCCGGTCGTTGCCACAAATGTCGGAGGGGTTTCGAGTATTGTAAAGGACGGCGTGAACGGATTTTTGGTGGAGCCGTCCAGGCACGAGCTTTTGGTCGAGCCGACAATCAGGCTTTTAAAGGACAGGGAACTTTACCAGAAAATGGCGCAGGCCGCGAGGGAAGCGGTTATACAGAAATTTTCCATCAATGGCATGGCGGATAAGGTAGAGGCAGTTTACAGGAATGTTACAAATGAGAAAAAATAAACGTCTTTTAATATCAATAGTTGCGGTTAGTCTTGTGATCGTTGGATTTTTATGGGCGCGCAGTCAATATGTCGTGCCTATTATCATGTATCACAGGATCGATGATAAGGCGTCTATATCCAGGCTCAGCGTTTCTCCCGGGAGCTTTGAAAGACAGATGCGGTTTTTAAAGGAACGCGATTATAATGTCGTGAAACTCGAGGAGATACCGGATCTAATAAAAAATAACAGGATCCCGGCCAGGACCATTGCTATTACATTTGATGATGGCTATGAAAATAATTACACCTGTGCCTATCCTGTTTTAAAAGAGTTTGGCCTTCCGGCAACGATTTTTATAGTACCTGCGCTTATTGGAAGGGACGGATATCTCACATGGGACCAGGTGATCGAGATGTCTGAGAGCAGCGTGATCTCTATCGGAAGTCACGCGATGACGCACGCGTATCTGCCTGATCTGGCAGAGCAGAAATTGGAAATAGAGATCTCAGATTCAAAGCGCGCGATCGAGAGCCATATTAGAAAAAAGATTTTCTCATTTAGCTACCCGACAGGCGGCTTTAATGATTACGTAAGGAATAAGGTCGAAAAAGCAGGCTACGCGATCGCGGTAGCCACGAATCCTGGCAGGGGCTACCCAAAGCACGATCTTTTTGCAATGAAACGCCTCCGTATTTCTCTGACATCGGACAGCTTGTTTGTTTTCTGGATCGAGACATCCGGATTTTACACGTGGATAAAGGAACACAGGGACGAGGATTGATGAAACGGATACTTATTGTTAATGTAAACTGGCTTGGCGATACGATTTTTGCTACTCCTTTTATAAGGGCAATTAAAGAGAATGCCCCTGATTCGTACGTGGCCATACTAACGCACTCGAGGTGCGAGGAGGTCCTGGAAGGCAACCCTTACATAGACGAGATCATCACATATGATGCGAAGGGGCGCCACAGCCATCTTATGGGAAGGCTTTTGCTTGTCTCAGAGCTAAAGGCAAAAAAATTCGACACAGCGTTTATATTGCGTAAATCCCTGAGTCGGACAATGCTTCTTTTTCTTTCAAAGATACCAGAGCGAATAGGCTATAATAACAGGAAGTCAGGATTTTTGCTGACAAAAAAGATTCTTGCGCCAAAAAAAGATCTACACAGGGTGGAATATTTTATAGGTCTTGCCAGGGGCGTTGGCCTGGAGCCAAAAAGCGTAAACTATGAGTTTTTTGTCTCTGAAAGCGATGTAACCAAGGCGTCTAAAATATTAAAAGAGGCAGGCCTTAAGGACAAAGAGGATTTTATAGCATTAAACCCGGGAGGAAACTGGGATTTAAAACGCTGGCCTGCCGGGAATTTTGCAAGATTAGGAGACGAGATCGTTAATAGGTTTAACGCGAAGGTTGTTTTGACCGGCGCGAAAAAAGATATCGAGCTGTGCAGGAATATCTCAGGGATGATGAAGAACAAACCTTTTTTATTGTGCGGCAAGACGAGCCTGAAGACACTGGGCGCTGTTTTTCAAAAGGCGAAAAAGGTTATCTCCAGCGATTCCGGGCCCATGCATATTGCAGTGGGCGTGGGAGCCCCTGTTATCGCGTTATTTGGTCCGACATCTTCGCGCATAACAGGACCTTATGGCAGTGGTACGTACAAAGTCCTGGAGAAAAACGTCGGCTGTGAGATCCCCTGCTACAAACTTTCGTGCAAAGACAATAAATGCATGAGCGTGGTAACTGTGGAAGAGGTGATGGAGGCGCTGGCGTGAAGATCCTTTTTATAACACTTAGCAATATAGGCGACGCAATCCTGGCATTGCCGGTTTTATCCGCGCTAAAGGACAATTTTCCCGGCGCGAAAATAGATGTGGTAGTAGGACCGCGGCCAAAAGAGATTTTTGAAAAAGACCCGGGAGTTAACAGGGTTTTTGTGTATGACAAGCAAACTGGTTTAAAGACAAAGATGGATTTTATCAGAATATTAAGGGCCCAGATGTATGACCTGGCAGTGGATATGAGGACGAGCCTGATACCGATCCTGATCGGCGCTAAAAAAAGGTCAAAATTATTTTCAATAAATAAAACCAGGGCCATACACAAAAGATCAGTGCATTTAAATAAATTAAAGGAGCTGGGAATCGAATGTAGACTCAGGCAGAATATTTTTATTGATGAGGAAGACAGGAAAAGCGTGGCCGGGCTTCTCGAGGCAAAGGGTGTAAAAGAGGGGGATATGGTTATAGGCGTGAGCCCGTCATGCCGCAGTCTTTTAAAGCAGTGGCGGACAGACGGGTTTATAGATGTCATAAAGACTCTTTTAAACCATGGGGATTTCAAGATTGTCTTAATAGGCGACAGCGCCCAGAAAAATAGTTCTAAAAAAATAACAGATGCTATAGCGAGCGAAAACCTGATCGACCTGACAGGAGAAACAGATCTAAATCAGCTTTTTGCATTGATAGAGCGCATGAAGCTGCTTTTGACATGCGACTCTGCGGCGCTGCATATTGCCTGTGACCTCGGCGTGAGGGTAGCGGCAATATTCGGGCCAACAGATCCAGGGGAGTACGGCCCTACAGGTAAGGACGACGTGGTTATACGAAAGGACCTTAAATGCGCGCCGTGCAAAAAACCGCGCTGCAGGTTCAACCACGAGTGCATGAAAGACCTCAGCGCACAGGACGTTATAGAAAAACTTATCCACACTGTAGGGCACGTTTAAACGTGCCCTACAGTGTGGATGTGGGCGTGGGATATACAGTGTGGATAAGTTAAATGCATATTAAAAAATATGGACATTACAAAGATAAAGCGGATATTGATCGCGAGGACAGATAGAATAGGCGACGTGGTGCTTTCCACGCCTACGATTACTGCCAGCCGCAAGGCGTTTCCGAACGCGTATATTGCCGTAATGGTCTCGCCAAAGACAAAAGAGATCGTCGCGGGCAATCCGTACATCAATGAGGTGATCACCTGTGATAAAAAAGGTATTTTAGAGACACTCTATTTTGCAAAGTGGCTTAAAAATAAAAAATTTGACCTTGCGCTGATCCTGCATTCTACAAACAGGGTCAACCTTATTTCGTTTTTGGCCGGCATACCAAAAAGAGTGGGGTACGCGAGAGGCAAGATGGATTTTCTTTTGACGAATAGATTGCCTTACAAAAAGAGGCTTGGCGAAAAGCACGAGGCTGAATATTCGCTGGATATATTGCGGTCTATTGGGGTTGATGCGAGGATTTCGCCGCTTCTCATGCCTGTTAAGAAGGAGAATGAAAAGAACGTGGGAGAATTACTCAGGGAAAACGGGCTGCGGCAGGGAGAGAAGTTTATAGTCCTGCATCCTGGCGCGAGCTCTGTTTCAAAGATGTGGCCCCATGAGAATTTTGCAAAGGCCGCCGACATTTTAATAGAGAGATTTGGTGTGCGCGCTTTATTGGTTTCAGCCCCTGAGCATGTAAAGATAGGCGAGAAGGTCATGTTTTCGATGAAAAATAAGCCGGTATTTTTGTGCGGCAGGACATCTCTCGGGGATCTGGGGGCATTGTTTAAAAAGGCGAATTTATTTATTTCAAATGATTCAGGCCCTGTCCACATAGCATGCGCTATTGGTACGCCGGTAATATCTATTTTTGCGAGAAATGAAAAAGGACTTAGCCCTGAGAGGTGGGGGCCGCTCGGAGATAGAACCGTGGCGCTTCATAAAGATGTGGGCTGCGTCGAGTGCCTTGCGCACAATTGCAATAAAGGTTTTTTGTGCATCAGATCAGTAACCGTGGAAGAGGTAGTGGAAAAGGCCAGCGAATTACTATGAGACCGAAAGCAGTATTTATATTTATTTTGATATTTTTTATATCCGGGTGCGGGTTTCTGGGAAAGTACAGGGTCATACGCAAGTCAGAAGAGTTTGTTATAAAGGCGCCGCCTTTAAAATTGCAGGTAGGCGAGAAGCTTATATACAAGGCAGAATGGCTGGGCCTGGATGTTGGCATTGCTACGCTGACCGTAGAAGAGATCACGGAAAGAAACGGCCGCAAGGTTTATAAGATACACGCTCGCGCCGAGTCAACGCCGATTATATCAAAGCTTTACAAGGTCGAAGACGATATATTCACGTATCTGGACGTGGAAGAATTTTATCCTGTGAGGTTTGAGAAAAAACAGAGAGAAGGCGGTTATCGCTCGGACGAATATATTGATTTTTACCAGAAAAAGGGAAAGGCGGTTTATTTTTCGCGGCTTAACCACTCTAAAAAGGAATTTGATATACCCATGCGCGTGCAGGACACGCTGAGCATCATGTATTATTTCAGACTGCAGGACGTGAATGTTGGAAAATCAATTTTTGCGAATATGAGCGCTGATGAAAAGAATTATCTACTGGAAGCAAAGATCCACAAGAAAGGCGTTATAAATATTAAAGGTGTCGGCGAATGGGAGGCGTTCATGGTGGAGCCCTTGCCGTGGTTTCAGGGCAAGGTAAAACGAAAGGCAAAGGCCACCGCGTGGTTTTCATCAGATGAGAAAAGGATCCCGCTTCTCATGGTCACGAGCGGCATACCTTTTGTGGGCACTGTCACTATAACGCTTCAAAAAATCGAGCAGCTTGACCCCGTTCCAAATTCTAATTGATAGTCCATTTATTGTTTGTAGCTGACCGCGTGCAATTCTTATATATCATTTGCTAATACTTAAAGAATTTGGAACGGGGTACTAATTACATCATGAAAATAGGACATTTCTACTTTGGTAACTATAGGACATTTCTAATTTGGCTTGACAAGAACAGAATTTGGAACGGGGTTGACACCCAGGAGTAATGGTGTTAGAATACTCCGATAAGTCGAGGGGAATATATGTCTAAAGATAAGATAGATATGGATTTAGCCAAATTAAAGACCTACCCGATATCCAGGAGGAAGAGCAAGGTCAGGCGCCAGGATTTTGCAAAAACTCCTTCAAAGGGCGCGAGCTTCTCTGATTTTTACGATTCCCTTCCCAATATACTCGCTGCCAATAATTTAAAGCAGGCCGTGGACGCGATAATCTCTGGCCGCAAAAAGAAAAAGCCTGTCATAGCGATGATGGGCTCTCACGTGATCAAATGCGGGCTGAATCCGGTCATAATCGAGCTTATAAAAAAAGATGTCATTACCGCGATTGCATTGAATGGCTCGGGCGCGATTCATGATTTTGAGATCGCGCTTATTGGCAAGACTTCAGAGGATGTCGAGGAAGGCCTGGAGGACGGGAGCTTTGGCATGGCAAAAGAGACTGCGTTGTATCTGAACGGCGCAATAGGCGAGGCAGTGGAAAAAGACATTGGCGCTGGCCAGGCAATCGGCGAGGTGATAAAAGAGGAAAAACTACCTTTTAAGGACCTGAGTCTTTTGTATAATTGCGTTAAAGAAAATCTGCCGGCCACCGTGCATATTGCCATAGGCACTGACATTATCCATCAGCACCCGAGCGCTGACGGCGCGAATATGGGCGAGGCCTCGCTCAGGGATTTTCACAGTTTCATAGAAGTGGTTTCAGGGCTTGGCGACGGAGGAGTAGTGCTCAATATCGGCTCGTCAGTGATCCTTCCTGAGGTATTTTTAAAGGCGCTGAATGTTGCCAGGAATCTCGGCCACAAGGTAAAGAATTTTACAGCATGTAATTTTGACATGATAAATCATTACAGGCCTTATCAGAATGTAGTGAAGCGGCCGATAAAATCAGGCGGCGCGGGTTATACGATTATCGGACAGCACGAGATAATGATCCCGCTCCTGGCCCAATCCATCCTCGAATCCCTCTAAGTTGACAATTTTGACAATGTCAGATTTGTCAACTTGGCGAGAAGGCGGGGAGGGAAGCAGAAGATGTCGAAGAATATTATATTAAAATTTCATAAAGTCAATGTGCTTGTCGTGGGCGATCTCATACTGGACGAGTTCCTTTGGGGCGACGTGTCAAGGATCTCGCCAGAAGCGCCTGTGCCTGTGGTGTGGGTGCGGTCAGAATCATTTATGCCAGGCGGCGCGGCAAACGTGGCGAACAACATTCATGCGCTTGGCGGCAAAGTGTACATGGCAGGCGTTGTTGGTATGGATGAGCGTGGCAGGATCCTTACAGACGAGCTGCGGAAGAAAAGCATGGACGTAGAAGGCGTTGTTGTGGACGGCGAACGGCCGACCACGCTCAAGACCAGGGTGATCGCGCATCACCAGCAGGTCGTAAGGATTGACAAGGAAAAAATACACGGCCTGGCTAGCGGGGTCATTGACCAGATAATTGATTATATAAAGGAAATCATAAGCGACATTGACGCTATCATAATAGAGGATTATGGCAAGGGCGTTGTGACGCCGCGGCTTTTGAAGGAGATTTTACGGCTGGCAAAGAGGCATAAAACAATTGTGACAGTGGACCCGAAAGAAGAGCACTTTCATTATTATAAAGGAGTGACAGCTGTTACTCCAAATTATCACGAGGCAGCAAAGGCGCTTGGGATAAAAGCCGATGGCGGCGGCGATATCCAAAAAATAGGCAAGGCATTGGTTAATAAATTAAAATGCGAGGCGGTTCTTATCACATTGGGCGAGAACGGCATGCAGCTTTTTGAGAAGAGCGGCCGCTCCACGCATATACCGACGCTCGCGCGGGACGTATTTGATGTATCAGGCGCAGGGGATACAGTGGTGGCTGTGTTTACACTGGCGCTGGCAGCTGGCGCTGGCATGAAGGCAGCGGCGCGCGTCTCGAATCTGGCAGCAGGCGTTGTGGTGGGCAAGGTCGGGACTGCAGTAGTGACGCAAGAAGAGCTTTTAGGCGCGATGCGCCTATATTGGACAAAATGAGCATTGCACGTTTTGTCAAATATAGAAGCAAGGAGATGAGGAAGACATGGAAGCGATAGGGATAATTCCAGCGAGATACGGGGCAACGAGATTTGAGGGAAAGCTTCTGGCAGACCTGTGCGGCAAGCCAGTTATCCAGCACACATGGGAGAATGCCAAAAAGTCAAAATCCATCGAAGACCTTATAATAGCCACTGACGACAAACGCATCTACAATGCAGCCAAAGGATTTGGCGCAAAAACGATTTACACGTCAAAGGCGCACAAGAGCGGCTCAGACAGGCTCACTGAAGTCGCAGCTTCTATTGATGCAAACATTGTCGTCAATATCCAGGCAGACGAGCCACTTCTACACCCGTCAATGATAGACGACGTGGTAAGCCCGCTTTTAAAGACCAAAGAAGACGTGCAGATGACAACGCTCTGTCATAGGATCAAGGCAGAGCACGAGCTTTTTGACAGGAACATAGTAAAGGTTGTAATGGATAGAAAGGGCTTTGCCATGTATTTTTCGCGCTCGGCCATCCCATACAAGCCGCGCTCGACAAGCAATGGACACAAGATAAGCAGACATTATAAACATATAGGCATCTACGCCTATAAAAAAGACTTTCTGTTTACATTCAAAAGCCTGCCGCAGTCGCCGCTCGAGAAAATAGAAAAACTGGAGCAGCTGAGGGTGCTGGAGAATGGGTACAAGATAAAAGTCATAGAGACAAAACACGATACGGTCGGAATTGATACGCCAGAGGATTTATTCAAGGCAACAGAAGTCATAAAAGGCTCAAAGCAGCTCAGCTTTTTATAAAGGAAGGAAGAGATGAAGGTAGGAAAGGTAGAGATAGGCAAGGGTAAACCGATTGTATTGATCGCAGGGCCGTGCGTGATAGAAAGCGAGAAGCACGCGATGGAGCATGCGAGGTCCATCAGTCAGATTTGCAAAAAACTGGACATGGGTTTTATATTCAAGTCCAGCTATGACAAGGCAAATCGCTCCAGCAAGGATTCGTATAGAGGTCCTGGTATTGACGAGGGCCTGGAGATCCTGGCCAAGATAAAAAAGGATCTGGCTGTGCCAATATTGAGCGATGTGCATTGCAAAACCGAACTTGAAAAGGCAAAAAAAGTTTTGGATGTGATTCAGATCCCTGCGTTTCTGTGCAGGCAGACAGATTTTGTCATAGAGATCGCAAAGACAGCAAAAGTAGTTAATATTAAAAAAGGCCAGTTCCTGGCGCCCTGGGATATAAAGAATGTAATAGAAAAGGTAGAGAGCGCCGGGAATAAAAATATTATCATAACAGAGCGTGGCACGACATTTGGTTACAATAATCTCGTGAGCGACATGCGTTCACTCGAGATATTAGCTGACTTTGGTTACCCTGTTGTTTATGACGCGACTCACAGCGTGCAGCTTCCAGGCGGCAAAGGGAGCGCTTCAGGAGGCGAGAGAAAATTCGTGCCGGGACTTTCGCGCGCAGCAGTTGCAATGGGCTGCGACGGCCTGTTTCTCGAGGTCCACAAGGATCCTGACAAGGCGCCTTGCGACGGCCCGAACATGATTACCTTAAAGACGCTGGAGAGCTTGTTGAAAGATGTAAAGAAGATAGATAATATTGTCCAAGGCTTAGCCTTGGACAACATACGGTGAGTGAAATGTTAAAAAAACGCGCTAAGCTAGTATTAAAAATAGAATCAGAGTCGATAAGACGGCTTTCTTCCCGCATAAACAAGGATTTTGAGAGGGCGGTTAATTTAATTTATGCGTGTAAAGGAAGAGTCGTAGTGACAGGCATGGGCAAGGCCGGTATTATCGGCAACAAGATTTCCGCGACCCTCGCTTCTACTGGCACGCCGAGCCTGTGGCTGCATTCAGCAGAGGCGATCCACGGCGACCTCGGCCGCGTAAAAAAGCAGGATGTCATTATCGCGACCTCTAACAGCGGCGAGACAGAGGAAATTATAAAACTGATCCCGAATATAAAAAAGATAGGCGCAAAACTTATCGCAATCTCGGGAAATCCGCGCTCGACACTCGCAAAAAATAGCGACGCGCTTTTAGATGTCTCGATCAAAAAAGAGGCGTGTCCCCTGGGCCTGGCGCCAATGGCTTCAACTACCGCGATGCTCGCGATGGGAGACGCTTTATGCGCCGCGCTCATTGATAAAAGGGGTTTTAAGAAAATAGATTTCGCGTTTCTACATCCAGGAGGAAGCCTTGGAAAGCAGCTTCTCTTAAAGGTAGAAGACATAATGCGAAAAGGCGCCCAGAATCCGATAGTGAAAGAGAATGCAAAGGTAAAAAGCGTGCTTTTAAAGATCACGCAGGCAAGGGCTGGAAGCGCCACGATAGTTGATAAAAACGGGAAGCTCAAAGGCATCTTTACAGACGGAGATCTAAGAAGGCACCTGGAAGAAGGTCATGATCCCTCAAAGAAAAAAGTAAAGGACATAATGACAAAGAATCCAAAGGCCCTGAAAAAAGGCCGTCTCGCAGTCGAGGCGCTCAGGATATTGCGCGAGCATAAGATCGACGAGGTCCCGATAGTAGACGAAAAGGGCCGCGCAGTGGGTCTCGTGGACGTGCAGGATCTCTTAAAGGCAGGACTTGTATAGAGAATGAAATATCCAACAATTTTTCATCTCATTTCAGACGTATTTAATAAAAAAAATACAGACGCTGTTTTAATCGGAGGTTTTGCTGTTAACTATTACAAGGTGTCGCGCCAAACAGCAGATATCGATTTTTTAATAACCAAAGACGGTTTTGATGAAATATCAGTTTTGTTAGAGAAAGAAGGATATAAAAAGGATTATAGCCAGGATGTATTCGCAAAACTTTCAAACAGTCAGCAGTATCTTATGGATATTGACTTTATGTTTGTCGATATAGAAACCCTGACCAGGATTATTAAAGATGCCAAAGAAATTACTATTGCAAAGCAAAAATTTATGGTGCCTTCCTTGAATCATTTGATCGCTCTCAAACTCCATTCACTAAAGTTCAATCCTAAGATACGTGAAAATAGAGATTTGCCGGATATCATAGAATTAGTAAGGGTTAATAAGGTTAATGTCAAAGATAGAGATTTTAAAGAGGTGTGTTTAAAATTTGGGACCGAAGAACTTTATAGTAGAATACTAAATAGGATGTGAAAGTGGAAAAACTAAACTTCCCCATTATTAGAGATAAAAGCGCTTATAAAAGACAGTTATCCATGGATGATTATCTGAAATTCGTTAATTTGAATTTAAAATATACAGTAGATAGAGAAACTAATAAAAAACAAAAAAGGCTATTAGCTTGCAATAGGCCTTTTAGCCTGACTTAATCTAATCAATATGACAGAGGACCGCGCGAAAAAAGTAAAACTGCTGATACTCGATGTGGACGGTGTTTTAACAGACGGCCGCATTATTTATGACAATTTCGGGGACGAGCTGAAGTTTTTTAATGTTACAGACGGCCTTGGTGTTTTTCTTCTTCGTAAATCCGGTATAAAAACAGTCATCATCACTGCTAAAAAGACCAGGGCAGTCTTAAAGCGCGCTAAAGACATGCGCGTCGCAGCAGTATATTCGGATCACTATAAACTCAAGATCTACCAGAAGGTCCTTAAAAAATTCCACGTAAAAGATAGCGAAGTCTGCTTCATGGGAGATGACCTTCTGGACCTGCCTATAATAAAACGGGCCGGTCTTGCAGTAGCGCCTCCAAACGCCATCCAGGAAGTAAGAAACATTGCCCACTATACCACGCAGAAACACGGCGGCAAAGGCGCTGTCCGCGAACTCGCCGAGATCATCCTAAAATCCCAGGGCCGCTGGGATAAAGCAATCTCCGCATATACAAAATAACTCATTTTTTGGGATTTTTCTAAGGATTGCGCAGTAGATCGTGAGTGCCTATTTTTCTTAGATAGGCAGTATCATTTATCCTTTGGTAGGTAATGCGGTAATTCTTAGAGACCCTGATCTCAAATATATCTTTTTGGCCAGACATCTTTTTGTGCCCCAGGGAAGGATGCGAAGGGTTTGCCTCGAGAAGTTCAATAGCTTTTTTGGTTTTTTCCTTAACTTCTTCTGGTAGTTTCTTGTATAGCCTGATAAATGTTTGGGTGGCTTCTACACGCATCACTCATCCATTTTTTTAAATAACTCTTTGGTATTTTTGGTCTTGGTAACACGGCCTTTTTTGATATCCTCGTGGGCTTCGGTTTCTTCCTTTTGCCATTCAGGAGTATAAAAATAGGCCTGGTCTTTGGGTATTACAAGCTGCGGCTCTAACACGATTTTTCTGTCCTTTACCCTTATATCAAAATAATCATTGATATGGAGATGGAGGCTTTTTATCACCTCCCTAGGTAGAGCAATCTGATAATTCTGCCCTAATTTCCTTAACATATTAATCACCCCTCTTTCCATATCAATTATACCATATTTTCATATTTTGTCAATATATGAATATATTAAATATCAAATTCTGTCATCACTGTTGACAGTTTTATAGATAGTCACTGTATTTATATTAGACACGGTACCCCCTCATTTTCTTTCAAAAAAATTCAATATTTTTCTTGAAACCTTGATTAGATTAATGTATAGTGCCTGTGAAATCCGGAGGAGACATGGCGATGATCGTTGTATTAGCTGCTATAATCATTTTTACAGGCCAGGCCGCCTTTGCCTTTGACGACGGAGACTGGCAGTACTGGAATACAGAAAGCGCGTCTGTCAAACTTGCGGACGAATGGAAGGCCAGTGTAGAGCAGGAATTTCGCTGGGGAGATGATATGCACAATCCCTATTACAATCACACGGATGTCGGCATTGCGTACTCAGGCCTGGCAGACTGGTTTGACCTGAGTGTTAATTACAGGCATATAAATGAGGAAAAAAGCGGCGGATGGAAAACCGAGTACCAGCCCAACATAAACGGGACCATAAAATGGAAATTTCAGGATTTTTCATTCAGCAACAAAAGCAGGTTTGAGTTCAGGGAACGCGAAGACGCGGATGAAGTCTGGCAGTACAGGAATAAACTTTCTATAACGCCTCCCATCATCCTTACAGAATACAAGATCCAGCCATATGTCGCGGACGAGACCTTTTTCGATTCTGACTCACAGGAGCTCAACAGAAACAGGTTCTTTTCCGGCCTCACCTTCAATATTACCAAAACGCTCAAGGGAGAATTATATTATCTCTGGCAGCGCTCCAAATCCTCATCCAGCGGCAAGTGGACCGACTACAATGCAGTGGGAACAAAGCTAAAAATCGCCTTTTAACCTTCAAACCGTATAACTCCCCAAGTTTCCACGAATAAAATTTGACTAGTTAGTTTTTTCGTATATAATAGTGTCTATATAGCCCATATATTGATGAGGTTTTTATAGCTATAAAAGTATATTGTCTGTTGATAATCGAGGGGGAGCTGTTAAAATAACTAAACAGCAAAAAGAGATTGCAGAACTAAAACAGGCGCTTTTGAAGGCGAACGAGGATATAGAGAAGCTTTCAAAGGTAAAGTCTGATTTTGTGTCCATTATCTCACACGAGCTGCGCACGCCCCTGACTTCGATAAAGGAAAGCGTTTCTCTCGTGCTGGATGGTATCGCTGGTCCTATCAATGTGGAGCAGAAGAATTTTCTTAGCATGGCAAAGAATAATATAGACAGGCTCGTCGGCATCATAGCCAACATCCTGGATTTTTCAAAATTAGAATCAGGCAGGGTCACTATGCACAAGAGAAAGATGGATATAAATGAGATCATAAAGGATGTTTATGTCTTGACAAGACCTATCGCGGAGAAAAATAATCTTGGCTTTGAAATGGAGCTCTCGGATAATATAGAGAAGACGTGGTTTGACCCTGATAGAATAAGCCAGGCATTAAAAAATCTTATATCAAACGCGATAAAATTCAATAAGCCCAACGGTAGCATAAAGATATCTAGCAGCGACGGTCGTATAGACGGGAAAAAAGTAATAAAGGTTATCGTGGAGGATGCTGGAATAGGTATCCCGAAAGAAGATGCCCCATGGCTATTCAAGACCTTAAATCCCCTTGATACCAGTATGACGCGTCGTCATGCTGGTATTGGGCTTGGGCTTGCTGTATGCAAGCGTATTATAGGTTTTCACGGCGGCGACATATGGGTCGAATCCAAAAAGGATAAAGGCAGTCAGTTTATATTTGCATTGCCTGTCTATGATAAGGATACTGAGTTTAATTTCCTGCTGGACGAGGCAATAGAAAGGGCGAAATATAATGACATGAAACTCGCTCTTATTATTTTTGCAATCAGGAATCGCAAGGACGCCACTGAAGAGGCGATTAGTGAGCTGGAAAAGAATATTCACTCTGTAGTAAGAGGACCAGAAGACAAGGTTACTAGGTTTAAGGACGGCGAGTTCATAGTTATAATGGCAGGAACAGACTCTTCAGGCGCGGAGAAGATAATAGGCAGGATGAAAGGCAAGGTCAGAGTTTCTTTAAATTTTGGGGTTGCGGTTTATCCTGATGACGCAAAAGACAAAGAGGGATTGATTAAGAAAGCTGAGAAGGAGTTGAAGAGCAAGAATAATACTTTGTAACTGGAGGTAAATAATGGATAAAAAAAGGGTATTGGTTGTAGATGATGATGTGGATTTATTGAAGATGCTAAAGTTAAGAATAGAAGGAGAGGGGTTTGAGTTTATGTCTGCGCAGGATGGGGCTGAGATGCTTAAGGCTGTGAAGATGAAAAGGCCAGACGCGATTTTATTAGATGTCATGCTTCCTGGCATGGACGGCTATACTGCATTGAGAGAGATGAAAAAAGAAGACGAGTATAAGGATATACCTATCATTGTTTTGACTGCTAAGGAAAAGAAAAAAGTGGGAGATCTCTTTGCGCTTGAAGGGATATCCTTTTTTGTAGAGAAACCATTTGACGCAAGGGATTTAATGCAAAAAATAAGGGGGTTGGTCAATGGATAAGAAAAAAATTCTTATAGTCGACGACGAAGAAGATTTACGGAAGATGTTGAAGTTTCGGCTGGAGGCAGTTGGTTTTGATATAACCGAGGCAGTTGATGGCCAGGAAGGATTGGATAAGGCCAGGTCTACAGGTCCGGATTTACTGATCCTGGATCTAATGCTTCCCAAGATCGATGGTTACAAGGTCTGCAGGATGCTCAAGTTTGACGAAAAATACAAGCATATACCTATTATCATGTTTACTGCGCGGGCAGAGAACAAGGATAAACAGATCGGTAAGGAAATGGGCGCAGACACGTATATAACAAAGCCGTTTGAACCAGAGGTGCTACTGGCGAAGATAAAGGAGTTGTTAGACTAGAGGAGGGTGTATGGACGTACAAAAAAAGATCCTGGTGATAGATGACGAAGAAGACATGCAGAAACTTTTGAAGATGAGATTCGAGCAGGAGAATTTCAAGGTGGTGACTGCTGGTGATGGCGATGTAGGCGTAAAGGTTGCAGAGCAGGAGGTGCCTGATCTGATTATTCTGGACATTATGATGCCCAAGATGGACGGGTATACGTGTTTGAAAGAGATACGAAAGCTTCCCAAGACAAAGAATATTCCTATTTTGGTGCTTAGCGGCAAGGAAGAGGAAAAGGTGCGGGACTTATTTGCTTTTCAGAAGATCTCAGGCTATGTTGAAAAGCCGTTCGAGCTCGATATCCTGGTTATGAAGATAAAAGAGATATTGAAGATGTAAAGAGCCCTCACCCCAGCCCTCTCCCATAAAAAATCTTTTATTTTTTATGGGAGAGGGAGAAGAGTGAGGGAAAAACATTATGCCTACGAAAGTATTAATCGTCGACGACGAGCGAGACATAATAAAAGTTACAAAGACGCGCCTTGAATCAAAAGGATTTGAGGTGGTTTGCGCGTATGATGGATTGAGCGGCCTTGATAAAGCAAAAGAGGCAAAGCCGGATATTGTGCTTCTGGATTTATTTATGCCTGTAATGCATGGTTATGAAGTTTGCAAAAAATTAAAGCAAAATCCTGATACAAAAAATATACCTATAATATTGTTTTCAGCCGGATTATGTAAGGGGTCTTGTCCTAAAGAGGCAAAGGATGTCGGTGCTGTAGATTTTATCGCAAAGCCGTTTGACGACGAAGAACTCGTCGACAAAATCAAATTCTATACCAAGGAAAGGTAGCCCTCACCCCAGCCCTCTCCCATAAAACCTTGAAAAGTTTTTATGGGAGAGGGAGAAGGGTGAGGGAAAGTTATGGATATTAAGGTCTGGAATGACATGATAAAGGATATAAACTCGAATGTTGAGCTCGAGGGGTGTCTTAAGACCTCGATGGAAAGGATAACGGAGTTATTGGACGTTGAAAAGGCGTCTTTGATGCTTCTGGACAAGGAGAACCAGGAGCTTTCTATTAAGGTAGCCAGGGGCCTGGCTGATGATATCATTGAAAACACAAAGACCAGGGTGGGCGAGGGCGTATCCGGATGGGTCGCGAAGAACAGGAAGCCGCTTCTTGTAAAGGATATACGAAGCGATAAGAGGTTCGAGAAAAGAGAAGGAGGGTATCATAACAATTCTCTCTTAAGCGTACCTCTTCTGGTGGCAGGGGATGAGCTTCTTGGCGTTATCAATGTCAATAATAAAACTACAAGGGGTGTTTTTGGAAAAAAGGATCTTGACGCGTTAAATGATGTAGCAGCGCATGTTTCAAGCGCGATAGACAGGGCAATGAAATACGAAGAGGCCAGGAGATCGAGCCAGATAAAACTGGATTTCGTGTCCACTGTGTCGCATGAATTGCGCTCGCCGCTCGCGTCTGTGAAAGAGGCCATGAACCTTCTTCTTGATAAGATACCAGGGAAGATAAATGCTGAGCAGGAAAGATTTCTCGAGATTGCCATGAATAATGTGGAGAGAACCTTGCGGCTTATAAACGAACTGCTGGACATATCCAAACTCGAGGCGGGAAAACTAGATATGAAAAGAAATTTTCAGGACATCTGTATTGTTGCAAAGCATTCCTACGAGACATTAAAGATAGATGCTGACGCTAAAGGCGTAAAGCTTAACCTGAAGATGCCTGATGTGAACGTGAATATGTGGTTTGACGCTGACCAGATAACAAGGGTGCTCGTGAATCTTATCTCGAACGCTATTAAGTTCACGGAAGAAAACGGCATGGTAAATATAATACTGGAAGACCTTGGCGGGTTCGTGCAGGTGAGAGTGATTGATAATGGCGCGGGTATAGCGGAAGAAGATCTGGACAAGGTCTTTGATAAATTTTATTCAGTGACTAAGGTAAAGAGAGCTGGCGTAAAGGGCACTGGCCTGGGCCTGCCCATTGCGAAAGAGATAGTGGAACTGCATAGAGGAAGGATCTGGGTGGACTCGCAGCTCGGTCGCGGTTCGAGATTTTCGTTTACGCTGCCGAAAGACATACGTACTGTGTAATTATTCTCGACTCACTTCGTTCGCTCGAACAGTATTCAATATTCTTCGAGCGAAGTCGAGAAGAATATAAGAGGTTATCATGGCGAAGAAG
>JAHIPS010000112.1 GCA_018902915.1 Candidatus Omnitrophota bacterium | reverse complement strand
TCAAAGGCCACGAAAAACGCATTGTCCATTTTGAAGAAATTTCTGCTAAATAATTCCTATAAGAAAGCTCATTAAGTCCATCAATTGTCCTGTATAGATGCTGCCTGAACCAATCCACTATGTTGCGCGGCTGGACTGCATTTACGGCGCGCCTTACTATACTGAGCTTTTCTTTTGAAAAATACAGGTCCACTACGCTATAAGCTGAGACATTATCTCTAGCTACAGCATCAGCAGCATGAAAAACAGGCGTGTATATTGAGGAGCCGCCTACCATATTGTCTTTAGACCATACATCTTTTGGTTTGCGCGGTGTGCTATCCAGGCCTGAACGTCTTAATTTTTCCATGCGCTTGGATAGTAAGCTTTTTGGCGCGAGCACATAACCGCTGAATCTCTCTTTTAATTTCTCGTCCCTGAGAGAAATAGCATAGGTGGGTTTACCATTTATTTTGACTACGTCCTCGGGAGATTCGGAAGATGCAGATTCTGCGCCAATCTCTGAGATAAGAAGGTGCATCTCGTCCTGCTCTTTATGGCTGGCCACGCCAAGGACACTGACAAAATGTCCGACGCGCAGACTCTTGTTATGCTCTGGTTTTAGATGCATCATTAGAGGCATACCGTTCACAGCCATCAGATACACATCATCTATACTATCGACCTTGGAGGCCTCAAGCCCAACGCCCAGTTGTTCACCCATTGCCATTACCACTGGAAGAGGTGTAATGACCTCGCTCACCATCTCGATCTCGCCTTGCTTATAATAAGTATGCAGGATATCACTGGCCTCAAACCTGACTTGCTGGCCGCTTACACTCAATCCGTTTTTATCTGCCAGGGCACTAAGGATTATTCGAGAAGCAAGGCCTGCAGCCTCTTCAATAGTAAGGCGCTCATAACTGGACTTGCCTTTTTCCTTTGCCTCGATCTCGCGGGTGGTATTGACTATGTCCACCAGTCCCCTTGCCGCGCAATTTGCATATATATCCCTGCCTAAAAGATGTGCCAATGCAGCCATTACATCCTTATCTGTCAAAGAACCGCCACTACCCAATACCTCCCAGGCCTTTCTCATCCCGCTATTTGCAAACAGCCACATCAGCTCTTCCCGCAGGCGCGACTTATATTCATCTAGAGACTTTCTATATTCTGGTGTAAGGTTTTCATCTCTTTCCATAGATGCGATTTTTTCTGCATATTCTTCAATACCTTCCTGGATGCCTTTCTCAACAGCATTTGCTTGATTGCGAAGCTTTCTTTTGGTCCTTATAGACATGGTTGAAGTTGTAAGAATATCCTCAAGGCTTGACAGCTTCTGTCCTGGTTTTCCAGGCACGCGTAACATAATTCCGATACCACGGCTACCACCAATACCAGGTATATCCACATATATAGCGTCACTATTTGCAGCCGCAAGCTGCGCATCCACTTTATCCTTACCAATCTGTACACACGCAATCTCGTAAAGCAAGACCTTAATCTCATTAAACCAGAAATCACCACTCGAAACAGTTCTCCTCATTTCTGTCAATAACTTCACTGCATCCTGGCGGACTTGAGGAGTATCTTTGATAAACTGGATGAATTTCACTCTTCCAGCTTTATCACCAAGTAATTCTGTAAAGATTTTCTTACTAACCTCGTTTCTTGTGTTTGGCGCAAGCGCTGGATGGACTATAAGCTTATTTAGTATATTCTGGAAATTTCTATCCTTAAAAAGATTCTGAAATTCTTCATCTTCTATATCCAGGATTAATTTGGCAAGATCATGGAGGGTCTGGGCATCTATTCGTTCTTCAAGTGGAAGGGCAAGAAATGCAGCATCATCAAGGGTTTTGGTCAAGGTCAGGAGTTTTTCCTGCTGGGCTTTTTTAGAGAGGAGTTCTGAGCGGAATACCTTTTTATCTATAGTAAGAGGTGGGCCGCGCGCATCTTGTATGGAAACTGTATCGCTGTCACCAGAAGCTTTATACTCTAACAATAGATCTTCTACACTAAAGAGCTTCAAGGCTATCCGCATCTTGAGTTCTTCCATATCCATAGCTGAAGCGCCTATGACCTTCTTTGCAGACTCCACAATACGCTCAGCAAGGAATTTTTGCTCATCCCTGGTAATGCCCTCGCGATCAAAAGAATCCAAGAGCAAAACCCACTCTCCTGTATCCTTTAATAGAAGCTCTGCGCCGAAGAGGTCTCTATCTATATTAAAAGAACGCGTACCTGTATCATCTAAAGCAATCTTTATAGGCCCTGTCTCTGCAGGATCTGTGTATCTCTCCAATAATTCACTCATGGTAACCAGCTTCGTCGCTACCTGGACTTCGAATTTACTTACATCATCCTCTGAAACATCCCTGGCATTTCTGGCATGTTCCAGTATATGGCCAGCAAGGACTCTCTTCTGGGCCTGGGTAAGGCCTTTTCTATCAAAGAGTTTTAGTGCATGGATTAAGGTCATGCTTCCATGTTCTTTGAAAATAAAATCAGCCTCTAATTTTAAAACCCTAAGCTGGGTATCTGTCCCAACAATAAATATAAATGAAGAAGACCTATCAAACATTGCCTGAGCAGTATCCAAATCCTCTTTTTGGATATATTCATTCACAAGATCAAGGTATTTGGTCCAGGCTGCTTCAAGTCTCCAGGATGCTAAGTCAAATTTATAATAGGCTTCTGATCTCTCT
>JAHIPS010000111.1 GCA_018902915.1 Candidatus Omnitrophota bacterium | reverse complement strand
TCAGGACGTTCGTCCCGCTTGACAGAGCTTTACGATCCGAAAACCTTCATCGCTCACGCGGCGTCGCATCGTCAGACTTTCGTCCATTGCGAAAGATTCTCGACTGCAGCCTCCCGTAGGAGTCTGGGCAGTGTCTCAGTCCCAGTGTGGCTGACCATCCTCTCAGACCAGCTACCCGTCGTTGCCTTGGTAGGCCATTACCCCACCAACAAGCTGATAGGAAGCGGACTCATCTTCAAGTGATAGGCCTTACGGTCCCCACCTTTGACCTCAACCCCATGCGGGGTCGTGGTCTTATCCGGTATTAGCCTGCCTTTCGGTAGGTTGTCCCGAACTCGAAGGTAAATTATCCACTCGTTACTCACCCTTTTGCCACTATCGAATCAAATCTATTGGCCGAAGCCTCAAGATTCAATAAGATCGTTCGACTTGCATGCCTTATCCACGCCGCCAACGTTCGTTCTGAGCCAGAATCAAACTCTCCAAAAATATTTGACATAACTCGAACCCACAATTTGGCCAAATTTTGAAAGAACGAATAGAAACAAAAAAGGACATCAAGACGATGTCCTCGAACATCCTCCCTTAGTAATATATTTTAGTTATATTATCAAGGTAAGTTCACCATTTTAGGTAATTATGAATTATATCACAGAACCGAACAGTGTCAAGCACTAATTTTAACTTTTTTTATGCCAGGACCATTTCAAAAAACGCTTCTTTCCTACCTTTATATTATAACTTTTATCAGGATTTGGTTTAGATTCAGAATCCTTTATTTTTTCACCATTAATTTGTATGCCACCCTGTTCTATTAATCTCTTATATTCACTTTTACTAAGGCATATTTTTTCTTCTACTAAATGATTTCCAAAAGTATCGTTTCTATAAATTTTTATCTCTTCGTTTAACCCTGTAAAAGGATCTTTTTTTTGGAACTTGTTTTCAAAATCTTTTCGCGCTAGAGAGGCTTGTTTATCTCCGTGATATTGTTTCACTATTGTCTCTGCCAGTTTCTTCTTTGCATCCATTGGGTGGAGCTTTTTAACCTCGTCCAGGTTCTCGTCTGTCAGGAGTTCATAGTATTGCAGCATGAGTTCGTCTGATATTGACATGAGTTTTCCGAACATCTCTTCTGGTTTTTCGTCAATGCCGATGTGGTTGTTAAACGACTTCGACATCTTCTGCGTGCCGTCAAGGCCCACGAGAAGCGGCGTCATGATGACCACCTGCTGCTCCTGACCGTAATCCTTCTGGATCTCACGGCCGAGAAGCAGGTTGAATTTCTGGTCAGTCCCGCCCAGCTCCACGTCTGCTTTTAGCTCAACAGAATCATATGCCTGGAGAAGCGGATACATAAACTCCAGGATGCTTATATTCTTTCCGCTTTTATATCTCTGGCTAAAATCATCTCTTGCAAGAAGCTGTGACACAGTGCTGTGTGATGTTAATTCAAGCGCGTCGCTAAGTTTCATTGGATTAAGCCACCTGCTGTTAAAAACGACCTGCGTCTTTTTCTCGTCGAGGATCTTAAAGACCTGCTTTTTATAGGTCCTGGCATTCTCTTTTACTTCTTTTTCTGTCAGGCGTTTTCTGATCTCGCTCCGACCAGTAGGATCGCCTATCATGCCTGTAAAGTCTCCTATGAGAAACACCACCTTGTGGCCCAGGTCCTGAAAATGCCTGAGTTTGCGCAAAAGCACTGTGTGGCCCAGGTGTATGTCAGGCGCGCTTGGGTCAAACCCTGCCTTTACCACAAGCGGCTTGCCCTTTCCGAGCTTCTTCGCAAGTTCTGACTCAGAGATTATCTCTATTGTGCCCCGCCTAATCGTGTCTAACTGTTTCTTGGTATCCATAATTATTCTTTCTTCTTAAGGCTCAGGCCGATTTTGCGCTCGGCCTCGTCCACCTTGATAACGATGGTCTGGACCTTGTCGCCGACCTTGTACGCGTCTTCGAGTTTCTGCGAAGGCTCGAGTTCCAGCTCAGACACATGCACCAGGCCTTCCAGTTCCTTTTCTATCTCGACAAAAAACCCAAAAGTTGTAATTTTTGTTACTGTGCCTTCGACTGTCGTGCCCAGACTGTACTTTTTCGTGATCTCGGGCCACGGGTCAGTAGTGACCTGCTTCATGCCCAGGTTCATCCTCTGGCTGTCAGAATCCACTGCAAGCACCATGACCTCGACCTTCTGGCCCTTTTTCAAAAACTCCTTTGGGCTGTTGATTTTTCTTGTCCATGACATGTCATTGACATGCACAAAGCCTTCTATCTTTCCCTCTATTTCCACAAACGCGCCGTAGTCAGTGAGATTCCTGACCTTGCCTTCGACCTTTGTGCCGGAAGGAAATTTTTCTTTTATCTCAAGCCATGGATTTGCCTCTATCTGCTTTACGCCGAGAGAAATCTTCTGACTGGCCGCGTCTACGCTCAACACAACCGCCTCCACTATATCGCCGATTGCCAGGACATCACCGGGATTGTTTATCCTCGCTGTCCACGAAAGCTCTGAGACGTGCACAAGCCCTTCAACGCCCTTCTCCAGCTCGATAAACGCGCCATAAGGCATGATGTTCACGACCTTGCCCTTGACCTTTGTGCCAAGAGGAAATTTATTTTCAACTTCCTTCCATGGGCTTTCTGTCTTCTGCTTCAGGCCAAGCGACACCCTCGTAGTGTCCTTGTCAAAGTTCAGTATCATTACCTCCACGCTGTCGCCTATCGCCAGTATCTCGCTCGGATGAGAGATCCTGCCCCAGCTCATGTCTGTTATGTGCAGGAGCCCGTCTATGCCGCCAAGGTCTACGAACGCGCCAAAGTCAGTGATGTTTTTGACCACGCCTTTGCGAAGCTCTCCGACATTGAGCTCGCCTATGATCTTTTCCTTTGCCGCGTCCCTTTCCTTTAATATAGCGTCTTTTCGCGAAAGCACGATATTCTTCCTGGGCTTGTTCATCTTCACGATTTTGAATTTCAATGTCTGGCCAAGGACCTGATTAACGTTTCCGAATCCTTTCAGCGCCACGAGCGATGCCGGCAAAAACGCCTCTATGCCCACGTCTACCATGAGCCCGCCTTTTACCTTGCGGATGACCTTGCCCTCGACGATATCGCCCTCGTTGCACTGGTTCACGATCTTTGACCAGCCCTGCGCCTTTTCCGCCTTTTTCTTTGAAACAACGATCAGGCCGTCTTCGTTTTCCTTGGATTCGACAAGCACCTCGAATTCGTCGCCTATGTTTACAGTCGATTTGTCCTTGAATTCTGACAGAGGTATGATGCCCTCGGATTTATACCCCAGATCAATATAAATATCCTTTTTACTTATAGCAATGACCTTGCCTTTTACGATATCGCCCTCGCTTATCCTGCGAAAGGTCTTCTCGTACGCTGAAGCCAGATCAAAACCACCCTGTTCCTTTACTGCTTCCTTCTTTACATCTTCCTTCATTTTAGAATTACCCCTCTTTCGTTAGATTTTTTATTTTTTGCGCTACTTTTTTAACCATTGAATCTGGTGTTGACGCGCCGCTTACGATGCCGGCGCGCGACTTTCCCCTGAAGTAACTTTTCTTCAATTCGCCCGGTGTCTCAATATGAAAACTACTCGCCCCGCTTTCTTTGCAAATCTGCCAGAGCCTCTTTGTGTTGGCGCTGTTCCTGCCGCCAACCACTATCACAACGTCGCGATCCTTTAAAAGCCTGCGGGCCAATGTCTGCCTGCGCGACGTGTCATTGCAAATCGTGTTAAAAACCCTTACTTCCTTGAAATCTTCCTTTAATATATCTAATACTTCTTTGATGTAATTCCCCTTATTTTGGGTTGTCTGGGATACCACTCCTATCTTAGCCTTATTCCCGCCTTTGCCGGCTAAACTCAATAAGGCCTTTACTTCAGGATGTTTCTTGTCTCCTATTATAAGTACCCTGTAGCCCTCTCTCTTTAATCTCTTAACAATATCATGTGCGTACTTTACAAAAGGACATGACGCGTCGATTAATTTTAAACCCATGGCTTTTATCTTTTCAATCGTCTCAATTGGCGCGCCGTGCGACGATATAATCACCGCGCCTTTTTTTGCGCTAGAAATATCCTTTATTACCTTGAGTCCTTTTTTTGAAAGATCATCCACTACCTGCGGATTATGTATAATAGCGCCAAGCGAGTAAATCTTATTTTTATACCTTGGGTCAGCTAAATTCTTCTCTGCTATATTTATCGCGCGCTTAACGCCAAAGCAAAAACCTGAATGTGTCGCTACCTTAATTCGCATTTTTCTTCAATTCTCTGATCGAACGCATTACCTCTCGGGCGACCTGCAGGTACAGTTCTTTTTTATTGCTCGAAAACTCCATGTCCAGATTCAATGGCCTGCCAAAATACACTGACACGCGCCTGGACCTCGGAAATTTCGAATGTCTCGGCCACGCCTCCACTGCCCCCTTTACATAACACGGTAAAATCGCAGCGCGCGAGTTATTCTGTAAAAATCCTATGCCTGACTTGGGCTCCTGCAGATCCCCGTCTTTTGAACGCGTGCCTTCCGGGAAAATAAGAAGCGGCTCACCTTGCTTTAATTTGCTCAAGGCTGTTTTAAATGCGTTCACATCGCCTGTCTCGCGTTTTATAGGAGACACATGCGCCCATTTAAGGGCCGTTGCGAACGGCCTGAATCTAAACAGCGTGTCGCGGGCCAGGTAACTCAGTTTTCTCGGAGCGCCCACCCCCACTATAATGGGATCGAGAAAGCTCGCGTGGTTCGGCGCCACGATCACAGGGCCGGTCATTGGAAAATTCTCCCTGCCGACGATTTTTAACCTGAAAAACATTTTAAAGAACAGGAAGAATATAAATCTCGCGAATGTATAGAGCATTAAATAGAATCCCTGACAGACTTGGCCTTCTTAAGCAATCTCAAGAGTTCCTCGCTGCTCGCTTTTTTCAATGCCTTCTCTATTTTTGACAGCTCTCTCTTGAATATCTTTATATCGCTCAACACATTCTGTCTATTCGTGAGGAATATATCTTTCCATAATTCTGGGCTACCGGAGGCGATCCTCGTGGTATCCTTAAAACCGCCTGCTGCGAGATGCAGGTCCTTTTTATTGCAAGAGTTCACAAGCGCCGCGCTGACTGCGTGCGGAAGATGACTTACTTTTGAAATCGACTTATCGTGTTTATCAGGGGTCATGATCTCCACCTTCATTCCCAGCCCAGCCCAAAATCTCTTTACCTTGCCCAATGCCTTTGAATCCGTGCGGCTGGTCTTTGTCAAGATACAACGCGCTCCTTTAAATAGATTCCTGTCCGCGTACATCACGCCTGATTTTTCAGAGCCGGCTATCGGGTGGCTTCCTATGAAACTGGCGCCTCGCGGCAAAACCGCCTCTACCTTTTTTACAATATTCTTTTTCGTGCTGCCCGCGTCTATTACAATCGCGCCTTTCTTAAGATGCTTTGAGATGCGTCTTGCTATATTTATAATCGTCAAAACAGGCGCTGTGAGTATGACAAGATCCGCGTCCTTTACACCCTTTGCCAGGTCAAGTGTCGCAGAATCAACTGTCCTTAAAGACAATGCGCTCCGGATCGTAGTTTTCCGTCGGGAAACACCTACGACGTTCCTCGCAAGCCGCTTCCTCTTTATCGCGAGTCCCAGCGACCCGCCTATCAACCCGAGACCAATTATAGTAATACGTTTAAACATCGCGTCCCACTGCCTTTGCGACAGGGCGCAGTTCCTTCATCATTTCCGCAAACTTCTCAGGCAGCAAAGATTGTGCGCCGTCAGAAAACGCCTCTTCTGGATTTGGATGGACCTCTATTATCAGGCCATCTGCGCCAGCTGCTACTGCTGCCTTTGACATGGCCGCGACCAGGTCCCACTTTCCTGTGCCGTGACTCGGATCAACAATAACCGGCAAATGACTTAACTTCTTTATAAGAGGCACTGCGCTTAAGTCCAGGGTATTGCGGGTAGCGTCCTCGAATGTCCTTATGCCTCTTTCGCAGAGTATGCAGTTAAAATTTCCATTTGAAAGCACGTACTCCGCCGACATCAGGAATTCCTTTACAGTGGCAGCTATGCCTCTTTTTAAAAGCACCGGTTTTTTTGAAAGCCCAACTTCTTTGAGCAAATTAAAATTCTGCATGTTTCTCGCGCCCACCTGCAATATGTCAGCGTATTTCTCGACCAGGGCTACGTCTCGCGTATCCATTACCTCAGTCACGACCTTAAGCCCTGTCTGTTTCTTCACTGCCGCTAAATGTTTAAGCCCTTCTTCGCCCAGGCCTTGAAAGCTGTAAGGGGAACTCCTTGGTTTAAACGCTCCTCCTCTTAACACAGCTGCGCCAGAGGATTTGACCTTTTTACCTATTGCCAGAAGTCCTTTGAGATTCTCCACAGAGCACGGCCCTGCCATCACCACGATCTTTTTCCCGCCTATCTTCACGCCGTCAGCGTTCACGACGGTATTCTCGCGCCTGAACTCGCGCGACACGAGTTTGTATGGCTTGAGGATCGCCATTACCTTTTCCACGCCGGGAAACGCCTCGAGCGGCTGCACGCGCAGGATGTCTTCCTCGCCGATCACGCCTATAATAGTGCGCTCCACGCCGCTCGACACCATGGTCTTCAGGCCGAGCTTCTTGACCTTTGCTATTATGTGGTCAATCTGTTTCCTTGTCGCATCCGGCCGCAATACTATAATCATAATAACCTCTCGCCCCCGCTTAATTGACAAATCCGACACGTACGTTTTGTCAATTAAGCAATGGCTTTTTTGAGCTCCTTGATGAAACGACGGTTTTCCTTTTCTTTCCCCACTGTCACGCGTATAAATGTATCCATGCCCCAGGCCTTCATGTTGCGGACGATTACGCCTTTTTTCAAAAGCCTTTTAGAGACCTGGTCAGCGTTTTTTCCAACCTCGAACAACACAAAATTAGTAACGCTCGGGATATAGCGCAGCCCCAGCTTTTTAAATTCAGAATAAAAAAATCCCCTGCCTGCCTCTATCACCCTTTTTGTCTTTGCAAGAAACTTTTTGTCCTTGAGCGCCGCGCACGCAGCTACCTGCGCGAGAAGATTTACGTTAAACGGCTCCCTGACAGAATCCATGCACTTAATGATATCCGGATCTGAAACTCCGTAACCGATCCTCAATCCTGCCAGCCCGTATGACTTTGAAAAACTTCTTGTCGCGATCACTTTATTCCTGGAGACATAGTCCATGCCGTTTGGATAATCCTTCTCAGCGACAAAATCAAAATACGCCTCGTCGATAAAAACGATCACTGACTCCGGCAGATCCTTTAAAAACGCCTCCAGCTCATGCCTAGCGACATAGGTGCTGTTGGGATTGTCAGGATTTGCAATAAAGACGATCTTCGTATTCTTTGTGACCGCCTGGCTCATTGCCTTCAGGTCATATTTAAAATACCTGGTAGGCACTTTTTTTATCTTTGCGCCCTGGACCTGAGAAGCGATCTCGTATATTAAAAATGTAGGAGCTGCCACCACCACCTCGTCGCCCTCGCCTACAAAGGCGCGAAGCGCCAGTATAATCAGCTCATCAGAGCCATTGCCAAAAATCAACTGGTTCGGCATTACCTTTAATCTCTTGGACAGGGCCTGGCGCAGATAAAAACACCCTGACTCTGGATACCTGTTTATATCAGCCAGGTGTTTTTTTATTGCGGCCAGCGCCTTTGGCGAAGGGCCGAGCGGGTTTTCATTGGACGCCATCTTAATGACATCCCTCAGACCCAGCTCTCGCTTCACCTCTTCAATAGGCTTGCCTGGTTTGTATGGTTTTAAATTGAGTATTGCCTTGCGCGCTAACATAATTCAAAATCTCATGCCTTCCCGCTTATTTGACAAAACGAACGTGTCGGATTTGTCAGATTAGGCGAGGGGGTAGGAGCCAAGTACCTTTAAATAGGAACAGTGGCTCGATAGTTCCTTTAACGCCTTTTTCACATTCGGGTTTTCGCTATGCCCGAGCATATCGACAAAGAAGTAATACTCCCATGCCTTTCTCTTTGAAGGTCTGGACTCTATCTTTGTAAGATTCACCTTGTTTTTCTTAAAAGGCGTCAGCATGTCGTGCAGAGCGCCTGAGCGGTCCTTGCCGGAAAACATTATGGATGTCTTGTCTCTTTTTGTCGGCGCGGGCGAATGCGTGCCTATGACAAGGAAGCGCGTTATATTATGTGTATTGTCCTCTATATCCCTGGCAAGGACCTTGAGTTTATATTTTTCCGCCGCGAGAATACTGGCTATGGCGCAGGAGTTTTTCTCTTTGCGCGCGATCTCAGCGGCCCTGCTCGTGGTGGACACGTCCACGAGCTCCACGTTGCGCAGATTAGCATCCAGCCATATCCTGCACTGACCAAAGACCTGAGGATTTGAATACACTCTTTTTACAGACTTTAATTTACAATTGCCTATAAGATTATGTGATATATCCAGCAATACCTCTGAGCATATCTTTAAATCAGAATCAATAAACATATCCAGCGTATGGTTCACAGCGCCTTCTGTGGAATTTTCCACCGGCACCACGCCGTAATCAGACCTCGAGACCTCTACCTCTCTGAAGACCTCTGTGATGCTGGAGCACGGCGAATAATTGACCTGGCTTCCGAATTTTTTTATTGCTGCCAGATTCGTGAATGTGGCCTCAGGCCCCAGATAAGCTATCTTTAAACTCTTCTCGAGAGCGAGGGAGCTCGACATTATCTCCCTGTAAATCGCCTTTAACGCGCCTGCGCCCAGGGGCCCATGATTTTTTTCCACAATATTTTTGTAGATCTCGGCCTCCCTGTCAGGCACGTACACGCCCTTGCCTGCGCGGCTCTTTAATCTGCCCACACCCTTGGCGAGCGATGCCCTTTTATTCAAAAGTACTATCAGCTGTTTATCAATACCGTCAATTTTCCTGCGAAGGCTGGTTAATCCGCTCATCTTGAATCACCTCTTCTTCCTTTTCTTCCTTTTTCAAATGTTCAGGCAGCTCGATATCATCTTCTGTGATATGAAATTCTTCCAGGTTCGGCAATTCCTTCAGAGAGTTTAGTCCGAAGTACTGCAAAAATTCCGGCGTGGTCCCGTACAATATCGGCCTGCCCACTGTCTCGCGCCTGCCCGCGATCCTCACGAGGTTCTTTTCTATAACCGTCTTTAAAACACCGTCGACATTCACGCCTCTTATCGCTTCTATCTCCGGCTTTGTGACCGGCTGTTTGTAAGCGATTATCGCCAATGTCTCGAGGCTCGGTCCTGTCAGGCGATCCGCGCCAGATGTCTTGTACAATTTCTTGAGCCATGGCGCGAGGCTCGGATCTGTTACTATCTGATACCCGCCTGCGATCTCCTTTATTCTGAACGAACGGGACATGTCCTCGTATTCCTTTGTCAGCTTATTAATTATGTCTTTTATGGCTTGAGCGTCAAACTCTTCCAGCACGCCCTTTATCTCGTTCACGAACAAAGGCTTGTCGCTTACAAAAAACATGGCCTCTATTATACTCTTTGCCTGATCCTTCTCCATCAACCCACTCTCAATCTGTGTTGTTCGTTTCTTATTATCTCGATCTCACTAAAGCTGTGCTTCTGCACAACGATTATTTCCTTCAGCCGTATAAGTTCCAGCACCGCGAGAAACGTCGCTACGATCTCTGATTTGTTCTTCGCGGCTTTAAAAAGCTCTGACAGGTGTATTACGGGTTTCTCCACCAGCATGTGCAAAAGGTCATGCACCTTTTGCTCTACTGTGAACTCGTCCTTTACGATCTCCTGAAAGATCTCTTTCGGGACATCCTTTAATACGCGAGTCAGCGCGGTTATAAGATCAAATACATTTGCCTCAAAAAACTTTTCATCAGGCCCCAGTTCAAGAACCGAAGAACGCGTAAACATCTTTTTGCGCTGGCCTTCCAGGTCCTGTAATACACCTGCGACTTCCTTGAATCGCTTGTATTCCAGAAGCCGTCTCACGAGCTCTTCCCTTGGATCTTCTTCTTCCTCTGGCAGGATCTCTTTTTCTTCCGGCGGCAGGAGCATCTTGCTCTTTATGTGAATGAGCGTGGCTGCCATCACCAGGAACTCGCCCGCGATATTCAGATCCAGCATGCGCATGAGCTCGAGATACTCTAAATACTGCTCTGTAATGACTGATATAGGAATATCATATATATCTATCTCGTTCTTCTTTATGAGATACAATAATAAATCCAGCGGCCCTTCGAATACCTCGAGTTTTACTTTATATGACACTTATATCAACCCCACTGCTTTTCTGACCTCGGCCATTGTCTCAGACGCGACCTGGCTGGCCTTTTCCGCGCCTTTTTCCAGGACATTCTGGATTTCGCCTTTATCTTTCAGTAATTTTTCTCTTTTCTTCCTGATGCTAGCCAAATAATCTGAAACAACACCTGCTAGATTTTTCTTGCACTCTGTACAGCCGACCTTTGCCGAACTGCAATAATCATAAACGCCTGCCGCGTCCTTTTTCTTTAACAAATTATAATACGAATAAAGATTGCACTCGTCTGGATGCCCTTTATCAGAAAGCTTTATCCTCTTGGGATCAGTAAACATCTGCGCGCACTTTTCTTTTATTGTCTTCTCTGAATCGCCAAGCGCGATAAAATTTCCATAGGACTTGCTCATCTTGCGGCCATCCACGCCAAGAAGCTTTGGTATCTTTGTCAAAAGCGGCCTTATCTCTTTAAATGTAGCGCCGTATAGTTTGTTGAATTTAGCAACGATATCATTTGTAAGCTCAAGGTGCGGCAGCTGGTCCTTGCCAACAGGCACAGCGCTTGCCTTGTACAATAAAATATCCGCTGCCTGTAAAACCGGATAGCCCAAAAAACCATATGTATGCAGGTGTCTTGACGATAATTCCCGCAACTGCTCTTTATACGTCGGGCACCTCTCCAGCCACCCTAACGGTACAAAATTTGAAAACACCATGTACAGTTCCAGATGCTGCGGCACGTGCGATTGAATAAATATCGTACTCTTTTTCGGGTCAATGCCTGACGCTATCCAGTCAGCCGCGCACTCTATTGTGTATTGAGGGAGCTTTGACGGCTCCCCGTATTCGCTCATGAGCGCGTGCCAGTCCGCGACCATAAAAAAGCACTCGTTTTCTTCCTGAAGCTTTATCCAGTTGTCCAGGGCACCGAACAAATGCCCGAGGTGCAGCGGCCCTGTCGGCCTCATACCGCTTAAAATTCGTTTTTTCATGTCGCTCCTTTTGTTCAAGGCTTAGCCTTGAACAAGGTCTTGTTCAAGGCTAAGCCTTGAACAAAAGGACATATACTATTATTTCAACCTTCTCGCAACTTTGTGTATCTCAATTGCCTCGATGAGGTCGCCTTTTTTAATGTCTTTAAAACTCAAACTGATGCCGCACTCGTAACCTTCTTTTACTTCCTTTACATCATCCTTTAAATGCCTTAACGAGCTGATCTTTGCTTTAAAAATAACCTCTTTATCTCTTATAAGCTTTGCAATAGCGTTTCGCGGTATAGTGCCTTTTGAAATATAACACCCTGCCACAATGCCGACCTTTGAGACCTTAAAGACCTGCCTCACCTCAGCCCTTCCTAAAAATGTCTCTTCTATAACCGGTTCGAGCAAACCCTCCATCGCGGCCTTTACATCATTGATTGCCTCGTAGATTATATTATAAAGCCGCACGTCAACGCCTTCCTGTTTTGAAAGCGCCTTTGCCTCAGGGGTTATTGCCACGTGAAACCCCAGCATGACAGCGTTTGACGCGGATGCCAGCATGACATCTGATTCATTGATGTTGCCGACCTGGCCGTGTATTACAGAAAGCTTTACCTCGGCAGTGGAAAGCTTCTCGAGAGAATCCTTGATCGCCTCGAGCGAGCCCTGCACGTCTGCCTTTAAAATGATCTTTAGCTCTTTTACCTCGCCCTCTTTGATCTTATCATAAAGCTCTTCCAGCGTGATCTTCTGCGAGCGAGCGTCTAATTTTTTCTTTTCCGCCTCCATGCGCTTTACGCTGACAATATCCCTGGCCTTTTTCTCGTCTCCAATCACGTAAAATCTCTCGCCTGCCAGGGGTACGCCTGAAAGCCCGAGTATCTCCACTGGCTTTGCAGGACCTGCCTCGCTAACCCTGCGGCCTTTATCATCCAGCATCGCCTTTACCTTGCCGTAGTTTAAACCCACGATGATCATGTCGCCCAGTTTAAGCGTGCCGATAGCGACCAGGATAGTGGCCACCGGGCCTTTGCCTTTTGAAAGTTCTGCCTCCACGACAACGCCGCTGGCAGGCCTGTCAGGATTTGCCTTTAGCTCGAGCATCTCTGCCTCTAAAAGCAGCATATCTAAAAGATCGTCAATGCCCTGGCCTGTTTTTGCAGAAACGCTTACTGTAATTGTTTTGCCGCCCCAGTCTTCAGGCATGAGCTCGCGTTCAGCCAGTTGCTTCTTGACCTTGTCCAGATTTATGTTTTGCTTGTCGATTTTATTTATGGCAACGATTATTGGCACGTTTGCGGCTCGCGCGTGATCGATCGCCTCTATTGTCTGCGGCATGATACCGTCGTCAGCAGCGACCACGAGCACCACCACGTCTGTGGCGTTCGCGCCTCTTGCGCGCATTGCAGTGAAAGCAGCGTGACCTGGCGTGTCCAGAAACGTCACGCGGCCTTTTGGAAGCACGACCTCGTACGCGCCTATGTGCTGCGTAATACCGCCTGCCTCCTTATCGACTACCTTGGTCTTACGTATCATGTCCAGGAGCGATGTCTTACCATGATCGACGTGGCCCATAAATGTGACAATGGGCGCCCTGGGTTTAAGATTTTTAGGATCCTCTTTTTCATGCTCTGCCAGAAGCGTTTCTTCCTGAGTCGGAAGCCGCTCTATAGTATAGCCAAATTCTTGCGCTATCTTACCGGCATTCTCTTCATTTAGCGATTGATTTATTGTAACAAGGATCTTTTGGGTAAGTAGCTTTTTTATAAGTTCACTCGGTTTTGTCTGCAGTTTAAGCGCGAGCTCTTTTAATGTAACAGGCAGATCTATCTTTAATACCTTTAGATCCGGCTTTTTCTCTATAACTTTTTCTTCTACTACTGGCTCTGGTCTTGCCTCAACCTCTGGTTTTTCCTCTCTAACAACTTTTTTAGCCGGCTCTTTTCCCTCGACTTCGCTCGGGACTCGCTTCGCTCGCTTTTTCTCAGGCCTCTTCTTGGGCTCTGCTTTAACCTTTGCCTTAGCTTTAGCCTTGACCTTGACCGGCTCTTTCTTTTTCACCGATGACTTCTTTGGCTTAAGCTCCTTCTTTACCAGCGTAACTGTCTTTTTATCCAGAGTGCTCGCGTGCCCCTTCACATTTATCTTTAACGCGCGAAGCTTCTCTACCAGCTCCTTGCTCGTAACCTTTAATTCTTTTGCCAGCTCGCTAACTCTTATCGCCATGCGCTATCTCCCAATTGGCACATTAAAATGTGCCCTACATATTTGTCGCAAAGGCCTTTCTTATATGGCAGATTGAAATCTGCCAACTTATACAAGGCCTTTGCTTTTAATTTTCTTTCTCCTTTGATTCTTTCTCCTCTTTTACTTCCTTCTCCCTTTCCTTCTCCCTTTCCTTCTCCCTTTCCTGCGCTTTCTCCTTCTCTTTCTTCTTTGCCTTGTTCTGCTTGTCCCTGACCTCGTGGACCTTTTCTTTTAAAAGCTCCTTTGCCGACGCCAATATCTTTTCAGCTGTCTTTTTGCCGACACCGTCCACCTTGGTCAGCTCCTTTATATCTGCCTTGGCGATCTTGCCCGCAGTCTTAAAGCCTGCCTTGACCAGCGCTTTTTTCGTCTTTGGCCCAACGCCTTTTATGTCATCGATCGACGCCTGGCTTACCTCTTCAATCTCGGTCTTGCTCCTTATATCAATGTTCCATCCTGTAAGCTTTGCAGCCAGCCTGACATTCTGTCCCTTTTTGCCAATTGCAAGCGACAGCTGGTCGTCAGCCACGATCACCTCTGCCCTTTTTTCTGCCTCATTCAACCTGACGCTCGAAATCTCCGCAGGACTGAGTGCCGAAGATATAAACTCTCCTGTATCAATATTCCATCTGACTATATCTATCTTCTCGCCGCCCAACTCCCTGACAATGCCCTTTACCCGCTGTCCCCTCATACCAACGCACGCGCCCACAGGATCCACTTTCTCGTCCTTTGAATACACAGCTATCTTTGTGCGATCGCCTGCCTCTCGCGCCACGTTCTTTATCTCAACAATAGACTCATATATCTCAGGCACCTCGAGTTCAAAAAGTCTCTTGACCAGACCTGCATTTGTCCTCGATAACAATATCTCAGGCCCTTTTGGCGTGCGCTTTACCTCCATGATAAGCGCCTTTATCCTGTCACCCTGCCTGTATTCCTCGTTCTGCGGCACCTCACGCCGCGGCAAAACGCCTTCTGCGCGCCCCAGATCCACCACGATCATGCCTTTCTCAAATCTATGCACTGCTCCGGTAGTAATATCGTTCACCTTGCCCTGATATTCCTCAAATACAACATCCCGCTCTGCCTCGCGGATCTTCTGTATGATCACCTGCTTCGCGGTCTGCGCGGATATCCTACCAAAGTCACCGCCGACCTCTTCACCGTCCGGGCCAAACACCTTAAAGTCACCAGTCTCGCCGTCAAACTCCACCTTTATATCCATGATGTGTTTGCCCAGCTTTTTCCGCGCCGCGCTCACCAGCGCAGACTCTATGGCCTTTACCAATATCTCTTTTTTGATGCCCTTATCCCGCTCAATACCATCCAATATAGTCAATAATTCATTGTTCATTTAAAACTCGACCTCCTGTCTTGCTCTTACTATTTTGTCAAAAGGCACCTCTATAATACCTTTTTTCTTGCCTGTATCCACCTTTATGGAATCTTCCAGTATTTCCTGGAGCCTGCCAATATGCTCTTTCTTCTCTGAAATCGTCTCGCTCAACGTCACCCTGACCATTCTTCCGACAGCCCTCTCATAGTCCCTTCTCCCGCAAAACCACCTGTCCACGCCTGGCGAGTCTACCTCTAATATATAGCGCTCTGTGATCGCGTCGCTCTCATCCAGCATGCGACTCAATATCTGATTCAACCTCACGCAGTCGCCTAACTTTATGCCGCCGTCCCTATCCACTAAAAGCCGCAACACCTGCCTGCCAGCCTCTCGCCTGAAAACCAGCTCCACGACCTCGCAGCCCTCTTCCTTTAATACCGGCTCTATGACGCTTTTAATCTTCTCTATCATAAGCAAACAAAAAAGTAGGCCCATACTACGCCTACTTCCAATTCAAACACCTCCCCTTTCGCAACAGTAGCTATACTATACTACATCCTGCGAAAGCGTGTCAAGCAAAATCTGCCCTTCGGGCAGAGACTTCAAAACAACTATTTTATTTCGATCATCTCACCGCAATTAGGACAATTCAGATGGCTTTGTCCGTCAATATGATATTCCTTGCCTCCAGGCTTAAATTGATCTATGAAC
>JAHIPS010000110.1 GCA_018902915.1 Candidatus Omnitrophota bacterium | reverse complement strand
CAAATTCTAATCGATAATCGATTTATTATTTGGAACTGATTGTGGATAATTCTAATGAATAATCCAATAATCTTTAAGAATTTGGAACGGGGCCCGCTCGCCGAAAAGAAGCCCCGAAACCCACTGGGCTGGGTGGTGTAATAGTGTAACGTAACATTGAAAATATTACATTTATTCATATTCCTATTCTGATTGTCGCTTCAGATCTGTCCTGGCTCGCTTAAGATTCTGCCTTGCCTCTCCATGCAGCGGCTTAAAACACAAGACCTTTCTAAATTCATCCATTGCCTCTTTATATTGCCCTGATCTCGCATACGCCACGCCTAGATTATTATAGGCGTCTATGTCATTCCTGTTAGACCTTATGGCCTTTTTAAACTCCCTCACAGCGTCGTTAAGCATACCCTTCTTAAGGTATAAAGAACCCAGGTTATAATACAAATCGCCCACGCCCGGATCAAGCACAATAGCCTCTTTGGTGGTCTCGATCGCCATATCTAAAAACCCCAGCTTCTCATAAAAAGACGCCCTGTTTATATGATCGTGCGGGTAGATATGCTGCCACCCGTGGCTTGCCTGCTTCTTTGCCACGACCTTTTTCTTTTTTAAATCCACCCGATACTTCTCTATTATGCCGGCATTCGCTTCGTTATTCCTCGCGAAAATACAAACCTTGTCGTCGAAAAAGACCATCTCCCAGAGCCCGCTATAATAAAGGTATGGTATGAGATTTTCTGTATTGCTTAACGCGTAATGCAGAAATACATAGTTTATATCGCGTCTTCTCGCCAGCTCTTCAAAGAGCAATGGATTCGTCATCCTGTCCATATATTCTTCTTTTATGAATTTAGACCCGTAAATCGTATTTCGGCCGTCCAGATAGACCCTTCTCTCAGGATAAAACTTCCAGATTAAAAAACAGCCGCTGCCGTAATCATTAAACATGTTTCCCTTCAGGCCTGACTCTATTATAAAATTCGCAGCGTCATCTGGAAATTCTATCTTGCCCAATCCTACCCTGGGCCCATTAGGCATCTTCATAAAATACGTGCCTGTGACCAGCTTCTCGCCCAGGAGAAGCAGGAATATAAGAAGAGAGATGCAGTAGACCTGCGCGAGAATCTTTTTTAGGTTTAGGGATATCTTTTTAAATTCGAGCCCCTCTGTATACTGGATGATACAGGGCGCTACTGCGAGGCTAAAAAAAGGCAGGTGCCTTCTCGCGCTCAGGGAAAGGTACATGAAAACTGAAAACATAATGATGTGCGTGGACGATATGAGCCTGGCCCTTAAAACAAATACAACTATGCTTATAAAAAGAAACAGCCTGTAATACGGCATTATGCCAAAATTAAGAAAGGAATCCTCATAAATAGTGGGCAGCCACTCTGTTATAAAATACATCTCGCCTGCTTGCCTTAGGGGGAAGAGTATGGCATTGTAGCCGTATGGCGTTAAGCCAGTAGACACAAGAACGAGTATCCCCGCGTAAAGTAATTTTTTGTACTTTCTATTTCTTATAACAAAATCTTCTTTGCATCTGTGTCTTATATAGCTGTCTATAAACTCGCCTGCTATATACGCCCAGACCAGAAAAACGCCTATTATAGCTGCGCCGTGCAGATTGACCCAGAGCGCCTGCAGCGGCACGAGCAGGTATAAAAGATTTTCCTTTTTGCCGAACCAGCTGTATTTGTACCTATGCAGGATAAAGACAAAAACCGAGAATAAAAACAGGGAAAAGACCAATGGCCTTGCCAGGAATCTTTCCTGAGACACCAGTATGGCTAGAATAAATAGAGATATAGACCAGAGGCTGTTTCTATACAGCAGTTTGAATAGCAGGAAAAACGCTGAAAATATAAGTATTGCCTTTAGATAGATAAGGCCATTGACGCCAAAGACCCTGTAAAACAGGTAATAGGAGATCTGCGACAGCCACTGGTGGTTGAGCCATTCCGTGCCCCTGGCCGTGTACGAATAATCGTCCTTGCTCAAGACCTGCATATCCCTGAGCATGAGCTCGCCGCTTTTGATATGCATCCACACGTCAACATTATGAACCGGCTGCACCACCAGAAGCGCCAGGAGCACAAACGCCAGAACAACAAGCACCTTCCTCATGTCTCCAACCTACCCCTCTTCGCTAAGTTGACAAATTTGACAATGTCAGATTTGTCAACTTAAGGTTTATCGTGGCTATACAGTTATGTTTTTTGTCGCATTCTCTCTTGTAACACGGCGAACAGTCCATATCCGACACTATCTTTTCGCCATTGCCATACAACTCTATTTCCTGGCTGCACGTCGGACCAAATACAGCGATAACATATCTATCCAGGGCTATACCTATGTGCATCGCCAGGGTATCACCGCTAATAATGGCATTGCAGTATTTTACAATAGAGGCAAATTCTCTCAATGTATTGTCGCAGCCCGCGCTGTAAACCCTGCTGTCAAATACGTCCTTTAATCTCTTATTGAGCCCCGCCTCTCTTTTCCCGCCCAAAAGCAAGACCTTGGTATCTTGTTTTTCCAGTAGTCCCTGAATCAAGGCCTTGTGTTTATCAAATGACCAGATCTTGTTTGCAAATCTTGTTCCTGCGCCAGTGTTAAGCCCGACAATAAAATCGCCTTTTTTTATGCCAATGCCCTTCAGCCTCGACTCAGCCCATGCTATTTCCTTGTCAGTCAGGTTCAATATATACTTATCCTTCCTGTAATCCAAACCGCACATCTCGTATATGATCTCAGGATAGGTCTTTTTGTTGATCTTGAATTTTAGTTCATCTGAAATACCTAATTCATACGCGTATCTACTTTCTTTATTAAAAATAGAAAGCTTGCCTTTACTGTCACGGCCAAAGCCTATTTTCTTCTTGGCCTTAAGCCGAGTCGCTAAAAAAGTACTATTCCTTTCCTTGTCCAGACATATCAACAAATCAAAAGCATGCGTTTCTAGATCCCGCGAGGTTTTCCTATTAAACTCCAGGACATCATCGACAAAACCGTTCTCCTTTAACAAATCCTTTGCCTCAGGCAGGGTAATCCATGTTATCTCTGATCCTGGCCATTTTCTCTTCAGGCCATGCAAGAGCGTAGTCGTCCTCAAAACATCCCCTATTGCTGAAAGCTTTATAATCAGGATCTTCATTTGCTTTTTGAGGCTTTATCTAAATCTTTATAGGTCTTTGCGAGATTAGAGCGTATTTCAGGATTATCCGGCTCTAAACTCAGGGCCTTCTCGTATTCGACTATAGCTAGATCAAACATGCCAAGCGCGCTATAAAGGTTACCGAGGTTATTGTAAGAGGCGATGTAGCTATCATCCATTACCTTTGCCTGCATAAAGGCCTTTTCCGCCTTTGCCGCTTCGCCTGTCTTTATATACAAACCCGCGAGATTATTGTAAAACTCGGCATCCCTTTCATCCAGGCGCATGCAGATCTCGTATTCCTTTAATGCCGAGTCAGTATCCCCGTTTTCTAAATAAAGTGTGCCGAGATAGTAATGCGCCTCGTAGCTGTTTTTATTCAAAGACCTGGCCTTTTTAAAGGCCCTCTCTGCCCCTTGATAGTTGTTCAGATTGAAACATACAAGTCCCAACGTGCAGTAGGGCTTATAATAATCCGGGCTTAGCTCTATGCACTTAGTTATTGCATCGAGCGCCTTATCATAATAGCCCAATTTATTATAGGCCAGGCTGATATTAAGGTATGGCGCTGCATTCTCTGGATTGGCCTTTATTGATGATTTAAAATTCTTGATGGCCTTTATATATTCTCCTCTCTCAGCATAAAAAAACCCGAGATTATTATGGCCTCCTGAAAATTTTGGGTTTAGACTCACGGAATACCTGCATTGCCTTATGGCCTCCTCTTCTTCGCCTTTATCAAAATAGGCCAATGCCAGATTGGCATGAACGTTAGGGTCTGAAGGATCATATCTTATGGTATTTTGGAATATAGTTATGCTGTCCCTCCAGACAACGCCGTGCAACATGCTAAACGAGATAAAATAAACCAGCAAGGTCGCGATTATGCCGCCTGTAATAAAACGCCCTAATTTTTTATAAGCAGCCTTTAATAACACGGCGGATAAAAGCAGGTAAAAACCTATGCTCGGCAGGTAAAGCCATGCCTCGTGTAAAAATACTGACAGGGGGTAGACATTTAAAAGCGGGAAAAGCGCTATAAAAAACCATGCTAGGCCAAACAGGATAGAAGGATATTTTCGAGACAGCCTTTTAACCATAATGCCTGCTATCGCGATAAGGCCTATGGAAAGCAGGATATCAGGCTGAAACACAGAGCTCGCCGGTTCAATAACCCGCTTCATGTGCAGGCCAAAAGGCAAAACCAAAAGCCTGAGGTATATGGCCAGGACCTTGAAATTCGTCAGCATCCTGTTCAAAAAAGGGATGCCGGCCACATAGGTGGTCATGGCAGGCCCGGTTTCTCCGTCGACAAAATTCAAGATTGTGACCCTGGCTAAAATATAAACTATCAGGAGAATGAAGAACAGGTATGTCTCTCTGAACAGCTCTTTAAAATTCCTTTTTGAGGAAATCTTGAAAAATACAAGCGCCACCAAAAATGGTAATACTATAGCGCTTTCTCTGCTTAAAAGCGCGAGGATAAAACATGCGAGCGACACGACATAAGGCAAGCGCTTCTTCTGTCTGCAATATTTGATAAAGGCCAGGATCGAGAGCAGTATAAAAAAGGCGGCTAAAAGATCAGCGCGCGATGCAATGAAGTAAGTAGCGCTTGATATTACAGGCGCTGAGGCAAACAAAAGCGCTGTTAAAAAAGCAATGCCGGAAGAACCAAACACAGCTATTATAAAGATATAGACGAGGATAGAACTGATTGCGTGAAGGCATAGATTTGTAAGGTGATAGCCGGCAGGGTTCAGTTTCCACAGCGAGTAGTCTATTATATAGGATACCAATTGCAGGGGCCTGTAATAATTGCTGACTTTGTTAGCGCCATAATAAACATGTTCGCTAAAAACAACGTCCATGCTCTGCCAGTTCTTTATGTAAGGATTTTCTACTATCAGAAAGGTATCATCCCACGCAAAATCGCTCTTCAGCGAATTCGCATAGATCACCACCACCACAAGGGCAATAAACAGGATCTGCGTCGTCTTTGTTATTTTCATCATCACCCTCTGCTTATTTGACAAACTTGACACGCACGATTTGTCAAATAAGGGAATATTCGTAGGATAAAGAAGACATTATGTATATTGCCGCTGTTTCTGACCTGAGGACAGATGGGCCTAACGAGCATATGCTGCAGCCTTTGTCTCTTGCCAATGCAATCTCAGGCTCGCTAAAATCTCCTTCTGGCCCGATAAATACTGATATCTTTTTCGGATTTTTATTTCTTAATATTGTTTTCAGGGGTCTTGAATCTTTATCAAGTGCTGCAAAAACAACAAGATCGCTACTGGCTGCCATGGCAAGCGCGCTATTAAAATCCGCTACCTCTAACACCTCAGGCAAAACTGACCTTCCGCACTGCTTGGACGCTGCCTTTGCAATCCTCCTCCAGCGATCCGTCTTCTTTAGTTCTTTATCTTTAATAACAGGCACTGTTCTTTCAGTTAGCATAGGAACAATAACACTGGCCCCTAATTCCACTGCCTTTTCAACTATAAAATCCATCTTGTTCTTTTTGGGGATTGCCTGGTAAAGCGCAAGATCATAAGGCATGCGCGAAATCAAATCCGCTCTATCCTCTATGTCTATTACCACTGAATGTCTATCCGCCTGTTTTATGCTCCCTGAATATTCTTTTCCCCTCCCGTCAAATACAGTTACCCTTATGCCCTTTTTAAGCCGCATAACATCCCGTATATGATGTACCTCATCCCTGTCTTTTACTTCTATTAAATTTTTATCAGGAAATATTGATTCTGGTGAAACATAAAAACGCATAATCTCAACCTATAGTGGTGGAGCAGAGGGGAATCGAACGTCGTTCGCTCCGCTCACTCCTTAAAAAGAAACCCTGATGGTTTCTTTTTAATATTTTTCTTCCTTCCGCATAGAAGTTTACTGCGCCGATAGGGGAAAACAATCTTTTCCCCTAAAACCCCTTTTTGGGTTCGAATCTAATACATGGTGGAGCCTCTATACGTTTGTTCGAAATTACTTTATACCTCGGCCTCCACTCAGGATAAAATAATCGGCCCGGCCCACGGAGGCTCGGCACACGGCCGCAGGCCGCCCGCACCCGGCCTGCAGCCGTGTGCGTCCTCGCCTAACGTAAGCACCAGGGCTGCTCGTCCGCTGTCTCGCCTCAGCTCCACCGTAAATCTCGTGACGGCGAGACGCCGAGCCATCCACTGCGCTCTCGCTCCCCGCAAAAAGCAGATTTTTCCGCT
>JAHIPS010000109.1 GCA_018902915.1 Candidatus Omnitrophota bacterium | reverse complement strand
TGTAATGGCAAGAGAGATCATCAGTCACAGAGACAGCTCTGGTGGATTTAAGGCTAAAGAAGACTTAAAAGATGTAAAAGGTATTGGCGATAAGAAATTTGAAAAGATGAAGGATCTGATAATTATCAGTGAATAAAAGGCCGCTTGCTGTAGCAGCTCTTTTCTTTATACTTGGTATAGTATTGGCCAGGTACCTGCCCGAGTCGGTTAAGTTCGTGCATGTGTTAGCAGGTACTTGTTTCTTTATATTTTCCGCTTTCTTGTTTAACCTATTTCACCGCGTAGGTGGGCCAGAAAATGTTTCCCAATAAGTTATTTATGTGCTATACTTAATTATATATGGTATATAGCCTTGTAGCGAAGGGGAAAAGGTATTTTTTTGTCCAGATTATGTTAAAGTTTAGAAAAGGTTTCAGCATAAAAGTTATATCAATACTTGTCGCTTTAGGGTTTTTTCTAAACAGTACAGTATATGCTATAGATCTACGCAATAAAACCCACCTGAGGGTACCATCTTCTTTCCAAAACCAAGAACATAGGAAAAGAGTGCAAGGAGTCTTATTTGATCAGATAGGTATTTCTACCAAACTTCCGTCGAGTACTATAGATGTTTTGATTGAGCAAGGTGGTAATATAATACGTGATTTTCTTGAGAAATTAACTCCATATGTTGAGAATCCTGAAGGTTCGCCGTATTTTGATATTGCCAAAGTTAAGTGGCTTTGGGATGTTGTCCGTCGTTATAGAGACAACCCTGTGGCGTTCAGTGACGAGGCACTTGTGAATGAGAAAGAAGAAATGGTAAGGATTGTAGTAAGAGGTAGAGACAAAACAACAGAAGAAGCTGACCAGGTGATTATAGCAGGTATTCCATTACAATATCGCGAAACATATATTGAGACTTTAAACACTCTTCTAAGAGGCCAGAATGTATCAATTAGAACCACAGGATTTAGGAGTGTAGAGATTAACGTGAAAGGGGTTGATAAGTCTCTACCAATAGATTACATAGATCGACATTTTGACGAAATTTTAGGGCAAATGGGTTATGCTCCTGGTCCTTATATTGATGTTAGGAAAACTAGAACTGTAGTTTTTGCTGATGCTGATGGAACGACATATGGTAAACCGACAGTTACCACTAAGCCAGTATTATATGAAAGCGCAGCCTATGGTGATTTAATTGACTATCTTGAAGCTGGTGGAATTTACTGTGTTATAACTAGCAATGGATCAGAGTTTACACGAGAAAGACTCATGGAACGTGAGGGGATTCATCGGCATTTAAGAAATCGTGTTATTGTAGCAGCCAATGGTTCAGCAGTTTTAAATATATTGAATTCTGAAGGTAGATTTGTAGAGGTTGTAGATTATTCTCAAAAGGCGCTATATAAGGTCGAAGGAGGCAGAGAAATGACCCTTGATGCTGTTTATATAGCTGATGAGACTTCTCCGTATAGTAGTGATTTTTCAGGATATAAAGAAGTTGGCTTTTCTCGAGTTGTCTGTGTCTCTTCTGAACCTATGGGCGATATACTGCAAGAGTTACACGAAAACTATATAGGTGGCATGGAAAATGGTACAGGTTATGTGCTGAGAGCTGTTGTAGAACAAGCTAAGGTTCAGCCCGAGGAAACTTTATTTACTGAAGATAAACTTCGTAGCATTATAAAACGGGCAAGAGAGTTGCAAACATTAAAAGAGATTGTCAAATTGGTGTTTTCTGATGCAGATCAGTTGCCCATATCTTCGCTATTGCCAGATATACTTTCCGATCCTGTAAATTCATATTTAAAACTGAAGCAGTCGTATTCAGGAATTAGAGGATTGTTTGGAGCAAAGAGAGAGATATCGAAAGAGGCCGAGGTTATAGCATTAGTTTATGGTTATGTTTATGCGTCCTATATGATTGAACGATGGCAAGAAGCTACGCCTGATAAGGATACATTTACATTTGTTGTTGGTAGAGATCCACGATCGACAGGGGCAATCTTAAACCAACTCTTTATCACTAGTTTACTTATGGCTGCAGAGGAAAAAGGCGTAGAGATACAGATAAAAGATATCGGAGTGGCAACTTCTCCTATTGCAGAGTCAGCAGTTCGTAGCTTCAACGCAGATGGCGGAGTAATAATAACTGCGTCTCATGCAGATTTGGAGTTTAACGGATGGAAGTTATTGACTGGCAAAGAAGAGCCTGGCGGAGATTTCTTAAATCAAAACGGCGCTATTTTGACTGGATACAAAATAGGGGAAGTTATTAAGAGAGCTAACGAATTACTAGTGGAAATTTCTGCCGGAAGTTCAGATTTTGTAGAAAAGGCAGCAAAGTTTTTATCTCCTGAACATAGAGATACCGTAAGGAGAGTTTCTTTGCCCACACTTGTAGAGCAGAATCATGAAGAAGCCATTAACGAGTACATTAGATCTTTGGAACGTATGGGTTTTTCAGTGAGAGAGTTAGAGATAGTTAATGATCCCAACGGTGGCGCTGCATGTGGAATTGCGAACAGGGTATTAACACATTTTGGTGCACAGGTGATAGAGATTAATAAAGAGCAAGGGGAATGTTATCACAAGATAGAGCCTATTGGTGAGGCAATGGATGATTTAAAAAAGGCAGTAGAGGAAACAGGGGCAAAGGTAGGTGTTGCTTTTGACTGGGATGCAGATAGGGGAAATCTTGTAGTGAGAGATGCCCAAGGCAAAGTATATGAACTTTCTCCTCAAAATGTTGCCTATCTAAATGTTGCTTGTATGATAGCTTGGACAAAAACTCATATAGATAGATATCCCGAAGCAGAACGATGTGAGAAATGGGCGGTAGTGGTTCATGGAGCAACGAGCTTACGGGTCTGGGAATTGTGCAGCCAATTAGGTATAGAGGTATTTGAAGTTGAGACCGGAGAGGTCAATGTTGTTTCCAAAATGCACGAGTTGGAGGCTGAAGGCTATTTTGTACCTATTGGTATTGAAGGTTATAGCGGAGGGACAGTTTTCAGGGGTACAGAGATAAGGGACGGCACACTTACTGCATTGTTGGCATTGTCAGTTCTTTCAGATATAGATACCCTTGGTTATTTTAAAGAACATTTTGATCTAAAAGTACGGAAGGATGTAAACGACTATGTCCTGTCGGATATTTTAGAGTGTCTACCAGAATATCATACTCATCAAACGGATCTTGAAGCTGAAGGTGTGCAGTTAACTCAAAGACAAATTAAGAGTAATTTAGAAGAAGTTTTTGAAAGAAAGATAATAGCTGTTTCTCAAGGAAAATTTACGGTAGAAGGATTGAATGGTATTGAATTTGTTTCTTACGAATTTCTCAACTATGAAGAAACTAATATGTTCAAAGGGAAGGGAAATAGGGAAAAACAAACGGGTGGGTTTAAGATATTATTGACAGACACTCAAGGCAAACGTCACTTTATGTGGTTCAGAGGTTCTAAGACTGAAGCAGGTGTTTTTAGAGTCTGTGTAGATTCCCCGGACGAAGATATATCTGAAGCTCTTAAGGGACTTCAAGAAGAGTTATATCAGTCGGCTATTGTCGAAGAATCGATTTCTTCTCCTCTTGAAGCCGAAGGAGACGTGCTCACTACTACAGAGCAAGGAAGGTTAGTAAATATAGTTAGAGTTAATACAGTTATTACCGAAAATAAAGAAGCTGCTGAATGGCGTGCTGCAAGAAAAATTGCAGATTTAATCAAATCAAAGAATGAAAGAGGAGAAAAGGTAGTTATCGGATTTGCTACTGGTGGAACTTATGAAGGCATATATGCAAAGCTCATTGAAATTACAAAAGCTGAAGGTATTAGCTGGGCCAACGCCGTTACTTTCAATCTGGATGAATACGTTTGGCAGGCGTACGGATACCCTGAAGAGTACCGTAGCAAGTATTATGAAAAAGAATCATACAGAAATTTTATGTATAATAATTTATTCACCTGGATGATTGAAAATGCTGGATTAAGAGATGAAAATACCCATCTTATGGACGGGTTTACAAATAATCCTGAATTAGAAGCAAGGCTTTATGAAGAAGCTATCATGCGAGAGACGAATGGCGAGGGAGTAGATTTACAAGTCCTGGGTATAGGAGTGGAAGGCCATATAGCTTTTATAGAAGCAAGGCCAGGTATGCCACTTGAAGATTTTCTACAGATCAAAACAAGAGATGAAGAGCTTGCTCCAAGTACCATAGAAGCAAATTCTAGGAATTTCGATAATAATACAGGAGCAGTCCCTACACATGCAATGACTCAAGGTATATCTACTATTTTGAAAGCAAAAGAGGTCTTATTGGTAGGGGCAGGTTCCAAGAAGGTGGAGGCTATTACAAATACAGTGGCAGAATCTGTTGCACCTGTAATTCCTGCTTCAGTATTACAACTGCATCAAAATGCGATTGTCATAATAGATAAAGACGCTGCGCAAGGATTAATAGAAGTAGCTAAAAATTCAAGGAAACAACAGGTTGATTCAAGGGTTCAAATTATTGCTGTTCCTGCTTACGAGATAATAGGTAATGAGGATGCATTTATGAATTGGGTTTCAAAACAGCCTGAAAATTTTGCAATAGTAATAATAGCGAGAAGTAGAAAGGAGTATGATGGGCTCGTTGAAAGATTTGATAACATAGCATGGATAAAAATAGTAGATGCACCAGAAGTAGATTTGGATGGCATAGAACCCGAAAGGATATTAAAGGGTGTAACGTTAGAAGATATAGACACGGCTTTTGTTATTTTTGGAGACGAAGAGTTTTTCAATAGTTTTAATTTAGGAAGATTAGATATTGATAGAGATAGGGCAATAGTTGAAGCTGTAGGATCAGGAGTCTAATAATAAGGAGAAAATCTGAATCTGGAGCATTAAGACAGGCGCTTGATGCTTATTTGAAAGATATAGAAGCCAAAGGCCTGCCATTTGAACCCTATAGAAAAACCTCTCCCTTTGCCATCTTGACAATTAGCATACTTTAGAGTATACTACTTATGGGTAGACTAAGAAAAGCACCTTATATAGAAACGAAAGGAAACTTTCATGAACTTTATAAACAGAGATACAGAACTAACCTCATTGAATGACAGGTGGGTACAAAAAAAGCCACACTTTATTATTATCTATGGGAAACGCCGGGTTGGAAAGACAGAATTGATCAAACAGTTCATAAAAGGTAAACCTGCAATTTATTTTTTGGCTGACAAAAGGAGTATATCAGAACAATTAAAAGAACTCGGTGGAATTATTGGTAATTTTTTCAATGACACGTTATTAAGGACAAAAGGGTTTAGCGATTGGCTTGAAGTATTTAGGTATCTTAAAGAGAAAGATGGCCATAGATTTATTTTTGTCGTAGACGAATATCCCTATCTTACAGAAACTGATAAGTCAATCGGATCTATCTT
>JAHIPS010000108.1 GCA_018902915.1 Candidatus Omnitrophota bacterium | reverse complement strand
TAACCCCTCGGGGTTATAAAATCATAAACCTTAAAACTATTAACAAGCTCTTTTAAACTTAAGAAAGCATTAAAACTAATTCTTTTAATCTTTCTTAACCCCTGAGGGGTGGGGGGACGATGTCCCTTCCCATTCCCGAAAGCGGGCGAGATTTTTCTTGACAGATATCAAGACATGTGATAATATTTGATTAATGACAGAAACGGAGATTCTGGCGAAGATCGAAAACTACATGAAAAAGAATAATCTCCGGCAGTGGGAATTGGCAAGGGAAATAGGTGTTCCAGAGGCGACACTCAACAGGTGGTTAAGACGTAAGACAAGTATATCAAATGCCTACCTTGTCATTCTAAAAGAAAAAGGGATTATTTAATATTTTTTTGGAGGAAAAATTGACGTATATCAAAACACATGTCAATGAAGGCACAGGAAGAACAATATTTTTTTATCCAAAAAATTATCATCTGACAAAACACATATCAAGAAATGGAGGTTTAAAATGAAGAAGTATGTAGGAGTGAAAGAGATTGCAGAGTTTGTAGGGCTGCCAACAGGCACAATTTACTATTATGTGAGTACGGCAAAGATACCTCATTATAAGTTTAATGGAAAGCCCAGATTTGTTCTTTCAGAGGTTGACAGGGCAATAAGAGAAAATGGGAGAGGCAATGACAGCGAAAAAGTTTGGTGATCTATATAGGCGGAAAGACAGTTCTGTGTGGTGGATGTGGTATTATGACGGAAATGGTAAGCGCCGTCAGGAAAGCACTAAAACTGACGATAAGGAATTGGCAAGAAAAAAGCTTTTGACCAGACTTACTGAATACCAGGCATTGCGTACGGGTGAAAAAGCTGTTAGTGATATGCCATATTCACATTTCGCAGAGGAATTCCTAAAACACTATAAGGCGCGTTATCCTTACGAGACCTTTAAATCCCATAGGAGCGTTATAAATGAATTCGCAAGGTTTTTGGATTTTAGCAGTATAAGCTTTTTATCCGAGATTACAACATCAACAATAGACAAGTATATTACATATCTTAGAGAATCTAAAGAAAACAGAGCTAATACCTGCAATAATCATCTAAAGAACCTCTATACACAGTTTAATTTTGCTATAAGCCATAACTTAATGAAGAATAATCCGGCTAAAGGCTGTAAAAAAGTAGAGGTAAACGACGCAAAACAAAAAGGTGCCCTCTCCCCTGCTGAGTATCAGAGGTTTATGACGGTTACAAAACAGATGTATCCCTTTTACTATCCGATTTATTATACGTTCATCCATACAGGGCTTAGGTTTACCGAGCTTATTAAGCTGAAATGGCAGGATATTGACTTTGAGAACAAGGTTTTGTGGATTATGCAGCCTAAATGCAAGAAAAAGCCTGATTATATCAGTATTCATGATGGCCTTATAAAAATTTTGGAGAATCTTAAAAAGAAAAGCAACAGCGAATATGTGTTTACTACAGAGACGGGACTACCTTTTGGCATTAGGACAAGAAAGATCATAAGGAGATTGAAAGAGATATTAAAGAAGACGAATATCACCGGCATAAGCATTTTGCATGAGCTTAGGCACACACACTGCAGTCTCTTATTTAATGCCGGATTAAATACTAGAGAAATAATGGAGCAAATGAGACATACGGAGTTACGTACTACAGAGGGTTATGCTCATATATTCAGGCCAGAGGCTAATAGGAAGATATCTAAGTTACAGAGGTTGGACGATAAGAAGAGATTGCTTCGTCGCCCTGCTCCTCGCAATGACAAATAGGTAGTTTGTTACGATTCTGTTACGTTCTTTTAAAAATTGACGATTTTACCGACGATAAGCAGCGGATGAGGGTTAAACCCCCGTCGTCCCCGCCAAATAAAAAAAGCAACAGATATCCGTCGCTTTTTTTATTTGCCAATCAACTTTTATACTAGTCTACAACAACTTACCAACTGCCATGAGCGTGAAGACCATGACGAAAAGCGCGACTGTTTCGATTATACCAAGCACCATAAGGTAGCTGCCAAAACCCTTGCCTGTCTCTGCCATTGCGTCTGATGCTGCTGCGCCTGCCTTGCCCTGCATCCAGGCTGAGATCCCAATTGCAATTCCGCACAAAACCCCGGCCCCCCACATAAACTGACCCTTTTTCGCCAGCTCTAAAAGGGCGTTCATAACTATCATGCCGTATATGGTCTGTGAAAGCGGCGCGCCAACGAATACAGTGAGTATAAAAGGTGCGTTCTTATTCTGCGCAAAGCACTTTTTCCACGAGCCAACAGCTGCCATGCCTGCCGCGCCAGCTCCCAACGCAGAGCCGATTGCCGCAAATGCAAGTGAAGCCGATATACCCAGATCCTTGAATTGTAACAGTAAATTCGTATCCATTCGATACTCCTTTTGTCGTTCAAGGCTTAGCCTTGAACAGGTATGTTCAAGGCTAAGCCTTGAACGACCCACTCTTAAACGGTTTATACTCTGTCCCTGACCACTCCATGTTTAAGTGGCTTGAAAATTCCAATACATTGAGTCTCACACCATGCACTAAAATAGCCATTGCGCCCAGTAAAATATTCAATGTATGCCCGAACAAAAGCACAAATGCCGTTAAAAACGCGGCCAGCACGCCGTCTCCTATACCGGATGCCAGCTGGTTAAACGCGTCTGCCACTGCAACAGTCGCAGCGCCCACCGCAAACAGCCTTATGTACGAGACAACGTCTGTAAAACTGTTCACCACATTAAGAAGAAACCCGCCCATGCCTGATGAAACTGTCTTAAATAAATTCCTGCTGGGATTCGTGCATAAAATAACCAGTGCCGGGCCTATTATTAAAAGCCACTTTGCGGCCTCAGGGAACACTTCTCCCAGTATCAATGTCTTTGCTATAAAATACGCGAGCCACAACATGCATATCCAGCCCGCCTCGGAAAACGCCTTTATCGACGGCATTTTTCTTATAAACTTCCACAGATGCGCGATGCTTAAATGAACCGCTCCTATAAAAAAGCAAAGCGCCTGGACATTTGCATTCTGTCTCAATAGAGGAAGAACCGGCTCTACTATTGTCGGAAGCCATGCCTGGCCAAAAAACGTGCCTGTCAAAACGCCCCACACCACTGCGCAAAGGCTCAAGACATAGGTAAGAAAAAATATAGCGTGGTTCTTAAGTTTTTTGCCAAACTTTATATGACAAATTAGATTTGCAATAAAAAATACCAGCCCATAACCCGCGTCACCCACGAGCATACCAAAAAATACTGAAAAGAATAATAGAAACCACAGGCTGATATCGACTTCCCTGTATCCAGGGATCGTATTTATCATCTGAAAAACAGGCCTTATTATCTCTATCCAGCGAGGATTTTTTATCAATGTCGGCACATTGTCATTTTCTGACGGATCTTCAACAATAAACCCCCACTTCTCGCTATCCGCCACCTTCTCTAACTTTTTTACCTTATCAGAAGGACAATAACCCCTTAGATACGAAAGTTTCTCAAAATCCCCGCGGCCTTCAGCTATTTTATTAAATTCTATTATTGAACTGAGTGTTTTCCTGTATGAAAAAAGCGCGTCTCTATATTTTGAAAGATCGGTTAAGGCATCACTTATCTCTTCCAGCCTTTTTGTCTCCCTTGCCAGATTCGCCTTCATATCCTCCAGGCCCTGCTCAGGGAGCCTGATTAAATCAAAAGGCAAGGCGATCTCTTTTTTTGAAACAAGCGCGCAATAAAAAATATTTCCTTTTTTAAAAAGCTCCTCTACTATTACGCCATCCGGCACATTGCGAAGATCCTTTTTGCCGAGCTTACACAACCTCACCCATACATTCTTTTCTTCCAATTCATAAATCACCTCAGGATCAAAATCACCCCAGTCCTTCCAGGGCTCTATATTCTTTTTTATATTCTTTATACCCTCCGTGAGTACCTCTTTTTTATCTACCAGATCTAAAATCTCGCGCACTAGATTTTCAGGTCTCCTGTGCGCCTCTTTTGCCTTATCTAAATCAGGCAATACCTCTATAGCCCTTGACAAAGAGCGAAATTTCTCGTCGAGAATCGCTATATTTTCACTCGCAGGCGTTTTCTGGTGCTCTATATGCAAGGCACCTGCGTCTGCCAGGGCCTTAAGCGTGGCGTCCATGTCTTTTGACTGCACGATAACAGTTATCTTTTTCATCTGGACTATCATGCCACGCCTTCCAGGACCATTGCCTCGATCTTACTCTTGGCTATCTTTGAACGGCCTACTGCATTAGCCTGCTGGTCGCCTAAATAGATCCTTATAAGCCGGATGTTTTCTCTTGATTCCGGGATCTTTATCTTTTCAAACAGATTCACGCGCTGCGTGGTTATCCTTAACTCATGCTCCAGGATCTTTAATTGCTCTTTCATTATTTTTTCCTGTTCTAAAAATACGACCAGCTCTCGTATCTTTATAATGGCGATATCGATCCATAAGGGTGTTGAAAATAAATCATATTCCGGTTCTTCAAAATCAATCCTTTCAAAAACCGGAATATCCACGCCCGCGATATTCGTGCTGGATATAACTGCATTACCTTCCTTCGCCCATATAGCGACTTCTTTTGTGTCTTCATTTAAAAGACCTGCCCATTCACTGATCTCGCCTTCCAGGCTATCAATCTCCTGAAATTTTAGATCGATCTCTCTATGCACACGCCCTATCTCCAGCTGAAGCTGCTGCTTTTTTAACAGCAAAAAAGGCAGGAAATGCTCGAATTGCCTCAATGCATCGCGTTGTCTTTTAAGTTCGCCTTTTGTAAACCTGACTTTTGACATATTATTTCTTTGGCCAGAATTCCTTTATAAGATCTGTCTTTATGCCTGTCTCGACCGGCTCGAAATTATCTGCCATGATCTGCCAGCCCAGGTCCAGGGCCTTCTCAAGAGGAATATTCATGGAAAGATTCATCATCTTTTCTTCAAACATCTTCCCGTACTGCAAAAGCTTTTTATCCCACTCGCTCATATGAAAACCCATTGCCTGTTTTTCAAGTGTCGAGCGATAATCCGCGAATAGCTGGATCATCCTGTCCATTATAGTCCTGTGGTCTTTTCGAGTCTTTCCATTTACCTGCTGCTTGAGACGGCTGAGTGAACCAAACGGCTCAATGGATTTATTCCTTAAATAGAACTGGCCTTCTGTTATGTACCCGGTGTTGTCAGGCACAGGGTGCGTGACATCATCCCCTGGCATTGTAGTCACAGCAAGCGTTGTGATCGAACCAGCTGTGTCAAAATCCACTGCCTTTTCATACCGCGCAGCTAATTGACTGTATAAATCCCCGGGGTAACCCCTGTTCGACGGTATCTGCTCCATTGTTATGGAGATCTCTTTTAGCGCGTCGCAAAAATTCGTCATATCGGTTAAAAGCACCAGGACTCTTTTTCCCTTAAGCGCAAACTCCTCTGCTACAGCCAGACTTATGTCAGGCACTAAAAGACACTCGACAGTCGGGTCAGACGCAGTGTGCACGAAAAATATTGAACGGGAAAGCGAACCATGCTTATCCAGCGTGTCCCTGAAGAAAAGATAATCATCATATTTAAGGCCCATCCCCCCGAGGATTATTAAATCCACCTCTGCCTGCATTGCGATACGGGCAAGCACCTCATTATACGGCTCGCCAGGCACTGAAAATATAGGCAGTTTCTGAGATTCTACAAGAGAATTAAATACATCTATCATGGGAATGCCTGTCCGCACCATTTTATCAGGTATGATCCTTTTAGCAGGATTTACAGGAGGTCCTCCGATCTCTATCATGTTTTCTTCAAGTCTAGGGCCATTGTCCCTGGGTAGCCCAGCTCCATTAAATATGCGGCCCAAAAGATTTTCGCTAAAAGATACCCTCATGGCATGACCTAAAAATCTCACCTTGTCGCCTGTTGAAACACCCTGGCTCCCTGCAAAGACCTGTAGATATATATGTTCGCCGTCTATCCGGATGACCTGGGCAAGCGACTTACCTTTCTTTGACGAGATCTCGGCAAGGTCTCTATAGCCAATGTCCTTTGCCTCGACTGTAACGACATTTCCGGATATCTGAATTATGCGGTTATATATCTTTTGCACGGTTTATCCTTTCAGAAACAGCTTTCTCTATGTCTTTTTCTTTCCGGGTAAAGGCGTCGGTCTTCCATTCAATAGAATTCCACTCGATAAAATTTTGCCTGAGGCCCTGGAAGAATCTTCTAGCTGTGTCTTTAGAATCAAAACTTAATTCTCTATCAAGAATCTTATAAATCACATTAAACACATATTTCTGTCTTTCCTCTATAGTAGCTGCGTCCACTTCATCAAACGCGTTCTGCTGCAGGTATACAGCGTCCACGAATTCAGCTTTTAAATATACGATAAAATCCTCAAGCGAGGTGCCTTCTTCCCCCACGACCTTCATCATTTGCTCGACCTCGTGGCCTTTTTTTAATATATCATGCGCCTTTTTTATCTCATTCTCGTCGATAAAACTTTTGTATTTACTCCAGCTCTCGAGCGGGTCTATGGCCGGGTATTTTCTCGCGTTCGAGCGGTCTCGTGAAAGTCCATGGAACGCGCCCACGACCTTAAGGGTAGCCTGCGTAACCGGCTCCTCAAAGTTTCCGCCCGCAGGACTGACTGTGCCTCCGATCGTTACTGAGGCAGTGCTTTCGTCGCGTAGCCTCACAAGTCCTGCGCGCTCATAAAAAGAAGCGATCCGCGTCTCAAGGTATGCTGGAAACGCTTCTTCGCCAGGGATCTCTTCTAAACGGCCTGACATCTCGCGCATCGCCTGTGCCCAGCGCGATGTTGAATCAGCTAAAAGCAAAACATTTAACCCCATCTGGCGATAGTATTCTGCGATAGTAACAGCTGTATAGACGCTGGACTCTCTTGCGGCAACTGGCATTGAACTCGTGTTACAGATAATGACTGTACGCTCCATTAAAGGTCTCGACGTCTTTGGGTCTACCAGTTCAGGAAATGTCCTTAATGTCTCGACAACCTCTCCTGCCCTTTCACCGCACGCGGCTACAATAACAATATCTACTTCAGCGTGCTTGCTTATAAGCTGCTGCAGAACAGTTTTCCCTGAGCCAAAAGGACCTGGCACGCAGTAAGTACCTCCGAGCGCAACAGGCATCAGCGTATCAATGATCCTGATTTTTGTAACAATAGTTTTTTCAGGTTTTAATCTCTCGTTGTAAGCGGTTATAGGGATCTTTACAGGCCATATCTGCTGCATCATGGCCTCGTGAATACGTCCCTGTTCATCTTTAAGTTTTGATATCACATATTTTAAATCATACTTACCTTTAGCTACAATGCTTTCCACCTCTAAGTCACCGCTCAGGCCAAACGGCACCATGATCCAGTGGTCAAAGATACCTTCTTTTACAGAGCCAAGCTTTGAACCTGATTTTACCCTGTCGCCTTTTTTCGCGCTAGGCGTAAATTCCCACTTCACCTTGTCCGGCAATGCCTCAATATACACGCCTCGCTTTAAGAAAAACCCGCACTCCTTGGCAAGCTGAGGTAATGGATTCTGCAGTCCGTCAAATATCTGGCCCAAAAGCCCTGGGCCCAGCTCGACTGATAAAAGCTCGTCTGTAAACTCGACCTTCTCTCTCACCATTAGCCCTTTTGTATCCTCGTAGACCTGCAGCTCCGCCCTATTGCCGCGCACGCGTATTACCTCGCCCTTCAAGCGCTCCTCGCCGTGCACGATATACGCGACCTCGTTCTGCACAACATAGTCGCTAAATTCCGCCACGACCATGTTTCCGTTTATCCCTACTATCTCACCACGCCTCATCGCATTCCCCCACCTCTAAATTGGACAAAATGAGCATTGCACGTTTTGTCCAATTTAGGCGCTGATCATGTCTTTTAAAACCTGCGCTCCGCCTTCTGAATTTATTTTCTGCCAACGTTCCAGGATCTGCAATCTCAATGCGTACGTGACTAAATAATCTATGTCAAAATAATGCGCTTTTTCAAGCTCTTCTATCTTTTCCCACCTGATTTTATCTAAAAACCTCTCTGCCTCAACAGGCGATTCCTCGTTTACAGCCCAGTGAGCCTCTATTGCTAAAAATGGGTCCTTGTAGTCTTCGCCGCGAATATATTCTGAAGCATCCTTTGACCTCTTAGACGCCCTGTATTTTACAAGCTCATTTCTAAGCGCTCTATCAAATATTTTCCATTCTCTTAATGCGGGAAAGGCCTCTTCTGTATCTTCGGAGGGAAATATATTTGTTCTTTTTATAATCGCCAGATCTTTGGGGGTTAGCTGTTCCAGGCATCGGGAGAGAAAATCTTCATACGCGACAGGCGTCTTCATGCCGAATTCGAGTAAGGGCAGGCTAGCTACCAGATAATAATATTCTCTCATTTCAATAATTTCGCGAGTTCAGGGTTAAGGTACGCGCAAAGCGCATCTGTCAGACCCTCGTCTGTAAAATCAAAGAATGATTTTCCTTTGTCAAAGCTTATGGAAAAACCGGCATTGATACTGGGTGATGGTTTAAATTCTATGCCGTCTTTAAGTTTATCTTTTAATCTCGAGATCGATGACTTTTTTAGTTTTTCAAGGTCTTCTTTTTTCAAAAGCACTTTTACGTCAGAGGTCTTGCCGTCTTTCTCAATATAATTTTCTACCAGCTCTCCTAAAATCTCTGCCAGATTCTCCTGCGACATCGCCTTTATGGTCTCGATGTTAACAATCTTATTGAAGATCTTCTTGATCTCGTCTTTGAGCGCCAAGATCAAATCCCTGGATGCCTGTTTAATGGCTGTTTCACCTGAGAGCTTTGTCTTTTTAGCATCAGTCCTGGCGTCCTCTATGATTTTCTGCGCCGCTATCTTCGCATCCCTGAGGATCTTTTCCGCGTCAGCCCTTGCCTTCGTCTCTATAACGCCGGCTTTTTCCTCTGCCTGCTTCACACCTTCCTGATTGATCTTTTCGAGAAGTCCTTTTAATTTTTCCGACATAACATCATCTCCTGCTACCTGGTTTTATTATTTCAGTGCCCTTTTTACACAAAGGGCACTGTTCCGGGGGGAAGACTGGAAGATCCAGTTTTATCAAACTATTTGATTTTACACCAAAATCTATATCTTTTCCACTTCTATCTACAATACTTCCTACTCCTATTATGGCCGCGCCTGTAGACTTTGCAACCTCTAAAACCTCTTTTGTGGAAAGGCCTGTTGTAATCACATCCTCTACTACTAAGACCCTATCGTCAGGCTTTAACTCAAACCCTCTTCTTAAAACCATCTTGCCGTCTTTTCTCTCTGTAAATAGCGAGCGTACGCCCAAGACCCTGGCAACTTCGTAAGAAACAACCACGCCCCCTAATGCAGGCGCTACCACACATGTAGGTTCCTCAGTCTTAAAACACCTTGCCAATTCCGCGCATAACTTTTCCGCATACCTTGGATACTGCAATACTCGCGCGCACTGCAGATAATCACCGCTATGTAGACCGCTGGATAATCTAAAATGCCCCTTTAAAAGCGCTCCTTTATCTTTAAAAATCTTGAGAATCTCATCCTTTTTCATTCAAATAATAATAACACAGCCGCACCAAAAAAACAATTGAAATTAAGACTTTCTTATGGCATACTATATATGTAGCTGATATAGTAGCTATAAGTTAAATTTAGCCCTATACAAGGGTTATTTTTTGCCCAAATTATGAGAAAGTTTAAAAAAGCCTATAATGCGAAAATAATTTCAGTAATTATACTAGCATCTCTTTCGTTCACCAATGCGCTTCTTTCTTGTCCCTTTTCTAAGACTTGCCTCAGAGTCCCTATACAATCACGTGAAGACGACGAAACAAGGCGAAGAGAGTTATCATTGAAAATAAAACTAGCTTATGATAAGCATGCTAAAGAAGGACGATATGACTTTTTCAATGACCCAAAAATGATGGAAGCCCTAGGGTCTATCTTTGGTAAAGCAGTACCTATTGATGCTGTCAAACAAAGTAAGGTGCTTGTATTAGCTGTGGAGAGAGGCCCCATAGCCTACCTAGCTGCCCAAAAAGGCGCTATAGAAGCAGTTGGTGTAGATATTTCAGGAAAGATGTTGGAACTGGCCAGACAAAATCTTAAAAAATTTGAGGAAAGCACAAAGATTCGTTTAATAGAAGGCGACATGTTCGATGTAGAAAATTTGCTCAAGGACGAAAAGTTTAATGTAATTACGCTGGGTAATGTGCTTATATTTTACCCATATGAAGATAGAAAATATATGATATCAAAAACGCTAAAATTATTAGAAGAATCCGGGTATCTTGCCATATGTTATAGGACTTACGATGAAAAATATTATTCTGAATATAATAATTGCCTGATGAAACCTGAAGATTATGTGAAACTCCTTAAAGAAACGGGATTTAAAGATGCTGGTTTCTATATTGCTTATGAAAAAACAGATGCAGACTGGAATATGGAAGACAAGGGAGAAATAATGAATCAAACTGTTGTTGTCTGGGCAAGAAAAGGAGCAAGCGCTTTAACAGGGCCGTTTCAGGTGCATGGCACTACAACTCTGTGTAATGTATATGAAATAACCGAACATAAGGAAATGTACAAAATTTTAGGTCTATGGTTTCGGTCAAAGAGAAAACGACATTCGTCAATAGATGACTGGAGGAATGACATTACTTACTTCCCCGATGGGAAAATGGTAGTTATTAAATCTGAAACTGGCCAAATTCTAGGCATATCCTTCTATCATAAATATCTCAATTATATGTTTTCCCGGGATGAAGAGGGTCACACAGAAGATATGGCCAATATCTATTTCTTAAGACGTATGGAGATTTCAGGGCCTTTAGAAAAATACGAAAAAGAACTACCCGGTTCATCATATAGAAATAAACGCCTGGGAAGAATTATCATGGCTAAGATATTCGAAAAAACGCTGGAAGATCCCGATATAGGTGACAGAGTCCTTTTTTTGGAACCTAAAACAAAAAGATCTGATGAATTTTTTGGTGATAAAGAAGAGGACGGCTTAGGTGGGAGCATTATATATATACGACATGATGATTCGACGCTTGAATTATTCTATGAGGATAAATGGAAAGCGCATCATCGTATTTTTTATAGACAAACTGCTGAAGAAGTGCTCCAAGAAGCAAAAAGCCGTATTATAACTATTCCGGAACAATTTGTCATAGATCTCTCTCCCGCAAAACCACCTGTTGCAATACAGCTGTCGATCATAGGCGAACTCGTAAATCCCCGCAGTGACAATTAAATCATGACAGAATAGATTCTATTATTTTAACTGGATCTTGTGCCTTTGTGATTGGCCGGCCGATTACGATGTAGTCGGCGCCGGCAGAAATAGCTTCTTTTGGCGTGGCTGTTCTTTTCTGGTCCTCGGTTTCTGTTCCTTCCGGACGCACGCCGGGCGTGACTATTAAAAAATCTTTTCCTATTTTTTTTCTGATACTAGTTGCCTCTTTAGGGGAAGCTACTACTCCGTCTAATCCTGCTCCCTTTGCCAATTCGGCAAGACTTAGAACCTGCTCTTGAGCTGCTTCCATACTTGTAAGAACAGTTACGCCTAAAATCCTTGGCCTATCTATGCCCAGCTTTTCGCTCTCCTCTTCTGCCCCTTCCAGCGCCGCCTTCATCATTTCGTTTCCGCCTGATGCATGCACATTGAACATAAATACGCCTAATCGTGTGGCTGCCTTTGCAGAATTTTTTACAGTGTTTGGTATATCGTGGAATTTTAAGTCGAGAAAAATCTCTCTGTCATATTTTTTAATAATATCAAGGGACTTTGGCCCACAGGAATAAAATAACTCCATCCCAACTTTAAAAATCCTTACATGCGGACTAAGGATCTTAATAAGCCTCTCTTCTTCTTTAATACTGCTTACGTCCAGCGCTACTATGATTTTTTCTTTGTCCATCGCTCGATGCCTTTTACTATTGTTTCGCACACACCTGGCTCGATAAAATTCGCCGTGCCCACCTCGACTGCCTTTGCGCCTGCGAGTAAAAACTCTATTGCATCCTCTGCATTCATTATACCACCCATTCCTATAACCGGCTTTTTAATATTTTTCGCGACCTCGTATACCATTCTTACGGCAATCGGTTTTATAGCCGGCCCGCTCAAACCGCCTGTAATATTTGCGAGTTTTGGTTTTCCTGTCTCGATGTCTATTGCCATGCCAAGTAATGTATTTATTAAACTCACCGCGTCTGTCCCGCCTTTACACGCTGAGCGTGCGATCTCCACAATATCAGTCACGTTCGGCGAGAGCTTTGTTATCAAGATCTTGGCGGTTGCCTCTCTCACCTTACTAACAACCTCGCAGGTTGCTTCCGGACATTGCGCGATCAAGCCTTTGCCTTTATTTATATTCGGGCAGGAGATATTGAGCTCTATTCCATCCACATCCTTTTCCTTATCAAGTCTCTTTGCAAGCTTAGAAAATTCTGCCGCGCTATCACCCGATATGCTGACAATAACCGGCACATTGATCTTTGCCAGATACGGTAATTTCTCGTCTATAAAATTCTCCACGCCCTCGTTCTGAAGCCCTATGGCATTGAGCATGCCTGATGAGGTCTCGCAGATCCTTGGCATGGGATTGCCCTGCCTAGGTTCAAGAGTAATCGTCTTTGTAACAATCGCGCCGAGCTTTTTCAGATCTATGAGCCCCTCAAATTCCTTTGCATACCCAAAGGTGCCTGACGCGGCCATCACAGGATTTTTAAGTTTTAATTTCCCTATTGTAATCATATTAATTCGGCTATATTAAATACCGGGCCGTCCTTGCACGCGAGTTTATAACCTCCGCCTTTGACTTTAACAGCGCAGCCAAGACACGCGCCAATGCCGCAGGCCATTTTTTCTTCCAGGGAAATCTCGCAATGCATCTTTTTTTTCTTACACATATCTGCTACACATTTAAGCATTTGAGCTGGTCCACACGCATAGACTATTTTCCCAACAGCTTTCTCAAACAAGTTTGAGACAAAACCTTTACAGCCTTTACTTCCGTCGTCAGTAGCAATCTTGACCTCAGCGCCTGTGTTTTTAAAATCTTTTTCGCACAAAATCATATTTTTTGTCTTCGCGCCGATTAAAACAATGGCCTTTATTTTCTTTTTTGCCAGCTCCTCTGCGAGAAACACCAGCGGCGCCACCCCTATTCCTCCGGCAATGATAACAGCTGGCATGTTTGACAGTGTAAAGCCATTCCCAAGCGGGCCTAATACATCTAATGTTTCTCCTGTGTTTCTTTCTGATAAAATCTCTGTGCCTTGGCCAATAATTTCATATAAGATCTCAACTGTTTTACCTTTGACCTTGTGCACGCTGAACGGCCGCCTCAAAAGCGGCTCAGTCCCGTCGCTGCACCTCACCTGCACAAACTGGCCCGGCTTTGCATTCTTCGCAATATACGGCGCGTCAAGCGCCATCTTATAATAATCGCCGCATACTTTTTTATTCTGTAAGATTTTAGCTCTTATATCTTTCATTTCAAAACAAACTCATCTGTTTTTCGCCTGCAGCCTCGTCCTTCTTCAATATCTCTATCTTACCATATTCTCCGTCAAAACCCGGCAGGATATTTACGTTGCCGCTTCGCACGTTTATAATCGCCTTCGCTATCTTTTGCGGCAGCTTCTTTAAGAGCTCATCTTCTCTAACCTCTGTAAGCACCTCGAGCTCTGTCCCAACCCTCGGGATTATCGCGCTATATTCTTTTTCTACTGCCTTGGAGCTGTCTCCAACGCCCAAAACATCTGAGATGATCTCAGAAAGTGGTATCATCCTCTTGTAAGGAACGCTTTTTTCCGGGACATACCCCTCCGGCCTGTCTGCCAAATCATCGACCCTGCTCATCACGCCTACTGTAAGAGGCTTCTTGCACACAGGGCATATGTTTTTGTTCTTCTTTGTCTCTTTAGGATCTGACCTTACATTACAATTCCTGTGCCCGTCGTAATGATATTTTCCTTCCTCGGGGAAAAACTCGATCGTATGCAAAAACTTACTGTTATCCTTTACCTTTAAGGCGTCTATAACGCCTTTGTAGCTCATCTCGACATCAAAGACATTTGCCTCTCTTCCTATTTTCTGCGGGCTGTGCGAGTCAGAGTTTGAAATAAGATTAAATCTGTCCAGCTTGCTCCATCTCCAGTTCATGCCAGGATCCGACGATAAACCAGTTTCCAACGCGTATATATCTTTCGCGTACTCCTCGAAACATTCCTCTATTGAATCAAAGCCTGATTTGGAGCCGAACAATGAAAACCACGGCGTCCATATATGCCCTGGCACGAGAAATATGTACTTACTGATGCCAAATAAGATCTCTGCCAGGTCTTTCGCGTCTATGCCGATGATCGGCCTCCCGTCGCTGGATAAATTACCATAACCGGAAAGCGCTGCATTTATCTTATCAACAATATCAAAGCTGGGCGCAAAAATAACATTGTGAATCTTGCGCACCCTACCGCCTTTAGAATATATGCTCGAGATCTCTCCTGTAAGTATAAAATTTACCCCATTGTATTCAAAAAACCCGTTACCTGAATCCTTTAAAACATTCTTTAATTCCTCGAGCCATAGATGATGCGTGAAATCGCCTGTCCCGAGCAAGGATATACCCTTTAATTTTGCAACCTCTGAAAGCGTCTTTACCTCCATCTGCGGGCTTGTTGCCCGGCTATATTTAGAATGTATGTGAAAATCTGCTATAAATCTCATGCCTTATAAATTACCTTTCCTTTACGAATCGTGTACTCAATCACGCCCTTTAATTTTCTTCCTAAGAATGCGGAATTTTTTGACCTGGATAGAAAATCCTTTTTCTTGACTACCCATTCTTTATCCGGAGAAACAACCACGATATCCGCGTCGCGCCCTACTCCCAAACTGCCTTTATCTATGCCTAAAATCCTTGAAGGATTAAAACACATCCTCTTTACTAAATCGCTCCAGCCCAATAATCCTGTATGGACTAATTCAGTCACAGCCACAGAAAGTTCTGTTTCAAGTCCAATGCTTCCCGACGCTGCGTATTCAAACTCAATATCCTTTTCATTTTCTGTATGCGGCGCGTGATCAGACGCGATCGCGTCTATCGCGCCGCTCTTTAAACCCTGTTTTATCGCCTCTAAATCATCCCTGCTCCTTAAAGGAGGATTGATCTTCATATTCGTGTTGTAATCGAGCAAGCCCTCTTCATTCAGACTAAAATAATGCGGGGTTGTTTCCGCTGTAACTTTTATCCCCTTTTTCTTTGCCTTTGCTATTATCTCTACTGACTCCTTGCAGCTTACATGCGCGATGTGTAGAGCTGCGCCTGCTTTTTCAGCTAACTTAATATCGCGCTCGACTCTTTTATACTCTGACTCGTTCGAAATACCCCTTAAGCCAAGCCGCGTAGCAGTAAAACCCCGATTCACAAGGCCCTTGCCGGAAATAGACCTGTCTTCAGAATGGCATATCGTAAGTATCTTTTCTTTCTTTGCCTGTTTAAGCGCCTCCAGCATAAGATTATCGTCATCCACAGACAAGCCATCGTCAGTAATAGCGATCACGCCTGCTTTTTTTAGCGCGCTAATATCGCATAATTCCTTACCTAACTGTCCAATAGTTATGGCCCCGGAGATCTCTACATCCACGCCTGCGTCTTTCTTTATGATATCCTTCAACAGTTTCACGTTCCCGGCGCAATCAATCGCAGGCATGGTATTCGGCATTGCAAGAACTGTTGTCACGCCTCCTCTGGCTGCTGCCTTTGTTCCGCTCGCGACAGTTTCTTTATCCTCCCTGCCTGGCTCTCTTAAATGGACATGCATATCTACTATACCAGGCATGACTATTTTATCCTTGGCGTCTATTATCTCGTCCACGTCTGATCTTATGGCCTTTGCTACCTTGGAGATCCTGCCTTCAGTTACAAGAATATCCATCACAGCTTCTATTTTATTGACAGGGTCTATTACAAGACCGTTTTTAATCAGTATCTTCATTTTAAATGAGCACGTGACTTACAAAAATCTTTGATTTTTGTAAGCCACTGTGCGAATTTATCCCGAGCGTTAGCGAGGGATCTCATAAGATTGCTTCGTCGGCCTTCGGCCTCCTCGCAATGACATTTGCCTGAGAAAGCCAGTATAAGACCGCCATCCTGACAGCTATACCATTCGTAACCTGCTCCAATATCACGGAATTGGCGCCATCCGCGACCTTGCTTGATATCTCTATCCCTCTATTTATAGGTCCGGGGTGCATCACAATAATATTTTTCTTGGCCTTTTTTAACCTCTCTCCGGTTATTCCAAAATTCTTAAAATATTCTATCTGTTTGGGAAACGCGCCTTCCTCGTCGCGCTCGAATTGCATCCTCAATATATTGATCGCGTCTGCGTTAGAAAGCGCCTCGTCTATATTACTCGTCGCGCTAACGCCCATTTCTTCTATGCCAGGAGGTATGAGCATGCTTGGCGCGCACACTGTAACCTTTGCGCCGAGTTTAGTCAGTCCCCAGATGTTCGAACGCGCCACTCGCGAATGAGCAATATCACCGACTATGCTGACATTCAAGCCTTCGATGCGCCCCAGTTTTTTTCTTAAGGTAAATATATCCAGGAGCCCCTGCGTAGGGTGTTCGTGCCAGCCATCCCCTGCGTTGATAACGCTTATATTCACGTGTTTTGCAAGCATTGCTGCTGCGCCTGAGCAGTTGTGCCTTACTACAATAATATCTGCCTTTAGCGCTTCTATATTCTGACCTGTATCATTTAATGTCTCGCCTTTTTTCACGCTGGATGTCTCAGTGGCAATATTTATCACATCTGCGGACAATCTCTTCGCAGCTATCTCAAAAGACACGCGCGTCCTCGTAGAAGGCTCGTAAAATAGATTCACGACTGTTTTTCCGCGAAGCGCTGGCACCTTTTTAATCGGCCTGTCCAGTATCTCCTTGAAAGGATCTGCTGTATCCAGCAAAAGCTCTATGTCTTCCTTTGACAGATATTCCAGCCCGAGAAGATCCTTGTGGATCCATTTTGGCTTTTTCTTTGCAGTCTTATTCATCCTGCGGCTCCTCTATATAGACAGTGTCTTCGCCGTCTACCTCTTCCAATTTCAGCTGCACGAGTTCATTCTGAGATGTCGGCAGGTTTTTCCCCACATAATCAGCCCTTATGGGAAGTTCCCTGTGTCCCCTATCTACAAGGATCGCGAGCTGTATACTCCTTGGCCTGCCAAAATCTATTAGAGCATTCAGGGCGCTTCTTATAGTCCTTCCTGTATATAAGACATCGTCCACCAGCACCACGATTTTACCCTCTATATCAAAATCTATCTCTGTATTGTGAATCACTGGCTGCTCAGCCACCACGCTCAGATCATCCCTGTATAGCGTTATATCAAGAGCTCCTACAGGTAATTTCACGCCGTCTATTCTGTTAATCGCTTCGGAAATCCTTTCTGCAAGCACATACCCTCTTGTCCTAATCCCAATTATCACAAGGTGTTGCGAGCCCTTGTTCTTCTCTAAAATCTCGTGGCTCATCCTTGTAACTGCCCTCGTAATCTCTTCTTTTGTCAAAACCTCTCTTTTTGCCACCTTTTCCTCCGGTCAAAAAAAATACCTCCCCGCTATTTAAAGCAAGAAGGTTCTGATTATTGGATTTCCCCTGGCACTTATCATTTTTATCACCTTTCCAGCCTCTCTGTGCTGATTTAAAGGTTCCTACTATTTAGTTATATTATATGCTTTCCCCTCCCGATTGTCAACCCTTATTTGACAATAGTCCGGGAATGGGAAGGGACATCCTTCCTGTATTTCTTCCTGCCCAGCTTTTCCCTGATTAAAACAATATCGGCCAGATCTATGGGCCTGCCTGATATCTTTTTCATTTTCTCCAGATCTCTTAAAGACGCAATATAAAAGTTAAATTTCGCGCCTTTTACTTTTTCCGACCGTTTCAAAAGCGCTTTAAATTCCTTGCTGTTTTCAAAAAAAACATCTACCAGCTCATAACCGTTCTTGTCCTGTAATGTTATCCATTGGCCAATCAACAAATCCGGCCTGTCCATAATACCGGCTATATATTTATCACTGCTAAAAAAGCCTGCCTTTCCTATTATTGAAAACAGCTTATTTACGGTTCCGGACTCTGCGGGCACCACGATATCAATATCCAGCGTGGTCCTCGGAATACCGTGCAGTGCTATAGCCGCTCCGCCCACAATCACAAACGGTATTTTTCCCGCAGTAAGCGGCTTAAGTATTTTTAGCGGCGTTTCCGGAACGGGAAAGGTATTTTTTCCAGCCATTTCTCAATCCTTCTGCGTATTTTTTGGAATTCTTGGGCATAATCCGCCATAACAAATGCCCCGCGCTAAGCGCCCGCATAAGCCGCTCTTCCGGAGGCAATTTCGAAAACCGCTCAAAATGATTACGTCTTATCTCGTACGCCGTGCTCATATAAAAGTCCTCATTTGTATTTTACCGCTAAATAGCGGGTTGTGCAATTATAATATTCTACCTATTAGCATAAACATTAAAGCTGTATTAGTTTTATTTTATATATTTTTCTCATAATTTACTTCTTATCGCGCGGCCTATTGTGCGGATTCTTTGTTTAACGTATCCCGCGTAAATTGCTTTTCTGATAGAACCGACAGCTCCAATCGGCAGTTTAATATAAAACTCTGTACGTAGCTCAAAGGGGGCTTCCTTGCCTCGCATATATATCAAAAGAGAAGGATGCTTCATCAACATACCAACATGAGATAAGCCATTTCCTTCCCGCGCAGCTCCTATCTTCTTTCTTCTTTTAGTATCAATTAAAAACCAATGTCCTTTTTCCCTGAACCCTCGCCAATTTATATCTATTTTTTTCCAATCTTTTTCATCGCATGAATCTTGTTTAACTACAAATCTCAACATTCCTGTGTTTCCAGCGCCAACGAAAAACGCGCATTCAACATAAATAGGCGTTTTACTAATATTACGATAAAAAGCATTAATTATAAATTCATCTAAAGCTGTGGGGCTTCTGAATGCAAATCTATCTATATCTTTTTCTGTCTCAAAGCGCATGCGATACGTCCATTTTGGCTTGCCAAGATTTTTAATATCTGTCTCACTTATCCCTGATTCAAAAACGCGTTTATCAACTGTTTCTTCGGAAGCAATCGGCAATGTTATGGTAAACGTGGTACCCTTGCCGGGTTCAGATTGGACATTTATATCGCCGCCGTCTCTTATAATATTATTACGTATAATACCCAATCCTTGACCGCCGCCCTGCCGGGTCGTCGTAAACCACGGCTCAAATATAAGGGCCGAAATCTTCTGTTCATCCATGAGAAAGATTATGTCTTGGCCTAATCCTCCTTTTTTTTCGGCAATTTTTATGATTTCCTGCCTGTTTAACCCTACTCCGTTATCTTTTACATCTATAATTATCTTATCTTTAACCTTGCGGGCAGTTATCTCAATTTCCCCATCTTCTATTCTATCTTCTCCATATAATTTTACTATTGCGCGTATACTATTAGTAATAAACTCATAAAACATTTCCTCTAAATCATATTCATCTGCTAAAATAGATAAATTCGGGGCTATATTTACCTCTATCTTAATCTTTCTACCATAACAATCGAGCGTAGGTTTTAAATTTGCCTCGCTCCACTCATAAAGATTGACTATCTTAATTTGGCGGCTCGCGGCGGTCCTGAATTCAAATTCATCTATTTGTTTCAATGCTTTTTTACTGACGCCTTTCAATTCACCTACAGACTCTTCAATTTTTCTTATTTGTTCATCTGTAAAATCTTTCATTTCATCCTCATCTAATAAGACAAACTTGGATATTTCATTAAAAAACTTCTTGTAAAACCCTATTTTTTTCAAGCTTTCCACAATATAGAATTTGTAATTTCCCGTTGCTTTATAGATCATAGATTGCTTATAACGCAATTCGTCATCATTTGGATATTGGACTTTAGTTAATATGCCCTCAATTCGAGATATCATATATTTTTGTATCAATTTTAAACAACGAATCAGCGATTCACAACTGTCTTGTATTGCGGTCGCTTTATTATTTAAACCATGTACGAGATCATTTAATCCCCTTACATATTCCTCATCACTTAATGCCTGCGCCAAAGGCTGATTTTGTTTATTAAATATTAGAGGGGGTCTTAGAGCATACTACGTTGTTAAATTAATTCTTAATGGTTTCATAGGTTCTGTTGAGTTTCTCACGAGCTTTGCTCTTTGTAAAATACCATGTAATTTTAGTCTGAAGGCGATTGCGTTTTGCTGACCACGCCAAAACTTCTTTGGACAAGAT
>JAHIPS010000107.1 GCA_018902915.1 Candidatus Omnitrophota bacterium | reverse complement strand
CTGTAAGATTCTTTCCATTCCCATCCACCTGTCTCACTATTCCAATTCCAGATAGAATTATCTGTCCAGTAATCATCTGGGCTTGCATCAGAGGTTTTGCTCCAATCAGGGTTCCCATTGTTTTTTTGGTCATAGGTTTTATTTGCGTCATCATATCCATAATCACTTGTCTTGTCTCCAGGATTTGGAAATGGGTCTTTGGAATCACCTGGTGTCCAGGTACGACCGTCAGCAGGAGTAGGATTATTTTGCACATCCCTGATTCCATTAAAACTTAAATTATATTCTTCATGCCACACCCATTCACCCTCCTCGCCTTTATCTGCATCCCATTCCCAATCAGAAGTGTTTTCCCATATACGGTGTCCATCGCTATAATCTTCTCTGTAAATTTCTCCATCTCCTACACCTGTTCCGTCTTCTCTTTCAATTGACGGGTCATAGTAATTTGGGGCGTCTGTGGGTTTATTATCATGATCTGTATAATCAGGATCAGCTGCTCTTATTTCTTTCATTTGCGAAACTGTTAAAACCTCAGCATTCTCTGGTAACTGTGTCACCAAAATATTCCCATCCCACTTATAGCTGAACTCGGTTATGTCTTCTGTTACCTCAGCACCATTGTCAATGTAAGTGACCTCTGCGTCTGTTACCTGGGTTACTACAATAAAATGCTCTTTTACTGCAAGGCGCGCTATAACTGGCAAGGTAATGTTCTTTAACTGGTCAATCGTGATATTTGCTCCCTGTAAAATCAAGCCACGCTTCTCAGCTGACTTTACAATTGCGTACATTGAAAGCATGAGCTCGCCTTTGGCAGTCTCCGGTGTTAATACACCCGTAAGCACATCCACCAATATCGCGTCTTTTGCCAATTCTTCCTGTTTTACTTCAATGCCGCGGGTTTGAAATATGCTTTTCAAAGATTGCACAGCACAGTTTACTATATTCGTTGACTCTCTCCATAGCCATGTCATTACAGCTGTAACATTTTCTATTGTAAGGTCCACTATTGACTTGCGCTCTATGCCTAATTCCTGAGCAACCTCAGCTATCTTTGCTTCTCTCTCTGCCTCCGGGGCCCGGGCTATTCCAAACAAGCTCTCTTCTATCCCGGAAAGAGTCAGGCCTAAATCCAAAGAAGGATTTACAAGGTTTGGCCCGGTCTGCGTAGACATTAATCTTGGCTGGCCATTTATAATCTGGTATACATTTTCTGTGTGGGTTGAGGATGCCTCTCCAAAAAGATTTATGCCTGTCGTATCTGTATAGCCTGCGGCACCATCTCCAGCATAATTACCAAGTTCGTCATACATATATTCAACATGCGTGTTACTATCAGTGTCTGTGCCAAAGATAGTCTCGCTTACGCTCTCTGTGTCAGATGATACTCTTCTTGGCTGGCTGGCAATAATATCGTATTCACTCACAGTAGTGCTTGTATATCTTGAACCAAATATGTCCTCGCCTTCAGTAGTGCTTATCTCGCTCGCATCAACAAGTAAATTGTTTGCTCCATAGATGTAATCAAAACGCGTAGAGGTGTGTGAGGTTGAACTATCTACATTCTCCTGATCCATTACAGTAGTTGTATATGATAATTTGAGCTGGCCATTTACCATCTCATAATTCTGCGTGGTCGTGCCCGTGTATGTATAAATGGCCATGCCATTGACATCTTTGGCCTCGCCATTGATCGTGGTAGTGCCGAGCGCATCTATTGCTTTATTGGATGCGTCGTATGTGTAGGTGGTCGTATTTTCGCTGGTTGAGGTTGTGCCGTCTTTATTTATCTGCGCATCTATGGAATGAGACCCTGTCATTCTTTCTTTTTCGAATTTTCCATCCCAGTCAGTAATAGTTATATTGCCATAGGCATCTGTTGATTTCTGGTGATAACCAACGAGATTGTCGCCATCGTAGATGCCTCCAGACCAATCAGTAGTAGAGAGAATGTTTCCTGCCGCGTCTTTTACTATCTCGTTATAAGAGAGCACTCTTTTGTCGCTGTTATAACTTGAGCGGTCAGTAGACCAATCTCTCACTATCGTAGTCCCGTATGGGTCTGTGATAATCTCTGTATAACCCAGAAGATATTTTCCAGCATTCGTATCTGATGAGGCCCACCACACAGAATCATCTGAATAGCGGCCGTTACGCCACTGTATATTTGACACACTCCCAAATGAATCTGTCACATCAGCATTGTAAGAAGTAAGGAGTTTTTTCGAGTCATAGGTCATATCATACGTATCCTTAAGAGAAAAGTTACCCAAATTGTCATAGATAGGTTCATCAAGCATCCTTGAAGGAAGGCCGTCCTTATAATAAATCGTAGATCCGTCCTTATTCTTAACATAGCTGAACTCTGTCAATGCGCCTGCTGCCTCAAATGTCTGGCCGCGCGCCTTCATCACTTTTTGCGTAATGTCCTGCGCCTCCTGGGCCTTTTCCACTCCATCAAGATATAAGCCCTTATTTACGCTATAATTACTGATATCTCTCTGCCGTCTATCTTCTTCAATCTGCTGGCGCCTTCGCATCTGCTCCATCTGGCGTTTTATCATTTGTTTCACAGATTCCATGCGCTGGAAGCCAGAGCTTTCCCCATAGTCCTTTCTAGGCACAAGCTGGGTCCTGAAAGAAACTTCTGTTTCTTCCGGTAATTCTTCTTTATGGTCTTTTTTGAGGATGGATTTTGAAATGAAATTGCCTATTCGGGGAATTAGTCCAGGGGCTTCTGCAGATGGAGATGCAGTAATAGCTATGGGCGAAAAGTCCATAGCCCAAGCTATATCATATACAAGAAAGGTAAACACCACTGTAACGGCGATTACCTTTACCCATTTTTTACCTTGCCAGTCTAGCATCGGCCTTGCCCCCTATTTAAAAAAAATAACCGAACCGCTTGACTTCATGCTCTTTTCGGCAGCTCGGCTATCCTTGTCACAGGACCCTTAGTTTTGCGCCCCATGGTTACCCATGGTTTGCTATTATCGGAGAGGTTTAAATCTGTTTCAAATACTTTTTAAATATCGTTAATTTATTCTACAAAAAAACT
>JAHIPS010000013.1 GCA_018902915.1 Candidatus Omnitrophota bacterium | reverse complement strand
CAAATTCTAATCGATAATCGATTTATTATTTGGAACTGATTGTGGATAATTCTAATGAATAATCCAATAATCTTTAAGAATTTGGAACGGGGCCCGCTCGCCGAAAAGAAGCCCCGAAACCCACTGGGCTGGGTGGTGTAAAATAGCTGAAACTGTAATGTGACTATTCACCTAGCACAAAATTTTCAAATTTTTTCTTGTATTTAGTCCGTTTTTATACTACAATGATTCTAGGTATGAGAAAAATTATTTTTGTCTTAATGTTTTTCTGTCTTGCGTGCAGCGCGCCGGTCTTTTGCGAGGAGATAGAGGTAGACTCTGAGGTCATCAGCGTAGGAGACGAAGCGGAATACTTTATAATAAGGTCTGGCGAAGACGCTGGCATAGAAATCGGCGATGGTTTCCTGGTGCACAGAAACGGAAAAAAGATCGCAGGGGCGCAGATAATAGAGGTCAGGCCGACTGTTTCTGCTGCCGAGATACTCGAGATAGAGGAGGACGAGGAGATCATGGAGGGCGACAGCGTCTTATTGGTAAAAACAACAGGCGTTGAGCGCAGGTCCCGCAAAATAGCGTCGCGGAAAGAACCGGAACATGTCTCCACGGCCAGCGTTGTCGAGCAGATAGACCTGGTGAGCATAGATATACGCAAGGACGCAAAAGCAGTATTCGCCTATGCAGGTCTCGTATTAAGAGAAAGCGGCTACTACGTTACTTCTTCTGACAGGGCCACAGGGATTATCCTCGCGAGGAAACCCTTAGAGCTATCTTTGATAAAAGAACTATTTGCTGACGCGGTTGCGGCAATCGACCACAATGTCGTGATCTCGTTCCAGATAAACGACGAGGGAAACTCTTCCACGGTAACAGCATCCGCCTTCAAGGAGCATTCTCAAAAAGGAAAATTTATAAAGACTGCCGCGAGCAGGAATTCAAAACATTACAACGAGGCAGCGCAGCTACTTTCAAAAATCAAAGAACGCTCGGAATATTGAAAAAAAGAAAAGAAAAAACTTCATTACTGAAAATATATAACCTGCTATTTGAAAAATTCGGACCAAGGCATTGGTGGCCGGGCGACACAAGACTGGAAATAATAATAGGCGCGATACTGACGCAGAACACGGCATGGACCAATGTTGAAAAGGCCGTTAAGAATCTAAAAAAGGCGGGGCTTTTAAACGTAAAAGCGCTTTCCATGATACCTAAAAAAAGGCTTGCCGGATTAATAAGGCCGACCGGTTATTACAATATAAAGGCCGGGCGCGTAAAAAACTTTTTAAAATTTCTCAATACAAGATACAACGCGAGTTTAAAGAGGATGTTCGGGACAGAGACTGGCGCCCTGAGAGACGAACTTTTAAACATAAAAGGCATAGGACCTGAAACAGCTGACAGCATTCTTTTGTATGCCGGGGAAAAGCCTGTTTTCGTGGTCGATGCTTACACAAAAAGGATATTTTCTAGGCACGGTTATATAGATGAAAACGCGACCTACGAGGAAACGCAGGAGGAGTTTTCAAAAAGTTTGCCGAGAAACGTAAGGTTGTTCAATGAATTCCACGCCCTGATAGTAGAGCTAGGCAAAAATCTATGCAGGGCCAAAAAGCCATTGTGCAGCAAATGTCCTATACGGAGGATAAAAAATGTCTGAAGAAACAAACGTGAAGCCAGAGGAAAAAAAGGAAGAACCCAAGAAAGAAGAGCCGAAAAAAGAAGAAAAAAAGAGAGAGACCGTCCAGAAACCGGCCAATTGCATGAAATGCAATAAGCGGCTGCAGAGAAAAACCTGTTATTACAGGAACGAGGGTTACTACTGCAGCAAACGCTGCTGGAAACTGGCCGAGGACGCAAAGGCAGAGGCTGCAAAAAAGGCAGAAGCCGCAAAGAAATAATCCCATGATACAGGAACGCCGCAAACATCATCGGGCAAAGACCAATCTCCCGCTGAAGATCGCTGATAAGGCCTTTGACATCATAACAGAGACCGCTGATATCTCGTCATCAGGGATATACTGCCGCGTCACAAGGCTGTTGCCGTTGATGTCAAAAATAGAAGTGATACTGCTTATGCCTGCAAAGGGCAACGGCAGGCAGGCAAAAAAAATAAGGTGCAGGGGCGTGGTGGTGCGCTCAGAGCCGATAATACTAGAGGACACTGAAAAGGCGCACTACAACGTGGCTATATTCTTTAATGACATCTCAAAGAAAGACCAGAAAATCATAGACGGCTATCTCGGCTCGGAAGACACGGAAAACAAGATCGAGACGGAGATACAAACTCTTAATTAGCCGTATGGAATTTCAAAAATTCCATACGGCTGGGTAGGTTCGGAAGGGTGTAGGCGCCCTTCCGAAGGGGTGACAGCGGAAAAATGCGATGAAAAGGAGCATTTTGGAGCGTCAGAGGGGCGAAGCCCCTATGAAAAGTTACGAGGAGCGGAGCGACGAGGTAACTTACGCATGGGGACGGCTAAAAAGCCACGACAGGTAAAATTAATAATCGGGATGCTCGCGAAAGATAAAAAACTCTTCGACCAAATCGAAGAGTTTTTTGCTAAGGAATTCGGGGAGATAGACTACAGGAGCCCTGTCTTAAAATTCGACCACACCCATTATTACAAGAAAGAGATGGGTCACCCGCTAAAAAGAAAATTCGTATCCTTTAAAAAACTCGTCTCGCCTGAGCATATATCAAAGATAAAACTCAGGACAAATTCCTTTGAAGAGGCCTGTGCCGTAAAAAAAAGGCGGCGCATAAACATCGATCCCGGCTACATATCAGACTCAAAACTTATCCTTGTCACTACAAAAAACTACTCTCATAGGATATACTTGAACAAGGGCATTTACGCGGAGGTGACACTCTCGTGGAAAAAGGGCGGATTCCAGCCCCTTGAGTGGACGTACCCCGACTACAAGACAACCGAATACAGGGACATCCTGAACTCCATACGAAACTCTTACATGAAACAACTCCAGGAAGGATGAGACGCCATGGCGAAGAAGGAAAAAAGCAAGGTATACGTTAAAAGACTTGATGACTGGACGTCTGCGGAAAAAGTAAGCCAGGCGCTTTTGTCTATCTGGCAACAGATAGCGCCACCCGAGGACATTATGAAAAAAAATGATTTTCTGGCGCTAAAGCTGACCTTTGGCGAAGAGGGTACTTCAGGGTATATAAAAGCTGCGTGGCTCTCAGGTCTCATAGGATTCCTCAAACAAAAAACAGAGAATCTCTTCATTGTTGAGACTAATACGCTTTACAGGGAAAAAAGATCCAATGCCATTGGGCACCTGCAGGTCGCCCATTCGCACGGATACAACATACAGACTACAGGCATACCTATAATAATAGCTGACGGCCTGCATGGACGCGATGGCCAGAACATAGCAATACGGGGCGAGCATTTTGAACATGCGAGGATAGCAAAGGCTGTCTGCCAGAGCGATTGGCTCATCTGCCTCTCACACGTGACAGGCCACATACAATCAGGCTTTGCCGGCTCGCTTAAAAACCTGGGCATGGGATGCGCGGCACGGGCAGGCAAGCTCCTGCAGCACTCAAAGACACTGCCCGAGATAATTGTTGAAAAATGCATTGGCTGCGGCGCGTGCATGAAGATATGCCCTGCGAACGCGATAGGCCTTAAAAAGAAAAAGGCCATACTGGTAAAAGAAAGGTGCATTGGCTGCGGCGAATGCACGGTTGTCTGTCGGACGGGCGCCATTGAAATAAAATATGACGAAAATGTTGTGAAATTCCAGGAAAAGATGGTAGAATATGCGTTAGGTGCCAAGGTCGCTGTAGGGTCCAGGATGAGGTGTATAAACCTCATTTACAACCTGACAAAAAACTGCGACTGCATGTCAAAAGACGAAAGTCCTCTTGTCCCTGATATAGGCATGGTGGGAGGAATCGATCCTGTCGCGGTGGATAAGGCGTCGCTTGACATGGCAGGGATAGACACATTTAAACAGGCACACGCTGAAATAGATCCTTTGATACAGATACAGCATGCCGAGAAAATAGGGTTAGGCACGAGCGAATACGATTTGATCGAGATATAAGAAAGGCTCCTCTTATGTATCTGGCATACAGCATTACATTAATCCTATTAACGCTGATCCTGATGCTTCTCTGGAAGGAAGAGAAGGCCTTTAGAAAAAATCTTACCTACGGCCTTGCCAGTAAATACTGGGCCTTGCGGGAAAGAAGAAGATATGTCAGGTTCGACGACGAGGTAAAAATAAGATACAACCTTGTGCGCAATTCGCGCAATTCCCTCCTGAGTAAAACATCCAATATATCAAAAAAAGGATTGTGCCTTATAACGTATGAAAAGTTTAAGAAAAAGACCTATCTGGACCTGGAGCTGGATGTCCCTGGTTTTTCAAAACCAGTAAAGTTGGTCGGCCAGGTGGCCTGGTTAAAAGAATTAAAGAATCGGGACGCGGCAGACAGGCGGTTGTTTTATGTCGGCATACGCTTTTCCAAAATAAAACCTGAGTGTGAAGCAATTTTATTAACGCATCTTAATAAATTAAAATAACTCGAGGGGGATGGTATATGATAACAGAGAGGCGGAAATATATAAGGTTAGATACCGGTATTAAATTCAGTTACAAGCCAAAGGACGGCAATGCTGCGCCGAAAAACTCTGTTACAAAAAATATAAGTCCTGGCGGCATAAGCGGCATGGTGGATAAAAGTGTTAAAAAAGGTGACCGGCTCGAGCTGGCTATAGAGGTACCGAATCTCAAAAAACCCCTTCCTGCCATAGGTAAGGTCATATGGACAGCTGATGAAAAGGCCGGCAAAATAGACGTCGGCATTAAATTTGAAGAGATCGACATGGAGATGAAAAATAAATTCCTGGAGCACATATGCGAACTCATGTTTTCTCAGCTAGAAAGGATAAAGGTGTAATATGATCTCGTTTGATGAATTTAAAAAACTTAGCATAAAGGTAGCAAAGATAAAGGAAGTCAAGGATCACCCCAACGCGGATAAGCTGTATGTGATAAAAGTCGATATTGGCGGCGAGGAAAGGGAAGTGGTCGCTGGCATAAAAAAGGCTTATAAGCCAGAGGAACTGGAAGGCAAACTCGTGGTCGTGCTCGAAAATATGGAACCTGCCACGATCAGGGGCGTGGAAAGTAAGGGCATGATACTCGCAGCCTCTGACAGTGAGAAGATGGCTGTTATATGCCCTGACAAGGATATGCCTTCAGGGGCAACAGTCAAATAAACATGGTTATAGGCTTAACAGGACCCAACGCTGCAGGCAAAGGCGAGGCAGCTATATATATAAAATCAAAGAGCTTTATCTATCACTCGCTCTCTGATATATTAAGAGAAGAGGCTAAAAAATCAGGCATAGAACCGTCGCGCGAGAATCTTATAAACCTGGGCAATGAATTAAGGCGTAAAAACGGGCCTGCGTTTTTGGCTGTCCGCGCCATGAAAAGGCTGGCGGCAGCAGAAGACCATATAGTTGATTCCATAAGGAATCCCGGAGAAATAGAGGCCCTTAGAAAAACTAAGGATTTCATACTGCTGGGCATAGACGGACCCGTGGAAACACGCTTTAACAGGATCCTGAAAAGAAACAGGGAAGGAGATCCTAAAACACTCGAGGAATTTATAAAAAAAGAGGCGGAGGAAAATAAAGCGGCTACAGAGAACCAGCAGCTTAACAATTGCCTTGAGAAGGCTGATGAGATCATTATAAATGACTCAACGATAGAGGAATTTCATAAAAAAATAGATGAAGCGATCAAAAAAAACAAAAAGACCTGACTGGGACGAATATTTCTTAAAAATGGCTTATCTCGTGGCTGAGCGCTCGACCTGCCAGAGGCATCACGTGGGCGCAGTCATAGTGAGGAATCGACGCATACTCACGACCGGATACAATGGCGCGGCAAGCGGTGTCAAGGATTGTATGGAATTAGGATGCCTTAGAAACGAGCGAGGGATCCCATCTGGCGAGAGACACGAAATATGCAGGGCCATACACGCTGAGCAAAACGCCATAATACAGGCAGGCCTGCACGGTATAAACGTCTCGGGCAGCACCATATACTGCACGCATTCGCCCTGCATACTGTGCGCAAAGATGATCGTGAACTCCAAGATAAACAAATTCGTCACAAGCGGCAACTATACGGATAAGACCTTTAAAGCACTGTTCAAAGAGGCCGGGGTGCAGTATAAAACCAATTCCCTGCCAAAACTAAAAATAACAAAACAGGACTGATATTATGAGAGAAAAAAGAAGATTCATAAGATTTGACGTTTCGCTGAAGGTAAACTACGTTGTCCAGAAAGAGCCCAAGACAGAAAAAACAGGGATAACCAAAAACCTGAGCGCGGGCGGCATACAGCTCTTGACCAAAGAAAAACTGACCACCGGCAACAAGGTAGAGCTAATGATCTTTACCCCCGAGTCACTAAATCCTGCTCACCTGAATGGCATAGTCTTGTGGTCAAACGAGATCTCTGAGGAAAAGGCGTCTTATGCCAGCGGTATTGAGTTTGGAAAGATCGAGGAAGACAATAAAAACACGTTCCTGAGATTTTTGTGCGAGCTCATGTATAAAAAAATAGGGGAATAGAGAGGGGCCTTAAATGGGGGAATTTGGAGAAAAAATAGCAGGCGACCTTAAGGGATCTATTAAAAATAAAGATGCGCTGCGGACATCCACATTGCGCATGATAACCGCCTCTATGCAGAATCTCGCCATAGAAAAACAGGTCAAGGAACTGGAAGATAGCGACATCCTGAAGATAATATCAAAACAGATGAAGCAGCGTCATGATTCCATAGAAAGTTTTAAAAAGGGTGGCAGGGAGGATCTTGTTGAAAAAGAAACAAAAGAACTCGAGATACTGAAATCCTATCTACCGGAACAACTAAGCGGCGAGGCAATAGAGGATATTGTAAAAAAGGTTATAAAAGACACGGGCGCGAGTTCAAAGGCCGATTTTGGCAAGGTAATGAAGCAGGTAATGCAGGAAACAAAAGGCCATGCAGACGGCAAGACTATCAGCGCCATGGTCCAGAATCTCTTAAGTTGACAATTTTGACAATGTCAATTTTGTCAACTTAGCAGGGTGGGTATGGGAAAATTATATGTAACTATTGTAGTCGCTATCTCTGTAATGCTGTGTGGATGCGCTACTGTCTATAACCCTGCGACCGAACAGAATGAATTAATATTTATAAACACGCCTTCTGAAGTATCCCTTGGTAATTCAATAGCTACAAAAATCTCAAAACAATATAAGATCTCTAAGGATATCGAAAAACTAAATCGCGTAAACGAGATAGGCCAAAAAATTGCCATGGTCTCTGATCGCAAGGATTTAAAATACCGTTTCAGCGTCATTGAAGATAATGAACTAAACGCGTTCACTACCCCTGGCGGTTATATCTATATCAATTCAGGGGTTGTTGAAAAATCGACAGAGGATGAACTGGCCTGCGTAATCGGCCATGAAATAGGCCATGTCGCGGCGCGCCATATTGTAAAAAAGATACAGGCGCAGCTCGGGTATGACATACTTATAACAATCGCATCCAGGAAGGCAGGATTGGGCAAGTTTCAAAAAGCTGTCTCGCTGGGGTATAACCTTGTGACGCTAGGCTACTCGAGAGAAGACGAGATGCTGGCAGACAGGCTCGGCTCAAAATACGCGTATAAGGCCGGCTATGACCCGTATGCGATGATAAGTTTTTTGAAAAAACTGCAGGGGTCAAAAAATAGCGACATAGGACCCGTATTCCTGCGCAGCCACCCGTACACGACGCAGAGGATAAGCATGCTGGAGAAACAGATACCGACAATCATAGCCAAGGCTTTGCCGGACCGCACAGAAACAGCAAGCGCGGAAAAAAGACCGTTAAAGGTGATGTGCCCTGAATGCAGGAGGATCTTCCCCGGCAGGACAAACTATTGCCCTTATGACGGCACAAAACTATAATGAAGCCACTAGGACATGCGGCTGTTACACTAACAGCTGGCGGCATCTTATATAAATACAATCACTCGTTCGCAGGTTTTTTGTCATTTCTGATAACCGGTATACTGGTGGACATGGATCACTATTTTGATTATATAAGAGAAAATGGCATAAGCTTTAATCCAAGTAAAGTCTACAAGGCGTGCGCGTACCACGGGCACTTTAAAAAACTATTCCTTTTTCTGCACTCCTATGAACTCCTGATAGTCCTGATGCTTGCGCTATTATCATTTAATCTCAATATTATCTGGACATACATAACATTGGGCCTGGCATTGCACTTATTGACTGACCAGATAACAAATCCTGTCTTGCCTTTTTCGTATTTTCTTTCTTTTAGAATGATCAATGGATTCCAAACAGAAAAGGTATTTCTAACCAAGGAGGTGGGTTATGCACATCGGCACAGATAGCCGTCTCTTCGAGCGCATCGATGGAGAGCTCGCTGTAAGGTACAGCCCTCAGGGAAGCGACGGCGAATTTTGCACTACCACTAAAAACATCAGTGGCGGGGGAATGAGGGTATCTCTTTTAAAAAAATTGGAACCCGGCACCATGCTGGACATAGAAATATTCAAATACAATACTGAACTAAAGGCAAGGTGCAGAGGCAAGATCGTTTGGATGTGGAACGAGCCCATGGACAAAGAAAGCGAACAGCATTTTGAAGCAGGCATACAGTTTATAAACAGTCAGCTTATCTATGTGGGCAGGCTGATGGAGTACCTGCAAAAACAAAAGTAGCTCTTTATGAAAATATTATCGAGACTTCTAAATACGGAAAAAAACAAGGATGATTCTTTTCTTGATGACCGCAGGTTTGGAAAAAGATACGATGTCCCGCTCAAGCTGGACTATTACGACCCTGCCACAAAACAGCAGGGAGAAGCGCTCACTAAAAACATCTGCAGTAGAGGATTAAGGTTCCCGGTAAGCGCAAAGATCCCGAAGGGCAGTATCCTAGACCTCAAGATAGAAGACCCCTATAGCGCCGCGTCAATATTATCAAAGGCAAGGGTCGTGTGGACGCATGAATTCGTGACAGGAGACGACGCCGAGGACGTGATCTACGAGACAGGGGTAAAGCTATTAAAAAGAAAGATCTTTTAATATAAAATAAGGGGGAGGTAGTCATGGCAAAATGCAGCAAGGGCAAAGAACTCATTATCACCACAGAGAACAAGGTAGGTATGCTGGCTGAGGTAACATCCGCGATAACGGGTCAGGGCGTAAATATTTCCGCGGTATGCGCCTATAGCATGGAAGGCAATGCTATTTTCATGCTCCTAACAAGCGACGACAAAAAGGCAAAATCCGCGGCAGCATCAAAGGGTTGGAAGGTAGAAGAAAGCGATGTCGTAGTGGTCGAGCTCGCTGACAAGATAGGCGCTGTAAAGGAAATCGCTGACAAGCTAAAGGCAAAGGGCGTAAACCTCCATTATATTTACGGCACCACATGCACGTGTTCGCCAGATTGCGCCTCGAGGCTGGTCCTGAAGGCTGAGGATAGCGACGCTCTGGTCTCTGCCTTAAAATAAGTGTTATTTGACTCCTATACCGTATCCGGGCTGCGTTATTTTTTAATCCTGGCCATACCAGTGCTGGCCTTTGCTATTCTTTATTTTGCCGGCCGCATTAAGCATGGCAGAAAGATAGAGGACTTTCGCTCGTTTACCATTGCCTCGCGCGTCATAATGGCATATGTACTAATCTTTTTTCTATATCTATTTCTTTTTTTAGGGAGGAGATAATTAATGGAAATATTAGCGCTTTCGATTTTACTGCTGGCCAGTGTAACCGGGTTTATCGCGATATTTTTTACCACGTTTGGAACGTTGATAATACTGTTGGGTTCTGTTTTTTACGCGCTCCTTACAGATTTTATCCTCATTGATATAAGGACGCTTTTAATTCTTTTCACGCTGTACCTGTGCGGAGAAGTGCTGGAATACGTGTTTATCATAATAGGGGGAAAGAAGCTGGGCGCCTCAAATGCCGCTATAGTAGGGGCACTGGTAGGAGGTATATTAGGTGCCATTGTGGGCTCGAGCGTTCTTGGGGTAGGCCTTATACTCGGCACCTTTTTAGGTATTTTCCTTGGCGCGTTCCTGGTCGAGCTTCTCATACAAAAAGACCTTGTCAAATCTCTCAAGGCTGGCCTGGGCGGCGTCCTAGGCAGAGTCGGCTCAATACTGGTAAAAATTATAATAGCCATAATCATGATCTTCATTATGCTTTCCAGTACAATACCACATGCCAGTTGATGTACTTTTCCTAGGCGGCACATCCATAGATCTTATCCAGGATAAAAATAAGAAAATCAGAAATCGCAGCGTAGGCGGCGGGATTACTAATTCAGCCATCATAGCGGCTAAATTAGGACTTAAAACAGCGATGCTTAGCCGCATTGGCAAGGATACGCTAGGTGATTTTGCGGTCAAGTTTTTGAGGTCTTGCGGGGTTAATACTAAAGGTATAATTCAAGACCCAAGCATCCGCACACCCATTGCCATAGCCAATATTGACAAGCATGGCAATTCCAAATACACCTTTTACAAAAACCCACCCAAAGACTCGATCGTACCTTTAAAAGGCGTGCCAAAAGACCTGCTCAGAAGCTGTAAAATCTTCCATTTTGGCTCAAGTTTTTCCTACCAGAAAGAAACCTCGGCCGAGGCCTTGAAATACGTGAAATTTCTTAAAAAGAGGGGCGTGTTTATATCTCTTGACCCAAACCTCAGGCCATATGCTATAAAGGATAAGCGAGCAGCCAAAAACAGGGTTTTAGGGCTCCTAAAATGGGTTGATCTGGCCAGGCTAAGCGAAACAGACCTGAAGTTCCTGACTGGCCATAAAAACAACACAAAAAGCCTGAAATCGTTTAAAAAGTGGTTCAGGTGTGAGGTTATCTTAACCCTAGGAGCCAAAGGCTCAATTTACCCCTATATGTCATTGCGAGGCGCGAAGCGCCGAAGCAATCTCAATCTCATAAAAGTCCCGGCCGTTAAAGTCAAAGTAGCTGACACAATAGGCGCGGGAGACGCCTTTAACGCAGCCCTGCTTTACAAGATAGCAAAAATAGGAGAGAGGCGCGTATTTAGCAACATAAAGCCGCAGCTCGCCTTTGCCTCGCGTATCTCTGCTTTAATCTGCACTAAACCCGGCGCCCACAAAGCCCTTCCAAAAATGGCTGTCTGATTTATTGACTATTAAAACCCAGCAATTTCTGCTAGGTAAAACGACCCCAAGCCCCTGAATGTCCTTGCGTGGCTTGCTGAGTTAAGGGGTTTGCAGTCGCTGAAAAAGGAACTGCTGAACAAAGCCGTAAAGTATAATCTCATGGTCAATGCTGCGCTGAATGACAGGGCAAAACTATCAGAGATACGCGAGTCCATGTTAAAGGACATGCTCGGCAGTATCTATTTATTGGTCTCGGCAGACTCAGAAGGAGGAAAGACATTTTATAAAGATTTGTCCGAGGGGCCTTACTCTCGCTATGGAATCGATTCTTCAAAAGCAAAGGTAAACTGGGAAAGGGTCAAATCAGATATAAGAAAGCATTATAGAGCCCTTTTTCTGTCCAGCGATAGCTGAAGGACCGAGGTGGTGGATTAGGTCTGTTAGTTTTCTAAAGAATTGGTCGAAGCAAAGTGCTTGCAGGGAGTTTTTTATTGAGGTATAATCAATACTATGAAAATAGTAACGGAAACGTTACCACTTGACGAGCTTAAACAAATGGCTACAGATACCTTTGGGGATATGGTAAAAGCGGTTGCGGAATAGAGAATGAAGAAATGCGCAAGAAGATCATTGAAATTGTTGCAAAAAGGATTAAACGATGAAATATCAGCATAAGGGGCTGGCAGCAGGGAACTGGGAAAAACTATCTTTCCTTGAGCAAATGGCTAATATCGGAAGCGAGGTTGAGCGCGCTCTTAACTGGCGAAGAAGGAATAACTCTGATTATAGCCGGAAGTCTTTTGAGCGAGCTCTTGAGCTGATCGATCTGACTCTATCAAACTCCAGAAGCTTTGTCCGTTTCAAAGAAATTGCCCGCATGAGAGAAGCCATCGTAGATTACTTTTTCGGATCAAACCAATTCATGTCTACTGAAGCCTCATGGCGGAACTACTTTTCGCATTTCACTTATGCCGCGCGTAGAAATTACTGACCTACCTATTATGGCAGCCCTTGTAGCTCCCCCTACAGGTATATTTAGACCTTTGGCTATCTTTTCGCGAGTTATAGTCTACGTTCTTTTAGTTTTCATGCCCTGCCCTAAAAAACAGGGCAGGGCGCTTAAAAGCTTCAGGGCCTAGATGAACCGCAACTCCCTCTCCCCATGCGCAGCATGGGGAGAGGGTAGGGGTGAGGGGGGAAAGAGTGAAGCTCATAGCGAGAGCAATCTCTATTAAAAAAGTAGTTTGGAGAGGGGTTGGCGAGGTCGAAAAGCCCTAAAATGACCTAATTTTAAAATTTCCTTGACCTTTGTTTTGTACGGCAGTATAATAACTCTACAATTAAATAGGTCCCGTGTTTAAGGGGGAACCCGGACACTAAAAAAGTAAAACCTTCGCGTCGATGATGCGAAGGTTTTGTGTTTTTTAGGGTCCGTAACCATGAGGGGGTAGTTATGTTGGAGCTGTTCAGGAAGAAGTGGAAGCTGGTTTTACTGGTATTTTTAATATTCATTTTAGCGGCAGGGATCCCCAGGATAACGTCGTTAAATATAAATAAAATCATGAGGCAGATTTTGTGGCCTTTAAAGAAGGCGGGTAAAGATATCGCTGTAACAAAAAAGGCGCCTGAGTTTAAGGCTTATGACATAAGGCCTGAGATGTACGGCGTTAATCCTCACATTTATGTCAAGCTTTCTCATGGATTCGACCTTGATAAAATAAAAGGTTACATAGAGATAACTCCTGATATCTCTTTTTATATTGAAGAAGGATATTCCGGCATAGAGATCTACGCGGATTTCAAGCCAGGCGAGTCCTATAACGTGAAGCTTTTAAAAGGCATGCCTTCCACATGGAAAGACCTGAAGCTTAAACAAACAGTGGGTAAGACCATGGTCATACCTGATTACAGCCCGACCTTTAGTATTAAATCTCCCGGCATGTACCTGTCCCTGAAAGGCAACCAGACCGTAGCCGTAGAAGTGATAAACGTGGATAAGCTAAAGGTAAATATTCATAAAGTCTATGACAATAACGTGGTGTACCTGCTTAACAACAGCTCTTCTTATCGCTTCCCCAGCAATTTAGGCGTGGACGCGATAGAAAAAGAAATCGACACGCGCGCCGAGCGCAACGAGAAGAAAGAGGTCCTCCTGGACCTGAGAGATATTTTAGCGAAAGACACGCACGGCCTGTATCACATGAAGATATCGGATCCCAACGGTAATTACTGGGACGATGACGCGCGAAAATTGATCCTTACCACTGACCTGGGCATACTCTCTAAAAAATCAGACTCCGGACTTTTTATATGGCTCAATTCTTTGTCTACGGCTTCGGCTGTCTCAGACGCGGTTATAAAGGTATTCACAAAGACAAACCAGCAGATCCTCGAGGGCGTGACAGACGAGAACGGTTTCGCCCACTTTAAAGACGTTGACTGGTCAGGAGATAAAAAGCCATTCGTGGTCACCGCGTCTAAAGACAGGGACCTTTCATTCATAGAGCTTGAAAAATGCGCCATATCCGAGACTGATTTTGACACATCAGGCAGGCCGTATCTTTCATCCGATTACGAGGCGTACCTTTATATGGATAGGGGCATTTACAGGCCTGGCGAGACCGCGCACCTGAGGGCGATATTAAGAGGGGTCGACCATGAAACCCCGGAAAGCTTCCCAGTCATCTTTGATATAAAAAAGCCGGATACAAGGCAGTTTAAAAAGCTGAACGCCATGCTTTCAGGATCCGGCACAGCTGAGGTAGAAGTGGACATACCTGATTACGCCCTTACAGGCAGGTATACGGCTTACCTGAAACTTCCCGGCTCCACGAAAATCATTGGAGAATGTAAATTCAATATTGAGGAATTCATGCCTGACAGGCTTAAGGTGGAGATCGATACCCCTGATAAAAGATTCAGCGCCAAAGAGATCATCCCTGTTAACATAAAGACAGAGCACTTTTTCGGCGCTCCTGCCCCGGGAAGAGAAGTGGAAGCGACATGTTATCTCGCGGCAGCGGATTTTAAGTCAGATAAATATAAAGATTATCTGTTTAAGGACGCTGCGAGGGAATTTTCTAAAAAGACGCTTCGCCTCGGGGTAAAAGAGTCTGATAAAAAAGGAGAGGCGGGTTTTGACCTGGCGATCCCGGAAGGCGCGCTTCCTCCTTCAGCCATGAGCGCCTCGATAAGAGCTACCGCTAAGGAACTCGGCGGCAGGGCTGTTACCTCGCACATCACAAGATACGTGGACCCGTACCCTTATTATATAGGTATAAAGAAAATGGAAGAAAGCCGCGTAAACGTCAATACGGAAGCTGATTTTGACTTTGTGGTCCGCTCGCCTGAAGACAGCGACATAAATATTAACGAGCTGGATGTAATCGTTTCTAAGATCATCTGGTCGAGCGCGATTAAAAAGGATAAAGATGGCGAGTACAGGTACGTTTCAGAGAGCAGGGAAGAGAGCGTTTTTGAAACCAGCGTCAGCATAGCGGATGGCGCGGGTAGGTTCACTTACGCGCCACGCTCAAGAGGCGATTATGTATTGAGGCTCAGAGGCAAGGGCGAAAATACGCACTCTTCCAGCGTCAAATTCTCTTCATGGGAGACAGGGTATATGCCATGGGCAATGGAGCGGCCTGACAGGGTGGAGCTCGAGCTTGATAGAAAATCCTATAAGCCGGGAGACGTAGCGCGGCTTCTTGTAAAGAGCCCGTTTAAAGGAAAGGCGCTTATCACTATTTCGCAGGATAAGATATTAGAGACCAGCGTCGTGGAGCTAAAAGATGCCACGGAGGAGATACCTGTAATTATAAAGGAAGGTTTCGACCCTAACGTGTATTGCGCCGTGACCGTGATCCGCCCTCTAGGGCTTGAAGACGAATGGTCGTCTCACCGGGCTTACGGCATCATCCCTGTTACGCTGGATGGCTCAGCGCATAAATTAAAAGTGGGAGTGAGCGCTCCCGGGAAAGTATCCCCGGATGATACGGTCAGCGTGAATATTGATATAAAAGGAGAAGGCGGCAGCATAGGCGAGGCTGAGCTCTCGATCGCGCTTGTTGACGAGGGGGTTTTGCGGCTTACAGGGTTTAAGACGCCTGACCCGCATGATTTCTTTTACGGGAAGCGCGGCAATAAGATAGAGACAAGCGATATCTATTCTCTTTTAATGCCTGAGTTTGGCGAAAAAAAGGTGGGAGCGGATTCCGCGCCTGCGGGTGACAGGGCCGTGGACTATGACCCGAAGAGCCACCTTAATCCTGTAAAAGCGAAAAGAGTAAAGCCTGTCGCGCTGTGGAAAACAGGCATCCTCACTGACGCGCAGGGAAAAGCGACCGTAGAATTTAAAATACCGCAGTTTGTCGGTAATCTAAAGGTCATGGTGGTGGCAGCCGGAGGCAGGGATTTCGGGAATGGCACTAGCGACATAAAGGTAGTCGAGCCTCTTATGATAGAGCCGACTCTGCCCAGGTTTCTTTCAGTTGGAGACGTATTCATAGTGCCGGTCAGCTTGCTTAATACAACAGGTAAAGACGGCAGGGCAAAGGTTTCGCTCGAGGCGTCCCAGGGATTTAATATAAGCGGGAAAGAGTCATTTGACATCCGGCTTAATGACAATGAAGAAAAGACAGTGAGCTTTAAACTGACAGCGCCTTTGGAGCCGGGAAAAGGGGAGATCGCTATAAAAGCTTCCATGGATGAATATTCCACTTCCCGCGGCATAGAGCTGCCTGTTCGGCCGCCCGCGCCGCTCACCACTATATCCGGCTCGGGTAAAATAGAAGCCCCGGGAGATAAGAACATCGATATACCCGGTGGATGGCTTAAAGGAACCGGCAAGAGCAGCCTCTCTATCATGCCGCTACAGGGCCTGCAGTTCGCGGGAGGGCTTAAATTTCTCGCGCAGTACCCGCATGGGTGCATAGAGCAGACCACGTCGTGCGTTTTCCCGCTCTTGTATTTAAAGGATGTCGCGAATTCCGTGGATTCAAATAAATTCAGCCCCGCCATGATAGACAGCTATGTCGACGAGGGGGTTCAAAGGGTGCTCTCCATGCAGACATATAAAGGCGGCTTTTCATACTGGCCGGGCTATCAGAGTGAGTACAACTGGGGAAGCGTCTACGCTACTGACTTTCTCGTAGAGGCTGATAGCGCGGGCTACAATGTGCCTGAATTTGAAAAAAATATCGCGCTCGATTACCTGGAAAAGTTATTATCAGGCAAGGATGAGAAATATACCGTTCAACTAAAAGCGTACAGCCTGTTCGTGCTTTCAAAGGCAGGCCGCATGAAGGCGTCATGGGTGCGCAGGCTGCAGGAAGTAAAAGACACGATGCCGGGTTATTCAAGGTTTCACCTTGCCTCGAGCCTCGCTCTTTTAGGAGACAAGGACGCTGTCAGCGATATACTTGGCCAGGGCATGCCTGACACGGCTGTGGAAAGAGAAAGAGGGGACAGCCTTAATTCGTATGTCAGGCAAAACGCGGTGGCGCTGGCCGTGTACATGGATGTCGACCCTACGAATGAAATGGCGCCTGTCCTGGTAAAGCGCCTCGAGGGCGCTATGAAAGACGGCAACTGGGGCACCACGCAGGATAACGCCGCGGCGCTTTTAGCCCTGGGAAAATACGCGAGGTTTGTTGAAAGCCGGTCCTCGGATTATTCAGGCGCTGTAAAGATAGGAAGAGAGCTGGTTTCCGAGTTTGACGATGAGGAGCCGATCAATATAAAAAACGTGGCCCTGTGGGATAAGAAGATCAATGTGTCAGTGCAGGGCGAGGGAACCGCCTATTATTACTGGAGCGTAGAGGGAGTTCCTTCTTCCGGCAAGGTCGAGGAAAAAGATATTGGCGTAAAGGTGAGAAGGACGCTTTTTACAAGGGAAGGCCAGCCGCTCGATATTGATAAAATAAAACAGGGCGATATCGTGATAGTGGATATAGCTATCGAGGCAGAGCTCGCTTATGAGAACCTGGTGGTAGAGGATTTACTGCCGGGCTGTTTCGAGATAGAGAATCCGCGCATTGCCACAAGAGAGAGCGTTGGATGGCTTAAGAAAGATACGTTTGAGCCGGACCACATAGACATAAGGGACGATCGCTTTCTCATGTTTACGGATCTGCCGAAGGAAGGTTCGCTTCATTACAGGTACGTGGTACGCGCGGTTACAAAGGGTGATTTTACATTACCCCCTGTAAGCGCATCATGCATGTACGACCCGAGCATCATAAGCGTCCACGGAGCAGGAAAGGTCAGGGTAGAGTGAAAACAAAACGCGTTCTAACAGCCATCTTAGCGCTATCCATGCTCGGCGCCTCGTTCTACATAGGCATCCTGCGCGCGTTCCCGTTTCCTTATGAGACGCTCAGGGGTGAGGATAAACGCTTTATGAAACATCGCGGGTTTGACGTGGCGGCCATATTAAGGGCTGTAAGACTTAACCTGTCGAATAAAAGGATCGTATCAGGAGCCTCTACAATAAGCATGCAGGTCGTAAGGCTTCTTGAAAAAAGGCCAAGGACTTTTTTAAGTAAGCTCATAGAGACTGTGCATGCGGTCGAGCTTGAGAGGATGTATTCAAAAGAGGAGATTCTGAAGCTCTATTTTGAGATCGCTCCTTATGGAGGGAATATCAATGGCGTAAAGGCCGCGTCCCTAAGATATTTTCAGAAATACCCCAGGGACCTGGACCTTGCGGAATGCGCTCTTCTTGCAGGGCTTCCGCAGTCACCGTCACGACTCCGGCCTGACAAATATCCTGAAAGGGCGAAGAAAAGACGAGATATGGTGCTTTCAAGCATGCTTAAGAATAGCTTTATTACAGAAGAGCAATACAATAGGTCTATGAAAGAGGCTGTTGTGGCCGGAAATCATCGCTTTCCTTTTAAGGCCCCGCATTTCGCGAGGCTCATGAAACAAAAATATAAGGAGAAGTCTGAAGTCATAACAACCATTGATTCTAATATACAGCATTTCGCGGAAGCCGCGCTAAAAGAAAAAATAAAAGAATTGCGGCGCGAAGGCGTTACAAACGGCTCCATAATAATTATAGAAAATGAGACAGGAAAAGTAAGAGCAATGGTCGGCTCGAATGATTTCTTCTCATTCGAAGACTGTGGCCAGATCAATGGGGCTCTCTCCAGGCGTTCCCCCGGCTCGGCTTTAAAACCTTTTACATACGCGATCGCGCTTGATAAAGGACTATATAGTCCGAGGATGCTGCTTTCTGATGAGCCTGTCCAGTATTCAGGATACACGCCTTTTGACTATGATAAAAAATATAGAGGCAAGGTCACGGTCAGGGAGGCGCTGGTTGATTCTTTGAATATCCCAGCGGTAGAGATATTGGACAGGATAACCTATAGAAAACTCTACCTATTCCTTAAAGACGCGGGCATATCCACGCTGACAGAACTTCCTGAGCACTACGGCCTATCCCTGACGCTCGGCTCGTGCGAGGTAAAACTGCTGGACCTGACAAATGCCTACGCCATGCTTGCAAGACTGGGCGTATATAAACCCTATCGTGTCATTGCGAGCGAAGCGAAGCAACCTCAAAAACGCCTCCTCTCCGAACCCGCCGCCTACCTCGTCGCTGACATCCTTTCAGACCCTGAGCGCCTGAAATCAATCGGTATCTACAAAGACCTCAAAATCGCCTGGAAAACAGGCACATCATACGGCCACAGGGACGCCTGGACCATCGCTTATAACCCTGAATACACTATTGGCGTGTGGCTTGGAAATTTTTCAGGCAAACCCTCAAAGGCTCTGGTAGGATTAAACGCAGCCTCGCCTGTCGCAATGAAAATATTTGACTGGCTGTATACGAAAAAGGTAGCTTCCTGGTATGAAGTCCCTGATTCGATCGGTGAAAGAAATGTCTGCAGTCTTACAGGCGAACCTGTTGGCAAGCTCTGCCCGCACTCTGTCAAGGACTTATACATAAAAAACAGGACCATCGCGAAAAAATGCATGACCCACAGGGAAGCCAGGGATATAAAAGTCGTTAATTTTGACAGAGATAAGCCAAGGATAGTCTCCCCGTCTCACGGGTGTGAATATTTTACTTTTGGGGGAGATAAGGCAAGGCAGGAGATCCTTCTTGCAGCAAGAAGCTCCATTAGCACAGATAAGCTCTACTGGTTTATAAACGGCGAATTTTACAATAAATGCGCCCCTTACGAGAAAGTTTTCTGGCCGATGAAAAAGGGGAGATACAAGATCACCTGTTCAGACGCCGAGGGCCGCACCTCATCCGTGACGATACGCGTGCGATGTACCCCTAAAAATCCTTTAAAATAGCACTTTTATATGGTATACTTATAAATGATAGTTATAGCACCAATATAGCCTTATAATGCAAAGGAAAGGCTATTTTTTTGGATGGATTATGAGGAAGATTGGAAAAGGATATAATGTGGGAGCTGGGGTAGTAATAGTGATAATGCTACTGACAGGGTTGGTTTGTGCAGATGCTCTCCGTGTGCCGATAAATGAAGAATATTCTCGTATGGAAAACTTGCAAAAGATAGAAGAGATTTCGGATGCTTTGAAGAAGAATACACCTTCTGGGGGGCTGTCTGCTGTGGTTCTATATCCTGGAGCTGTGCAGCTTGCTGCAGATTGCAATAGATTGAAGCCAAAAAATTTTACAGAGGCGGTTGTATTTGATTTAACAGAAGAATATCCATCTCGCTCTTTCATAAAAAAGATAGAAAAAATAGGAGAAAGTATTTCTGGAGAGTTTAAATACATTCCAGTAACTATCAACGGTAATTTATTAGCTTTTGGCTACAAAGAATTCGCTGATATGTGTCGTAACCTTTCTGTAATAACGTTCTATGGAAAAATTAGATTTGTAATTATTGCAGACGTGGTTGAAAATTATAATGGTATCTTAGAGTCAGGCTCACAGTTTGTCTGGGAATTTATTCCCGAGCGAACCCGCTTTGATTTTTCACAATCTGATGAAGATATAGCACTAAAGATACAGGGAGACCTTATTCTTAACACTAATGGCAAGACATTTGACGATGTATGGAGCAGGATGACTGAAGCAGGATTATTAAAAAATGTATCCGACCCCAGAACATTGCCAGTTGACCCCGAAGAGATAGAATTTGTAGAAGCATATGCCAAAATGAGCTTAGCAGAGTTACAAGAGGTATTAAAGGATTTAATAAGTGGCGAACATCCTGCAATAGAATCATCGGTGTGGATGTTAGAAGCAAAGGCTTCTGGTGAATGCCCTTTACTTATTACTTTTATCGATAATTTGAGTAGTTCGGATACGGAAATGAAGCATCACGTTATGAATCCATCAGCAGTAATTACAACTAATAAAAATGCCATTAGCTTTATGAAGAAAAACAATAAATTAACAGAAGAAAGAGAAATTATCTTTAATAGAATCATAAAAGGTGCTTATAAATATAAAGCACTTATGCGAGAGATTACAAAAAGATGGAGTAGCGATAGGGTGGTGTTTATCAAAGAAGAAGGTAGGTGGAAAGATAAAGCAGGTGGAGAGAAATGGTATGAGATTCACTATAAAAGTCAATTAAGGGGCTGGGTTTTCTTTGAATCAAAAGATAATGTTCTGACAGTTACGACTATTTCTATTCCCACTAATTCCGAAGATTGGGAGGCTATTTATAAGGCTACACTTTCCGAGCTTCGCAGTATAGCATTAGAAGAACAAGTAGAAAAGATTCACTTTGAGAAGGTGAGTAACGACATTTTCCTAAAGTATATTTTAGAAAACTTCTCCATAGAAGTAATTAAATCTTCATCTACAGCTTGGTTTATGCCAGCAGAAGGCAAGGATATTAAACCCTGGCAATTTCTATTACTGCCAAAGACGGACAGGGGAGTTACAATTACTATTTATAAAGGAGAGGATATGAAAGGGGTGAACCCCGTATATCCTTTTGGGACAGGACCTACTTTTACAATAACAGAAAAGAAAGGCAGCTTAGTAATAAATCCTTCGAAATTGAGAAAATTAGATGTACCAGGTGTATATGATAATTACACTATTAGCTATGATGAAAAAGAGAAAAGATTCATATTAACACAAGAAGATAGCAAGATAATTAAAGATGTTGATTTCCAGTTGAACGAAGGTTACCTTGATAGCGATTTAGAAATAATGTGCACAGTTAAGCCCTTATCCGAGATTAAGCAAACATTGCCTAAGGAAGCTATCCGAACAGGTTCTTGATTTTCCTCGACCTCCCAGTCACGATTTCCTACCCCACAATTATTATTTTCAATTAAACATGATATTTAATCATAAATATTGGAACCCTCTTTAAATATCTTTTAGCAGAAGGCAAGATTAACGTCACGCTAATGTCACAGAAAAGACTTGCATTACTGAGAGAGCTCGAGAAGGGTTTTGACGTGTATTTCTCAATAGGCACGACAAGCGTCTTTCACTACATAGCCCAGCCTATGCTTAGTGCAAAAGAGAAGGGGCTTCCGACAATAGAAATAAATCCCGAGGAGACAGAGGTTTCAAATGTTGCAGATATAAAACTACCACTGACCGCAACAGAGGCACTCGATAAAATATGGTACACCCTATAGCAGGGGAAAGGAGAATATTTATATGGCAAATAAACCAGGACCTCAGCCGAACATAAAATATTGCCCTATTTGCAAGGCTAAATTAAAAAATGTACCAAGATCAAAAATGAAATCAAAAGGATACCGCCGAAGAGATGGTAGCGTAGCTCCGCACACTCATACATATGAGTGTACAATTTGTCCAAATAGGTTTGAAATCAACCAAGACAGAAAGTAAGGGCAAATAGGGTGTGTTAACTCGCTACAGCCACCTTCACGCACGGAAAAGACGCCTACATCACACTCACAGGGCTCTCCGGAGCCACATTCACCGCCCCTTCCAGCATCCTTGACCCCGAAACCCTCGCCCAAACCTCGCCCACAGCCAAAACCGTCCTGTTAATCAACAACTGCATTGGCAATGATTTTCCTGAAGACGTTCTCCAGCATCGCTTCCACCTAAGCCCCAGACAATATAAGAGGGGAACGAAGGCACTTGACAATATTCTTCGAGCGGAGTGAGCAAAGCGAACGAAGTCGAGAAGAATGTCATTGCGAGGAACGTAGCCTCATGTCATTGCTTATGGGAGATTCAAAGGATGTATCCAGCATCACGCCTGATTCTCCGCAAATACTTAAGCAATTTATTAGAGCTCCTCTATTACAGAAAATGAGCATAGAAGCAATAGAATATCTTAATACCCGCTTAAAAGAGCTCAATCAGCAAGGTATCTTGTATATAGAAGATTTAAAGTGCAATTTTGACGTAGAAATAGGGCGGGATATGTTGCTCGATTACCGCGATAATAAAATAGAAAATTTTATCCTTTGGAGCGGCGATAGCGATTTCGCGGATCCTGTAAGGCAGCTTCTTAGCGATAATAAAAAGGTCGTGCTTTTTGCCACTGCCCGCAGGGTATCTGTAGAATTAAACGAATTTTGGTGAGAGGTTGGGAAAGAGGGTAATACAGAAAAACGGTCGCTGTCCCCTATTATTGTTCGACGTTGACTATCATTCTATAGCAAAGTATAATGTTATAGGTGAGTAGAGAACACGTTTAATCTGGAAAAAGCTAACCTAGAAAAAAGGAGGAGCATCCATGGGCGATAAAGGTAGGAAAGATAAGAATAAACACAACAAACAAGTAAACAAAGCAAAAAACGCAGAAAACGAATCAAACAGGAAAAAACAAGAAAAAACACACTAGTAAAAAAGGGGACAGGTTCCCGATTGAGGCGATAGGACGTCTCCAAAGACATATTTTATCGGAATAATGAGCAAATGTTCACACTTGGAGACATAAAGCTAAACACACCGGTTATTTTACCGCCACTTGCAGGTATAAGCTCCTATCCATTCAGGGCATTAAACCGTAAATTCGGTTGTGAATTCTCTTTCCTTGAGATGATCGATTGCCGTTCTCTGGTCTATTCCAGCAAAAAGACACGCGAGATGATGAGGTTTACTAAAGAAGAATTACCTCTTGGTATTCAGCTGTTAGGAGAAAATGAAAGATTTCTTTTAAAGGCCCTTGAGAAGATACAGGATCTTCCTTTTAGCATGGTCGATCTTAATGCTGCCTGTCCGCAAAGAAAGGTCACATCCAGGGGCGCGGGCGCTTCTTTACTAAGGACCCCGAAAAAACTCGAAAAACTTCTGAAGCTAATGGTTAAAAATTGCGCTGTGCCTGTTTCATTGAAAATGCGGTTAGGATGGAATGATGCTTCCAGGGCAAGTGACATTGCTTCCTCAGGTCAGGATGCTGGTATAAAAGCTATTTTTATTCATGGCCGCACCAAAGCCCAGGGGTATGAGGGAGGAGTCCGTTACGAGGCCATAGCCAGGATAAAGAAAAAACTGACGGTCCCTGTGATAGCAAGCGGTGATATATTAAACGCGGGACTTGCAAAAAAGATGTTTGATGAGACAGGTTGCGATGCGGTAACTGTTGCGCGCGGCGCGCTGGGCAATCCATGGATCTTCAGGGAAATAAGGAAATATATTGAAAAGGGTAAGATTTTAAAAAGGCCTTGCGTAGAAGATATAATCAAGACAATGAAATCCCATCTTAAGTTATCATGTGATTTTTATGGCTCAAAAAGAGGTCTTGCGCACTTCAAAAAGTTTTTTATATGGTACACAAGGCCATTTAAAGGGGGCAGACCCTTAAGAGGTGAAATTGTGAGGCTTAATACAGTAAAAGGCGCTATTGACATGATGTCTAAATTTAAGAAAATAGGATTAAGGGATAAAAAATGAAGATTTTTATAAGTGACTTGCATTTAGGTGATGGTTCAAGGACAGATGATTTTCATCGGGACAGAGAATTGCTGAAATTCCTTGAATTTGTTGAAGGTGAAGCCAGCGAGTTAATTATCGTGGGGGATTTATTTGAACTGTGGCAGGCTAACATGGATAGGATTTTATTCAGGCATAATGAAGTTGTGAGTAAATTCTTATCCTTGAGGAGTAAAATAAGAGTTAGATACGTTGTAGGTAACCATGATTATATACCCTTTATAAAATTTATAGATTCAGGCATTGGCATATCTCTGGAATACCATGATAAAGATTACGGTATTGTTGCCGAGCATGGTCATAGATACGACATATTCAACCGCTATAAAAACCCGCTAAAGTCAGTCAAGTGGCCGAGCGGCAAGCGATTTGCCTTGCTGGCAGCCAGTCTGGAAAGATTCGTAAATCGAGATGCTGATGTATGGCTTGAGAAAGCATTAGAAAAAACTGAAGATTTTCTCGGTCATGCCGCACTGATAAAGAATAAGATAACCCCGTCATCACAAGAATATCTGAAAAAAGGCGGCCATTTCGGAGAATTCAATGAGGCAGTTAAGAATCATGTAAACAATGGGGCAAAGGTAGTCATATTTGGTCATACGCACAGATGCCAACTTGAGACAATAGGTAAAGGCATATACGCGAATTGCGGAACATGGGTAGATAATGCTACTCCGACTTATATAGCCTGCCATAGTGATAAGATAGAGCTTCGAGAAGCGCTTAGTCATAAAATAATTAAAAGCCTTCTTTGTTAACACGCCATCATAACAAGGGGACAGATTGAAGATTAGAGCTGGAAGGAGGAAATATTAACGATGCAACCTATGTTTAATTTTGGCGACTTAGCACGGCTAAAATCATTGCTTATCTAATTTTCGGAGCTATTGGGTTTGTCGCTTTTATCTATGGTAAAAAGAATACACTCTGGCGCGCTATGACCATAGGAATCGCTTTAATGGTTTATCCTTATTTTGTCTCAGGAACGACGGTTATCTATCTAGTCGGCATTGTCTTGACTGCAGCGCTATATTTCTGGAAGGACTAGCTCGCGACGATCGTACATGACTATGACTAAGGAAATTTCCCATCAGATGGTATTCAGCGCAAGTAGTAACAAAGAGGCCGCATTAAAGACAAAGATGGCTTTACTGGGAATAAAAGAAGCAGACTTGGAGGAAAAATTCATACGCTCGAGCGGGAAGGGTGGGCAAAAGGTCAATAAGTCCTCCACGTGTGTTTATCTCAAACACAAACCTACAGGCATTGAGGTCAAGTGCCAAAAAGAACGTTCTCAAGTCTTAAATCGGTTCCTGGCCAGAAGAATACTCGTTAATAAGATCGAATCACTTATGCTTGGCAAAAAGGCAGCAGAGCAGAGGAAAATAGAAAAGATAAGGCGTCAGAAGCGAAAGCGTTCCAGAAGAGCCAAAGAGAAAATGCTCAGGTATAAAAAAATGCGTTCCGAAAAGAAAGAACTACGCAAAACCCCCACTTAACCAGCGTGGGCGCTGCTATTAGGATGATATAAAATGAATTGTCCTATAATAAATTTATTTACAAAATGCTCTTGTTGCGGATGGATGATCTGCGAATTTTGCGTACGGCTTATGATCGCGGTTATAGCGATTGTATTTGGCAGCCTGATCGCATGGAAACCCAAGAAGACCATAGACATACAAATAGCCCTTTACCGGCCTTTTAACTGGAAAATAGAGCCCATATCTATGGAGAAAGAGATAAAGAACACGCGTATTATGGGGTCGGCGGTCCTTGTCCTTGGGATCCTCTCGCTTGGCTATATTTTGCTGAAGTAGTAGTATGTAATTTTACCCGCCTTTAAAAAATTTCCTAAAATAATTTGAAAGAAAAAGAGGGGGTAGCTTGTCTTATATGACAGGAGAGGGAGGATCTCGCAATACCCCTTATAAAAATATTTTGCCCTTGACAAGTATACGCCATTGGCGTATACTTGTAGTGTAAGGAGAAACAGCGTGGAGATCATCGAAACGCCTGTTTTTACCAAAAGAATGGCCAAGCTCCTTACGGATGAAGAGTATAGCGAGTTGCAGTGGGCCTTGATAATCAATCCCGAAGCAGGGGCAGTTATTCCAGGAGCAGGCGGCATACGAAAGCTGCGATGGGCGCTTCCTGGAAGCGGAAAAAGAGGCGGCCTGCGGATTATTTATTATCTGTATACACAGGATGAAAAGATATATTTGTTATTACCCTATAAAAAATCCGAGCAGGAAGATCTGACAGCTGAACAGCTAAAAATCTTGAGTAAGCATGTAAGGGATGGAGTGTTATGAAAAAGAAAGACTTTAAAGATCTATTAACAAGCATTGACCAAGCCCGCAAAATACACAGTGGAAAGATAAAGCCCAAAAGGGTTTTCAGGTTCAATCCAGTAGCTGTATCTAATATACGCGAAAGACTTCACATGTCTCAGGCTGAATTTGCCTACATGATCGGCGTGAGCATAGATACGCTGCAAAACTGGGAACAGGGCCGCAGAAGGCCCGAAGGGCCTGCCTTGGCATTACTTAAAGTAGCAGAGTCCAGCCCGGAAACTGTTATAAGAGCCTTACATGCTTAAAATGACAGTTACTATGACAGCAAAAAATCAGATAACAATACCTAAAAAGATAACAGACGTGCTCAAGCTTAAAAAAGGGGCCATGTTTGAGGTAGAGGTCGCTAATGATAAGATTGAGCTCGTTCCGCTCGAGGTAAGAAGGGTTGAATTCTCCGATGATGTTTATGAAAAGCTGGAAGCCCTTTCAAAGAAAGAAAAAGGCAAAGAAAAAAGAGTTACAAAGAAGTATATAGACAGCCTTAAAAGAGAGAGATAAGTGCCATACTAGCTTTATTATAGGCCATCTTTTAATAGAAGCACTAAACGCTTAGGTTCAGAGCAAAAGAGGGTAGTCGGATTAATAGATGTTAGCTGGTAGCCATGACCAAATAAGGCGGTTTTTAGCAAACAGTTGACACTACCTATCCCCAAAAATCCAAAGCCCCTACTCAATCCACCATAAACCACTTTTATTTCTTAAGCCCTGCCCTAAAAAACAGGGCAGGGCGCTTAAAAGCTTCAGGGCCTAGATGCAGCAGACTCTTTTGTCATTGCGAAGCTACTTGTCATTGCGAGCACAACCTCATGTCATTGCGAGCGAAGCGAAGCATCTCTATTAAAAATATTTTCTTGTACCGTATTGAAATTCCCTCACCAATCTGTCCCCGAATTACTCTTCAAAGTGTCCCCTGATCTCATCAAGCAGGTCAGGTTCTGAGGAAAGACACCTTTCTCTATAGCTAGACCACTTATAATCCGCGATATT
>JAHIPS010000106.1 GCA_018902915.1 Candidatus Omnitrophota bacterium | reverse complement strand
GTGTTTGTTTGATATTCCTTTCTATGTGGCTACAGGTTGGTATGGTGTTGATATCTAACAAGATACTAAGGACGATTGGCCTATGGCCTGGTTTAGTATTTTTTTCAGTGTCGTTAAAAGCAGTAATAGATCAGAAGAAAGCAGGTAAACAACCAAGAACAAAAAAGACGAATTCTGCCAAATCCCTCGGCACAGGCACTCCTGCTGCTAAACTTTCAACAGGGGACTTTGTCGAACGGTTTAAGGACCAGCTTTATTATGACCTTAAAGATAGAAGATATAAGTTAAATCATCCAGAGACTGCTCCCTTTGGGCTAATGAGATTCTGTGAGGCAATAAATGAAGGATTGGATAAATCCCCTCAAACCATTACCGAAAGATTCATCTTCTCTTTAAGGAGCGCATTGAGCAGGCTTCATCTTCTAAGGGCTCCTCCCAGGGTATTATATGTAAACTTTGTGGATAATTTATCAACCGAAGCGGTAAAATATATCCATGAGGCCAGGGACAAACAGGGTAAGGTCACGGAAAGAATACCTTATCTCGTCTTTGACGCATCCCTCCTAGATTTGGAAGGCGAAACCCTTAAAAATATCCTTTCTTTCTGCAACGCTCATGAAAACCTCCACACAAACCGTTTCCGCTCTAAACCCATGGAAAGGATAGAAGAATTCCTGAATTCACTTCACGATACAATGAAGTATAAGAAGCTCTTAAAGTCTAATATCAATCTTGCCGAAGCCTTCCAGAATGCCTCAGAGAATATCAGGATGCGCTCCGGAGAATATATTAGCTTAATCTCCGCTCTTGCCCGGAAGAAAAATCTCCTTACTCGCCTGCCTCATATCTGGAGATATGTCCGAACCCATTATGACTATGACCAGATTTCAAAGGGAGAGAAGGCGATGGGGAGGGATCACAAATCGCAGAATAACAAAAAACGTCTTCAAGGATTTATCCCTACACTTACTGATAAGGAGGCAAAATGTATCAGTGCTTTTTCCTGGATGATAGCGACTCCTGAGCACATAAAGGAAAAATTATACACCTCATCAATCATAAAGGTTGATATTGTTATACTCAAAAGATTTATACATTTTCTTGAAGGAAATATATTTTTACTCGATAAGGTATATAAAGAAATATTTGAGAACGACGGCGCAATATGCGCCACATTTATAGATCTATTGGAGAAAATGACACAGTATGAAATTTTGGAAGGACCGGAGATAGAAAGGTTAAGAGGTGAAATAGGCAGAATTTATAACCGTATTCAAGAAGATGAAGTGCACCATAAGGAGCGTGAAGTTAAAGCTTGGGATGTTACAAAAAGTTATTATGAAAAATCACGAGAGGAATTTCCCTGGTCTGAAGAATTGGCATTGAGTGAGTTAGATGATGTAACACAAATTGTAGCTTATAACGTTCCAGAGGGACATAAAGACTTATATCATGCGATGAAAAAACATCAAGGAGATGATCTTAGGGCAGCTAGCGTGCTTGAGGTTGGTTCAGCACAGGGCGTCTTCTTACATTTCTTAAGGGAAATTGGGGTTACTGATTTAGAGGGTCTTGAGCTTATACCCAGATTGGGTCATTACGCGAGGTCTCAGGGCCTTAATGTTAGACAGGGCAACCTATTAGAATTACCAGCTCCATTACAAGGTAAACAATTTGATTTAACTGTAAGTCGCAATGTTCTTGATTTCTTATATAGCATTTATAAGGAAAAAGAAGATGAATGGCAGGGGGCGGGTCAAGAAGCAATACTTCTTGCGCTCTCTAATCTTGCCAAATTGACTAAACTCGGTGGATATAGTATTCACGAAATATCTGAGAAATCTCCCTTCTCGCTAAGCCCGGGTGAATTTCCATTCTCAAAACAAGACCTGGAAAAAGTGGGATTCGAGATTGCAGAGGGTGATATAGAAGGTAATTTTATCGTCCTTAAGAAAGTAGTTGAAGAATTACACCTTAGCGTGATTGGCTCAACCAATCTTTCAAAGGAAACATACCAAAAGACTATAGATAGATTTAAGGATGAAAAGATTCCTCCTGCGAACTTTAGCAGCTCATTTACCCTAACCGTTGCTACAGGCAGACTGGTATTAGAAGGTTTAACCAATGATGAAGCAGATTTTATTAAAGGAAGGATAGAATACCTAAAGCAAGTTACAACTCAAGCCCCTTATAAGGTTTTAGCCTCAATATTTAGCCAATTCAGCCGGTTCTTTAAAGAGGAAGGTTACAGTCAGTTACCAGGCCAATTAAAGGCCATAATAGATTATTTAAAAGAAGACCCCGCTATAACAGCCCAGCTTAGTAAAGAAAGAGTAGATGTAGAAGCGCTTGCCAAAGCCATTTCAGAGAGATTAAAACAGGGGAGTTTTGATTATGCAGATATTCTAAATAGTATATATAACTTATCCACAACCCGAGAAGGAAGGTTACCTTCTTCAAAACAATTGGCCAATAGCTTAGCTATTATGATTATGATAAGTTATATCCGCATCCCTCATTTTAAAGAACTAATAGAAAGCCTTAACCCTGACCAGATAAATGCCAACACTATCCAGAGATTAGAAGAGGCCTTAACGGAAATAAAACCAGAAGCCACAGGCGAGTTACGAAGACGAATAGATGAGGTTAGCGAATTACCAAAATTAATCCAGATAAAGAAAGCAAGGCTTAAGACAGAAACTGGCGAGCAACCAATAGAACTGAGCTTTGTTCCGGCAAAGACAACCCTTGATTATTTTTATGGTTATTTTGGCGAAAACTGCACTGCAGAGAACCCGGAAGAATTACTTAACCCTAACTTTACTCCTATAAGGATAGTGCTTGAAGGAAAGATTACAGGCTGTATACATACCTTAACCCTTGATATGGATGGTAAAAAAAGTCTCCTTATCTGCGGCATTGAACCCCAGGCTCCTTTAGCAAACAAGTTAAATGCGGAGGCATTTGTGAAAGGCCTGTTAAATAAATTGGTTAAAGAAATCATCATCCCTGAAGGTTACCAGCAGTTATTAATTACCACCACTGACGTAACTCAATCGAATCGTCCTAATATAAGAGAGGCTATACAAAAGCTGATAGAGAATAAAGAACCTATTAGTCAAACCCAACAACGAACCTTCCCGAGTGATACAGAATACTCCATTACTGATTTAAAATTATGGTATCGTTCACCAGGCAACCTCATTGGCAAGCTCTTTGATAAAAATGGCAAGCACATAAAAGAAGGCATCAGCGCAAAAGAAAAGGCAGGCTTTCTGGTATTTTATGATATTGACGGTAATATCCTTAAAGAATTAGATAACTTCCTGATTCCGGATGAGAAAGATGAATTAATAATTACCGCGGTTAAGAAAACCTCACATCCTTTATATTATAATAAAAAAGAACTAATCCGAATACTCTCTACTTATCTTGAAAGAAAAAAGGAGGAGACAAAGACGACTAGTTCAGGTGCTAGCCACCTCCTCTCCCAGGGCGGAAAGAAAAATAACAAGACGAATTCTGCCAAATCCCTTGGCACAGGCGCTCCTGCTGCTAAACTTTCAGATGAGGGCATTTCTTCGATTAGCTCCAACGCTGAAGCGAAAGTGAATATCAATAAGGCCTCCAAGCAGGCTCTCATACGGTTACTCACAGGTGTGGCTAGTAATCCAGAGGCCGCGAGGATTGCCAGGGGCATCATAGACCGTTTTACAGAAAAGGAGCTGAAAGAATATGAACTTGCAGGAGAAAACGAAACTCGAAGTCATTTTCTAAACGATTGGTTTGGTAGATATGCAACCAACGAAGAAAGACTTGCTCTGAAATATGGCGCTCCAGGAGTTGAAATAATCGAGGAAGCAAAGATTATAGTTAAAACCGATACTGAACAGTCTAAAAACATATCTTCCCATTATACCCAAAAAGCCTATGAAAAATACAATAAATGGTCCAAGAATAAACGGTTGTATGCAAGTATTATATTAATCCCTGCAGCTCTTGCTTTCAGGCTTATAGCATGGATACTGAAATATCAGGCAGGAATTTTAGCAAAGCGAGAAGCAGAACTAAAGGCTGTGCCTGAAAGGGCAGGGCCTGGAAAAGATATACTTGCATGGTTCTCCAACGGAAAGATCCGCTTTCACGAAAAGGCCACTCTGTCCGACAAACTCTTTGTGCTCCCGCATGAACTGATACACTTTATCTTACAGCCATTCAATCTCAATGAAAGCGCGGAAGAATTCATAGCATGCACAATTCAGGCAATATTTGCGCCTATAACTATGTTGGTTTATTTAATCAAAGGCGTTCTGAAGACCTTGCCATCAAAGATGCGGGTTGAGGAGAAAATGAAGATAAAACCAGTTTTTCTTTCCGCTCTGTTTTCCATAAGCTTAGTCGAGTTCTTTAATCCACATATTCTAGGTTCTGGTTCATTCATTAGTCCAGAGGCAACTATCTTCTCTTTTGTGAATGCGGTTTGCTTAAGCCTTTCTATTTGGTGCATTGGAAAGATGATATGGACAAACAGGCTTATCAAAACGCGGTTAGGACAGAAGATAGAGGCCTTTTCTTTAAAGAGAATAAAGACTATTGGTTTTGTTGCTTTAGGGGGATTTATAATTGATCAGGGTGTAAAACTATATGTCCACAGCCATCTTCCTTTACAGAGTTTTGAAGAACTGAAATCGCTGACAAGGCCTCTTAATTTAGTTAATACATTGCATACTGAGAGAATATTAGAGGAATTTATTGGTGATATTCCGGTGAGTAGTTTAATTTTATTTTTCGCATTACCTAGTTTTTTGTACTTTTGGATTACTGCTGACCATGAATATATATCCAAGAGTGAATCTACAAAACCTTTACAAAAGGCATTGTCACGGTTTTGGTTCAAGATATTACCTTTTGTTGCTGCATTTCTGCTTGGCGGCGCGATGAGCAATTTACTTGATGGAATACGTTTAGGAGGAGCGGTTGATTATATTTATGCGCCAGCGATAGGTATTGTTTGGAATTTAGCGGATGTAATGGTAATTTCAAGCATGCTACTTTTAATGTTCAGTTTTGTAGCAGATAAACAGGGCAAAATAGCAGAGAAAGACAGAATAGCAGCCGGAGGAAAAAAGTATTCATTACAGGTAAGGATACTTAGAAAACTAGCAGTAGCTGGTGCGGCAATCGCTCTCCTTGCTATATCCTTACACCTTTTTGGAGTCATCGACCTTAAGGCCCTCATTAGAATTAGTGTTGGTGCAGTTATATTAGGCATGCTTAAGCCAGACCTTTTAATAGCAAGGATCAAGGGTTTGCTATCTATTGCAGCAACTTCAATAGCTAATTTGTTACAGTTAAAATGGTTGCATAAAAACATATCTAGTTCTGACCTACTGATGCGGATAGAAATACAACGGGTTAGTGATCCTACAAAAATCAAAGCTTATAAAGAATTACTACATTTTATTAAGATAGGCTTCTTAGGATCCAAAGGTCGTATGTCGAGGTATTTTAAGGATGAAGCAGAGACGCTTATAGCTTTGGATAAAAATAAGGTTATGGGTGGGTTACAGTATAAGATAGACAGTGGAATTAATGGTAGAAGCATTTTTATTTGTAATTTAGCACTTAATAAGAAATATAGAAATAATGGTATAGGTGCATTGTTTTTAGATAAAGTAGAGGAGATTGCTAGAGAAAAACATGTTTTGAAAATTTACACAATACCGCTAAAATCAGCACGTAGATTTTACGAAAATAATGGTTACAGGATAGTATATGGAAAAGATGGAAAAATATGGGCCGAAAAAATTGTCAATGTTTTAATAGAAACATCCAGACAAAATTCATCCAGGCTTTCATCTAATAATAATCTCAAAGGAAAAGGCAGAAATATTGCTGGAGACGAAGGTGTAGGCCATAATGTTTCCAACCTCGACAAACCCGGGATGAAAAGGTATTTAAAGAAATCAACCATACAACACTACAAAATCTTGTTTATTATGCTTATTTTTTTCATAATGATGCCTATTGGGTTAGGTACAGTTGATTATATGTTAAGCAGAAAAGCCGGGAATGTAATTTCAAATAATTTTGTAATCAAATATGTAGAGCTCTATAATTTTTCTAAAAACAAAAAATATGGACCGCCATACATTATTGGTGTAAATTCGGAAAAAAGAGAAATTCTTAATTCAGCTCTTAAGTTAATAAGAGAAAGAATGCCCTTAGAATATAAGTATATGGTTGAAGAAGGGTTAAATATATACACTCCATTAAATTTTAAAAGGCATGAGAGCCCAAATGGTGGTTATCGTTTTTCAGCAAAAGGATTTGAAGTCTCGTTTTCTCATGAAGGCGCGGAGATGGTAGCATCCATAGTTATACATGAATTAGAACACTTTCTGGAATGGAAAGAGGGTAAGCTTAAAAGCCATCCTAATGCATCAGAGCGATGCCTTGCAGAGGCAAGGGCCTATTCAAGGCAGTTATCTGCGATGGGGATACTGGTAGATAGTGAACAAAAGCGAAAAGAATACAAAAACCATATTGACAATAGCGTATGCTTCTATCTTATAGAGGCAGTCAGGTCTGAATATGTAAAAAAAGAATCAGAAAAGTTTTTCAAGGAACTAAGAAGAGGTTTTTATAAAAACGGCATGGTTTTTTCTGATAAGGAATGGCGCGGATTAAAGCAAAAGGCCTTATTTATTTCGAACATTGAACTATCTTTCTGGCAGCCTGAGAAGAACATTGGGAAGTTTGACCGTGCAAAGGAGGATTTAGTAACTACGTTTGAAAAAATGAGCAGAAGCGCGATCGAAAAATTGAAATTTTATATAGATAAGAAAAGGATACTGGGGGCTACAGTACCGAAGCAAAATCTTACAATAACGGAAGGGATTACAAATCCGCAGTCAAATAGCGCCAGCGACCGTTTTTCTGAACGTGACAATCTTGCCTCTAACAAGTCCATAGTAGTTCGTATTAAAAAGAAACCGGTTAATATTACAAAGATACTGCTTTTGACCATTCCTTTTGTTCTATTCCCTGTATTGGCCATTGCCCAGATGCCGGAAGCAGGGCCGGTTCTTGCAGGATTCAGGTTTACGCCTGGGTTTGTGGGATTATGCTCTGTTTTCGCGGGTTCCTTATTGCTCAGGTTTAGAAAGAAAAATAAGCTTTTTTCATCGATTATGTTCTTAGGCGGCCTTGGTTTATTGTTTAAAGGTCAATATATCCCTATGGCATACTTGACAAACGTTTCCGGCGTACTCTCGATAGGTTCAAGTTTTTACGTATTTGCCCATGCTTATAAAAAACCGCCAGGCGTAGTAAAGAAGAAAGAGGGGATCAATAGTATCCCTGTTCTGAAGAATTTTGCAAAAGAGAACCCTTCTGTTACATTTAGAAAAGAGGCTCGTAGGCCATTCATTTTAATACCGCCGTCTATGGAAAGAGTTGCAAGTTTTGTTATTGAGGAAGGGCTTCAATTAAGAGATGTTCATAAGTTTAAAGGCAGGGTCTTTGCAATATGGGATCCGACAGGAGATCGCGCCCATTTTGGTGTCGTGGATGGGTCAATAGCATTCTCGCCTAATAGGGTGGCTAAAGTCGAAGACGGAAAGTTTATTAAAGCATTTGTGAACAAGCTATTAAAGAAGAAGGAGGATTTTATAAAAGAAGAATTACCATGGCCATTTCCACGTGATATTAGACCCTTCTCAGGAGCCAGCTGGCTCTATATATGGGCATTAAAGATTAAAATACGCAAGATGCCAAGAAAATACAAAAAGAACTTTTTGAACCATTTTAGTAGATTGATTAAAGATCCCTATAGGATTGAGCCATTGAGTGAAAGGGAATTGATTGATTTGGGATTTAAGGGTTTTGGTTCTTATGGATTAAGGCGTTTTCAATTTGGCAAGTCAAGAAACAGAAAATTTTCAATTTTATATAGACCTTATGAGACAGGGGAAAAGGCCTTCGGGATTGAAGTAGCAGATCTATCCATAACCCCTTCTCAAAAAAGCACAACACTTTACTCACTTGGCATACTTAATCCGAAGGAATGGATTGAGTTTGGGAAGGGTGTGTATAAAGGGATAAAGTGGCTCATTAGTAGAGAAAAAAAAGAAGTTGAAAAAGCCCTTGCTTCGAATAAGACGGTAGAGAGGATTCTGGTGTCGATGAAAAATATCTTTCACAGGATATCCGAACATATCGCAGCAGTGCGAGCGGCTTTAGATCAATTAGTCAATGCGGGCTATATACGTTCATATTGGTCAGAAAAGGGTGAAATATTGACAGAAGTTTTGTTTTTGCACTTAGCTGTAGGAGCGTTGCTGGGATTTTTTAGTGCGCCACAAGGATATAATGCAATATTATTTATACCGATAGGTGTTTTAGCTATGTTTTTTGCAAGCCTAACTCACGTATTAATCCATATATTTTCCGCTTTTAGATTTTATAAACAAAATGAGAAGAAAAATATAACCATGCCGTCGCAAGATTCTCGGTTTAAACTTGAAAGATTAGCCGTGGTAATTATTGCTCCTTTAACACAGATTTTTATTATTTTCCCTCTGTTTTTAATAGGTTATAAGCTTTTATCTTTAACAGGGTGCGATATTTTGTCAGAAATTTCTTTAACTATTGCAGTTGCTCAATGTGGCATAGGAATAGGCAGTATTGTTACTAGTGATAATGCTGGGGCTCTAGAGATTAGAGAGGAGATGGGTGAGGAGAGTTTATTTAAGGTGTTAAGGTCAAAGGGGTTCAGAAAGGCATGGATGAGCCTCTAATGAGATGCTTCTCCGCCTGTGGCGGATCGCAATGACAGGGGGGCTGTGAATAAGCTGTGGCCTCATTTAAAAAAACTTAAAAAAAAGCTTTTATAATTTGACAATATATGGTATGATTAGTATAATTATAGTAACGCCAAGGAGGGGTGTAGATGAGGGCAGGCGAATTTTCAGAGAAGAGGCAGTTTAAGAGGTTGGACCTATCTCTTCCAATGATACTCAGGCGTGTTTCAGCCAGCGGGAAAGATAATGAGCAGGAAGGAGTTACTCTTAACGTAAGTTATAATGGGGCATATGTAGCAGATATAGAAATAAAGAATATAAAGCCCCAGGATACGTTGAGGATATCTCTTTCAGTGCCCAGGGATGATGCAAGAGACTTTCCTTTTTCCCGTGTTACAGGCAAGGCCATGGTGGCGAGGGTTGAAAAAGATGCGATTGCGCTTGAGTTCAGCGAGGATATAAACCGGCTTTTTGTTGCGAACTAATGTAAGCGTTTCCAAAAACGGAGAGGTGAGGAAGGGTGAATTGTCTTAATCGGAAAGTTTATCTTTTTTTTATGTCTTGTTCGTTCATTGTTTTTTTAAGTGTTTTTTTAACAGGATGCGCTTTTGAAGGCAGTGCGCCCAGCGCTGAAAGAATAAATGTATGGCACTGGATGAGCGATAGAGAAGAGACCTTTTTAGAGCTTGCCAAAAGATACGAAGATGAAACTGGAATAAAAGTAAATTTTGAACTTTACGCCCCATCTGAAGCCTACGCGCAAAAGATCAGAGCAGCCGCGCAGACAGCTACCCTACCTGATATATTCGGAGTCCTCGGAGAAAAAAGAGACCTTGCGAGTTTTATAAAAGCCGGCCACGTTTACAATCTTACCGATGAAATGAACCAGGACGAGAAAATATGGAAGAGGCGCTTGTTTAGTAAAGCGCTTGCCGTAAATGAATTTAGGATAGGGAGTGACTTTGGAGTCGAGCCAGGCATATATGGCGTGCCAATAGATGTAATGAATATCCAGATGATTTACAATAAGGATCTGCTGGCAAAGGTTGGCTGGGATCCTTCTAATCCTCCGCAGACATGGGACGAATTTTTAGAAGCGAATCGACTGCTTAGAGAAAATGGTATCCAGGGGCTTGTTAGCGGGTGGGCAGACATATGGATAATAGATTGCCTGGCGTCTAACTACGCGTTTAATATAATGGGCGAGAGAAAGGTGCTGGATACTATACGCGGCAAGGTCCCGTATACGGATCCGGATTGGATAAAGGTTTTTGATCTGTTCCGCCAGATGCGAGATGAGAAACTTCTTGCGAGTGGTGTTGTGACAATGGTTAATAAGACTGCAGAGCAGCTATTCGCGAATAACAGAGCGGCATTTGCATTTAATGGGTCGTGGTGCGTGAATGTTTATAAAGGCATGAACCCGGATATGGATTACGGGGTTATGCTTCCGCCAAGGGCCTCGGGGAAATACCCGATGATGATATGGGGCGGCGCAGGCTCGAGTTTTATGGTAAATGCGAATTCTGAAAGAATAGAAAAGGCCGCCGCGTTTTTAAAATGGCTTACTGATAAAGAGCAGCAGGTGTTTTTGGCAAAAGAGACGAATAACCTGCCGGCAAATAAGCATAGCTTAGAAGATATACCGGAAGTATTGTCGCAGTTTGCGGATGATATGGACAATACCACCCATCCGAATATCTGGGGCGTTGAGGAATTTCCGGTTGTAAAAGAGACTTTCAAGAAGGGCATCCAGTCCATAATCATAGGCGAGAAGACGCCGCAACAGCTGGCCATTGAGATCCAGGCCATAAAAGAGCGCGAACTGATGAAGTTATATGAGAACTAAATCCACAATTGAGAATTACCTGTTTGTATTGCCCGCAGTATTGATATTTTCCATCTTTTACATATACCCATTCTATAAGGTCTTTACGCTTGCCCTGTGTCAATGGGATGGTATCGCGCAGTTTAGTTTTGCCAAAAGTTTTATAGGCTTGAGGAATTTCAAGGAACTTCTGATGCAGGACCGTGTCTGGTGGCAGGCAATGACGCAGGCAGGGTACATCACGCTTATTGCGCTTACGTTTCAGAATGCTCTCGCGCTGGCACTCGCGCTGGCGTGCGACAGGGATATAAAAGGCGCGAATATTTACAGGGTGATATTTTATATACCGCCTGTTCTTTCCGGGGTGGTGGTGGGGCTCGTGTGGAGATGGATATATGACGGCAATTACGGGCTTTTAAATTACTGGCTCCAGAATATAGGATTATCGCATTTAATAACAGACTGGCTTTCCAATCCAAAGACAGCGCTCACCTCGGTTGCCGTGATCCATTGCTGGAAGGGTTTTGGGTGGGGATTTATTATATTTTTAGCAGGGCTTCAGACTATACCGAGGCAGCTGTATGAGGCTGCCAAGGTGGACGGCGCGAATTCGTGGCAGATGTTCAAGAAGGTCACGATACCTTTGATGGTACCTGTGTTTATTCTTGTGTCGATTCTTACAATACTAGGCACGATGCAGGTGTTTGTTCTGATACTTTCAATGACAGGAGGCGGACCCGGGTATCATACAGAGGTGCCTGTAACAAGGATACTTGCCTCGATGGTGGGTTCGTCCAGGTTTGGATACGCGTGCAGCCAGAGTATTATATTTGGCGCAATACTCATGGCAGTGTCGTTCATCCAGATTCGCCTGTCAAAGTACATGAGGCAAGCGTAGTTTGCTCCTCTGTTCAAGGCTTAGCCTTGAACATTTAAATGTTCAAGGCTAAGCCTTGAACAGGAGAGAGATATGCACGAAGGTACGAAATATAAAATCGAGAGGTTTTGCAAGGATTCGCTGCTCCATCTATTCCTGATAGCTGTGGCAGTGACGTGCATATTTCCTTTGTTGTGGATGGTGGGATCAGCGCTCAAGACGCAGCAGACGGTTTTTTCAGACATGAGCATAATCCCGAGGCACCCCCTTTGGAGTAATTTTTACCATGCGTGGACCAAGGGAAATTTTGGGATATATTTCTTGAACAGCATATTTTATACAGTTACAGTTGTCTTTGGCATAGTCGTGGTCTCGTCGCTTGCCGCGTTTGCGTTTTCGCGGCTCCAGTTTCCAGGCAAGAACGTAATTTTTTACATGTTTCTTATCGCGATGATGATACCACTTCCGGGAAGTTTTGTGCCGCTCTATGTATTGATGACAAAGCTGCACCTGGTGAATACGCGGATAGGTTATATATTGTGCATGATAAATGTGGGGCTGTCATTCAGCATATATCTTTTGAAGACATTTTTTGACAAGATGCCACACGCGCTCGAAGACGCCAGCCGCATAGACGGCTGCTCAAAGCTCGGTATATGGTGGCACGTGGCCCTGCCGCTCGCGCGGCCCGCAATAGCGGTGATCGTGATATTTAATTCGCTGAATGTCTGGAACGAGTATATACTGGCGACGCTTATTTTTTCCTCAAAGTCTTTGATGCCTCTGCAGAGGGGGCTTATGATATTCCAGGGCACACACATAACAGAATACCCGCTTTTAATGGCAGGCATGGCTATAACGACACTTCCAATAATACTGGTTTATCTATTAATGCAGAAGCATATTATTAAAGGTATCACAGCAGGAACGATTGTAGGATGAGAAGAATAGCCGCGATTATATCGATAATTTTATTAGTATCTGCTATAAGTTATCCGTTATGCGCTCAGGATGAAGGGGTTTTGTCTGCAAAGGAATACATATTGCGGGCGTGGGAAGCGTGGGGCGCAAAGGATATAGACAGGACCTTTTATTATACAGGGGAATGCATAGAACTGTACGCTGACCAAGCAAAGGAGCAGCAGGCGTCACTTACAGGTTTTCCCGCAACAGAGGCCGTGGACCTTTATGGAGCGCTGAACGCAGTCGGCGCGAGTTTTTTTATACAGGGAGAGGTGTATCTTTCACAGGGCAGGATCGATGAGGCAAGGTCTGCGTTTTTGGTAGTGACAGAAAAGTATGGCTACTCACAGAACTGGGACCCGCGCGGCTGGTTCTGGAGCGTAAAGGAAAAGGCGCAGGCCAGTCTCCAGAAGCTTACAGAAGAAAAAGTCGAAGTCGTTGAAGAAGATATCGAGCCCAAAAAGATAAGGCCAAAGACAAAAATCACTCTCTATGACCCCGGCAAGGAAGAGATAATAGAATATAAAAAATACGGTTATTTTAAAGGTGTAGGGACAGATAAGTACAGGTATGTTGTGAAAGATCCTGAAGGTCTGGCCCTGGCAGCAGGCGAGGGTATTTACCCGAATACATCAGGCGTTGTCTGGGATCCGCGTTACCGCGAAGTCAAGGAAGAAGGCAGGTTAAAGGGCAACCACTGGGAGTTTGTAAATACAGAGGATCTGGAGGCGAATTTTTATAAATGGTCACAGGCGCCAGAACCAATGGGCGTGAGACTTTTTTATACAGCACTTGCGCTTGAGCGTTCTGGGCTGGTGCAGCAAGCGATAAAGGCGTATTATGCAATAGTGGTGCATTTTCCAAAATCAGCGGGCTGGACATATTTCCACACGCCATGGTATATCGGTCAGGTCGCGATTGACAGGATAGAGTATTTGATAAAGCACAATCCAGAGCTTGATATGGAATTGCGCGGGGCGAGGATATTTGTTAAAAACGGTTTTGACAACAGTATTACGAATGACAAATTTATTATCAGGCCCGGCAGCATTGTAAAGCTAGGCTTTTTTGACAAGATAAAAAGGATTTTGTTTAAGAATGAAGGCGTGAAAAAAGGCATGGTGGTGAGGCAGGTTGGCGACGGCAAGGTGGACCTCGTGAGATATAAAAACGGGCACTGGGAGCTCAGGGTCGAGGGGGAACCATATATAGTTAAAGGCATTGCGTACTCGCCGGCAAAGATAGGCCAGAGTCCTGACGACGGCACGCTGGATGACTGGATGCAGGCAGATTACAATAATAATGGAAGGATAGACGGCCCGTACGACGCGTGGGTAGACGAGAATTTTAACAACACGCAGGATCCTGGCGAGAGTCCTGTGGGCGATTTTGAGTTATTTAGGCGCATGGGCTGCAATACCCTGCGCGTTTATCACAATGCGTCTAATAAGGAACTCATGCGGGACCTGTATAACAGGTTCGGGATAATGGTTATCATGGGTGATCTCTTGGGAGCGTATACGGTTGGGTCTGGCGCGAACTGGTACGAGGGCACTGATTATGAAAATCCAGACCAGAGAAAGAATATGATGGACAGCGTCCGCAAGATGGTAGAAAAACACAAGGACGAGCCGTATGTGTTATTCTGGATGCTCGGGAATGAAAATAATTACGGGGTCGCGAATAATGCTAAGGAAAAACCCGACGCATATTACAAGTTTGTCAACGAGGTCGCGCAGATGATAAAGACGGTTGACAGGGATCATCCAGTGGCTGTCTCGAGCGGCGATCTGTTATTTCTGGATGTGTTTGGCGAGAGGTGTCCTGACGTTGATATTTACGGTTCCAATGCTTACAGGGGTGAGCATGGTTTTGGCAGGAGTTTCTGGGAGAATGTAAAGGATGTATGCGATAAGCCTGTCATAATTACAGAGTATGGCTGTCCGAGCTACATGCAGGAAAAGTCAAAGGAATTCGTAGAGGCTAAACAGGCCGAGTATCTGGAGGGCAACTGGAAGGATATAGTCTATAATTCAGCAGGCCGAAGGGGTATCGGGAATGCAATAGGAGGAGTGCATTTCGAGTGGCTGGATGAGTGGTGGAAGGCGTACGAGCCAGGCCTGCACGATACTACAAGAAACTGGTCAGGCCCGTTTCCAGATGGATGGAATTACGAGGAGTGGCTTGGCGTGGCTGGCCAGGGGGATGGCAAAAGCAGTCCATTCTTGAGACAGCTTAAAAAGGCATATTTTGTCTATCAGGAGATGTGGACGGAATAGTAAGGAAGGAGGTGTGGAGAGAGTGTAAAACAGTTGTTCTCGACTTCGCTCGAACAATATTCTTCGAGCGAGTGAAACGAGTCGAGAAGAGTAAGACTATAAAAATAACAAGGAGGTAGGACATGAGAAAGAGTTTAAGTTTGACATTTTTGGTAATAGCGGGATTGATGCTTTTTAGCATAGCAAGTTGTGGCGGTTCTAGTGATAGAGAGCAGTATGCACAGACAGACTACTCTTATGACTATGAAGAAGATGCATATGATACATATGAAGAGACAGAAAGCGTTGTAACCAGTTTTAAGGCATTTCCTATTTATACTGATGGCAGGTCACCTGATAATCATTACATACCTTCAGGATATATGGGAGATTATTCTGATATGGCTATCGATGCATCCAGTTTTGAAAATCCTCACAGTGGTTCTACATGTATAAAGATAGTCTATACCAATGCTTCAAGCCAGGGCGCAAGATGGGTCGGTCTCTACTGGCAGAATCCAGCCAATAACTGGGGTGACAGAAAAGGCGGGTTTGATCTCACTGGCGCTACCAAACTCTCGTTCTGGGCAAAAGGCGAGAATGGCGGCGAGAGGGTAGAGGAGTTCAAGGTCGGTGGCATAACCGGACTTTATCCTGATTCAGACATAGCCGGCATAGGGCCGGTGCTTTTGAGTGACGAGTGGAAACAATACGAGATAGATTTAAGAGGCAAGGATCTTAGCTATATCAGCGGAGGATTTGCCTTGGCGACTAATCTGGACGTCAATCCAGAAGGCGCTATCTTTTACCTGGATGATATCCGCTACGAATAACGATGAAAAAAATAATTATAGCAGCAGTTTGCATAGTACTATTAACGGCAGCGCTATTGGGAGTTTTGAATAAGATGGGACCGCAGAGGGTTTATATAAAAACCCTTGAAAGTAACCGCTTTCAGTTAATAGTAAATGGCAGCCCATATATAGTCAAAGGCATGGTGTACAGTCCTACGCCTATAGGGCAGGACCATGCCTATGATTTTTGGGCGGATCCACAGAAACCGCATCTTTATGATGGTAAGCTTATGAAAGCAATAGGTGTAAATACCATAAGGGTATATCAGCCAAGCGAAGATCCAGAGAAGACGAAACAGGTGATGAAGGATTTTTACAGTAAGTTTGGGATTCGAGTAATGATGGGGCATTGGCTTGGTTTCTGGGATGACCCGAACTATGCGGATATAGGTTTTCGCGAAAAAGTAAAAAAAGATGTGCTCCTGATGGTAAGTACCTATAAAGATGAGAAAGGGATCCTGTGCTGGATACTGGGGAACGAGAACAATGTATCTTTTTCCTACGGTCCGCAGACATTGAATCTCTGGACAACCGATGAGATAGAGGCATTGGACGATCCTTATTTAAAGAGACAAGCAAGGGCAAAGATCTATTATTCTTTTGTAAATGAGATCAGTCGCGAGATTCACAAGATAGACCCTGACCATCCGGTTGTCCTGGCCAATGCAGAGCTTACTGATATAGATGTGGCTAGTAAGGTCACGCAGGATGTCGATATACTGGGGTGCTCTATATATAGAGGTAAGGCATTTGGAAGTTTTTTCAGGGAAGTCGCGATGAAATTCAAAAGACCTATACTTATAATAGAATTTGGCTGCGATAGGTATAATTCGTTTCTGAAGGAAGAAGACGAGGGCATCCAGGCGGAATTTATAGAGGCGGAATGGAAAGAGATAGCGAAGAATACATTTGAAGGCAGCGGTATTGGGAATTGCCTCGGAGGTTTTGTTTTCGAGTGGACAGACGAATGGTGGAAATTCAATGAAGAGAACAGGCCTGGTTGGAATATGCACGATACAGCTGCGAGCTGGTCCAATGGGGCCTATTATTTTGACATAAAGGCGCCCCAGAATTTGAATATAAATGAGGAATGGTGGGGCGTTTGCGCTTTAGAAAAACACAAGGGGCTTGACGAACGCAAGCCCACTAAGGCATACTTTAAGTTAAAGGAGCTATGGAGATAGAAAGATCCTACATAATTAATGTGTTATTGGTATGCGCAATTTTATGTTGGGGTCTGCCTTGCTATGCCCAGGAACAGTACGTGGCCGAGAGCTTTGGCCTGTATAGTAAAGGTATAGATTATTATCACGCTGGAAACCTCTACGAGGCAAAAGAGATTCTCGAGAGGGCTGTTGAGCTTGACCCGCGCAATGACGAGGCCCAGGGGTACCTGGATCTCGTGAATGCAGAGCTCAGGTTGCGGGCAAGGGGCCGATTTGATTACTATCAAAGGGCGGATGAATTAGAAAGGGAAAGTGAATCCTTTGATTATTCAGGAGAAGTCAGCGACGACCCGGAATATTATGATAAATCAGAGTTTGAAGAGGAATACGAATATAGCTATTACGAGCCGGAATACGAAGAAGAGTACGAGGATGATTATTTTGAACCAGAAGTAGGACCTGAATATCCAGTATATAGCGAGGATAAAATAAAGGCCATAGCGGATTCATTGAATGAAAATATTTCTCCTGCCGAGATACGCGGAGAATACAAAATGGCCTTTGGCGCGACGAGCGAAGACCTGATCTGGAAGGACTCCAACGGCGACTATAATGAGCGCAACTTCAGGATGATCGATCATAATTTTCCAAAGATAAACACGTTTGATACAAGGGTGTTTGATAGGTTTAAGGTGGTGTTTGATACAAATAAAGATGAAGAAGGTTTAAATTTTCATTCTGATATTACAGTGGACCCGTGGAGTTTTGTTGGTAAGACAGACAAATTTACCATTGTAGATAATGTGGCTGTAGACAGGATTGAATTAGAATTAAAATACTGGTCTGGAACTCGAAGCACGATTAACGAGACATTTTACACATCTGATTATAATTACAAGTTTGACACCTTGGAGTATAAGGTTACAGACGGTAAGATACCTGCCTTTACAGCTGCCAGCAAAGACGAGAAGGACTTTGTGCTTAGTACCTATTCCATACCTGAGCAGGATGTGGATTTTACGTTTCAGCCGATTAGAGAGTTGTGGTTTGATTGTAACAAAGATGATTATAAATTGAAAATATTTCCGTTTGCGTTGGAAGACCAGGCGCTTTCTTCTGATGATCCATTGGGTCTTTCCAATCATCACATTTATTGGGAGCCAAGTCCATGGCTTGATGACTGGGTACCAGGACATCTAAATACAGGATTTAATCCAGATGACTTCTGGCGCGGCAGGTGGTCAGATGACCTTTCGTTTTTTACAAGAGACAGTGATCTGAAAAGACTTACTGCGCTAAGAGGCGTTTCCTTTGAAGCAGGGGAACTCTTTGGCAATACAGGACTTTCTGCGACTATAGCAACGCCAAAAGGACTATGGCAGGATTACGGGAGCGTGACTTCATTACCAGGCGCGGTAAGGACCAAGACATGGATTAATGATGAGTTTATGCTCGGTTTTACAGACACGTTCAGATTCGGATATAATGACGGCAAGACAGATTCCTATAACTACACCTCAGGCATCGATGTAAGTTATGACATCAATCCTTTGACAAATATAGTCGCTGAAGTCGCTATTAGTAAAAGCGAGGATGACAAGATAGACGCTACTTACAAAACAGAAAAGGATGGCGCGTCAACTCACATCGCGCTTAAAAGGCAGACTGGTTTTGGAGATGCGAGGATCGCCTTCACGCACATGGATGAGGAGTTTGAGGCAGGCCTTTCAAATTACAAAGAGACAAGAAGGGATCAATACTGGGGCCGGCATATACATTTTGACGAGCCGCTAGAGTGGACCACATGGGGGGAAGACCCACTTACATATCATGATATGGAGCCTTTTAAGATAGGTGACGGTATAGACGCGGGCAGGAAGGTGGTTAACTTTAGACTGGATACAGAAGAGGCGTTTGGCGGCAGAATGGATAATTTGATAGACTATAGATATGTGAGGGATTCTGACAATAAGTATGTCGAAGGCGTTTTCAGGGATGAAAATACCTTCAGGATAAATCCCGAGTGGACCTCGAAATTTTTAATGATATATCACGACCTTCCCGAGACAAAAGGGGGGATAGATCCTATAAAGTATGATTCAGACACAGGAGACTTTTACGTGAATTCAACTATTGAAGACAACGAGGATCCTTCCGTGTCTACTTATTCTGTCGGCCTTGAATTTGAGCCATCTGAATGGATAAGCATCTTCGGTATATATGAAAATACAAATGACTCTACCTTTGCCACAGACAATCACCCCAGGGATCTTTTAGAGAATTATAGTTTTGTCACTGAGACCATAGACGGCGATATATATAGAAATAAGAACCCTTTCCTGTATTCGCAGGGATTTTTTGATCTGCCGCCTTACGACCGCTTTAATATCTACAGGGCCGGTGTTTCGCTAAAACCATCAGAGAGCCTGGGAATAGATTTTGACTATACCAAGAATGATTTTAAGTTTGCGCAGAGCATAGACAGCAACATGAACCATTTTGGCACTACCCTTAAATACAGATTTACTAATAAACTCACGGGATTTTTAAAATATACTTTTTCAAAGGCGTATAATCTCTACAGGTTGAATACGAGCGGGGATTTGAAATACGAGAACCATCATAATATATTTGCGGAGTTGAATTATAGCGTAACCGAATATGGACTTCTGGTTATACAATTTGGTGAGGGCAATGTTGTTTCTCCGGCATTAGGCGCTACAGCAAGCCCTTACGGGGATTTTTATCCCACGCTAGATACGCAACACATATTGCGTATCTATTATAACGGGAGATTTTGAGAATTTAGTCGCGCGAGCCTTATTTGACAAAACGTACGTGTCGGATTTGTCAAATAAGGGGAGCGAAAAACAGGGAGGTAGATATGGCAATCAAGAAGAACAGGTTTTTTGAGTCGCATTCATTGTCAGACCACGAGAAAAAGAATTTTTCTATACTGGAATTGGTCCGCAGGAACGGACCTATTACCAGGGCTGATATTTCAAAAATAACAGACCTTAATATAGTGACAGTCTCTAATTATATAAATACCTATATAAATGAGGGCCTGGTTGCTGAAGGCGGCATGGAGGCCTCTTCTGGCGGTAGAAAACCGACCCTTGTAAAATTAAGGGAGGACCATGGCCATGCTATGGGGCTTGACCTTGGCCACACAGGCGCGCAGGGCGCTACCATGGTGGGATTAGTTACAGACCTTTCAGGAAGGATAATCGCCAGGATTGAAAAGCCAAGAGAAAAAGACTCTATGGACAGGATCATCGACAAATCCCTGGACCTTATAGAAGAATTAATGAATAAAAAGGGCGTTAGCAAGGATAGGGTCAAGGGTGTCGGTATAGCTGTAGGAGGCGTTATAGATGATAATCTTGGCACAGTGAGGGATTCCTCCAAGGACGGGATACGCACGAGTTATATATCCATAAAGGGTTTGATCGAGCAGAGATTTGGAATGCCATCGTTTTTAGGAAATGACGCAACGTTTGCAGCATTCGGAGAAAAGATGTACGCGCTCCCTATGGACATAGAGGATGTTGTATATATGTATTCTGACGTAGGTAGTGGTATTATAATAAAAGGCGGCATCTATTGCGGGGCGAGCGGCTCAGCAGGCGAGATCCGCATTAATTATCCGCGAAATGGAGAGTATCTAAGGCTTTCAAAAAACCTTTCGTTTTTACTGCCACTGGGACTGGACCTGGGATTGGTAAGCCAGGCAAAGAAACTTATAAAAGAAGAAAGCGTTAAGTCAAACATAGCAGGGTCTTCAGCAAAAGATCTCAATAAGATAACAGTTGAAGGTATAATAGAATCGGCAAAATCCGGAGACACGCTTGCCATAGAGCTTTTAGAGGACGCGGCTGTTAACATGGGCGTGAGGGTCGCGTATCTAATAAACCTTTTTAACCCAGAGATAGTTATAATAGGCGGCGGGATCGAGAAATCAGGCAGTTTATTCCTGGAGCCATTGAGAAGGACAGTCAGGAAATGGGCATTTGAGGAGCCTGCTAATGCGGTAAAGATAATACCCGCGCATCTTGGTAAAGACTCTGCTGCTTTAGGCGCTGCAAGCGTGGTTATAAAGGACGTATTTATAAAGGCGTAACCGTATCAAGACCGTATCACGGGTCCTACTATTGACAAAATAATAATAATATGATATACTTCTCGCTTACAAGGAGAAAAAATGCGTATCAAGCGTATCATGTTATTATATCTTTTTGTAGTTGCTGCAGTTACAGCAGCAAACCCTACCGTATCACTTTCGAATCTGCCTAAAGAAGAAGTAATATCCCAGTATATAATTAATCTATCAAATGATATATATGGCTCTATAGAAAGACCTGTGGATTCTATGCTGTCAGGTTCAAGAGGCGAGCTGAGGTTAAGTCTTTTTCTTTCTCCATGGGGGGAATTAAAAGACGCTAAAGTCTCTGAATCTTCAGGAAGTAAAGAGCTGGACAACATCTGCTTAAAGGCAGTATGGGTGTATGACAGGTATCAGCCGTTTCCTGAGGAATTAGGGGATGAAGATCGCTGGATAGATGTCCCGATTATATTTGAAAAGACTAAGCCATGGTTTCCCGAAAGCGGAGCTAAATCCGTTAAAGAGGACATGCCCCAGCCTGAGTTTTTTGTTGGGGTGGGCATAGATGATGCAGTGGATATCGCGATGGAGAATGATATGGCGTCAAGGATTGCGGAAGAGGAAATAAGCCTTTCAAGGCTCAAGATAAGAGAGGCGCGCAGGGGGCTTTATCCAGCGGCAAGCCTTAATATAATGGAGACCACAGGCAAGACCACTGCCTATACCCAGGATTTTACGGACAAAGAGTATAAGATGAAGTTCGAGTACCCGCTGTATTATGGCTGGCGCTTGAAATATGCGGTGGAACAGGCGATCTCGAATATGAAGGCGTCTACTTATAACTATGATAAGGTCCAGCAGGATTTGAGGATGGAGGTTGAAATAGCGTTTTATTCGTATCTGGCTACAAAGGCAAACGTTAAATTGCAGGAGGCCCTTTTGAAAGACGTGAAAGGGGTCTTTGAGGGCGCGAAGAAGAGGTTTGACCTTGAGTTGAGCACAAAGGCTGAATTTTTGCAGGTGGAGTCCCAGATGAAGCAGATCAGTTATCAGGTCCTATCCAGCGAGAACGATATGGAGATCGCGAAACTGGTCCTGACGCAGGCCATGAATGTGAAGGACATAGAGGGGCTGGTGGATGTCGATACAGACCTGGAATCTCTGGATATGCTGATGCCAGTGGACATAGATATTTCACTGGAGGATTGCGTGGAGCTGGCTTACAGGAACAGGCCTGATCTAAAGATAAAAGAGCACATGCTGGATTTTAATGACTACGAGCGCAAGATCGCCCTGTCCAAAGACCAGTTCAAGGTAGACCTTACAGGCACATATGGTAAATCAGGCGGCGCATATGAATTCGAGCCTTTAAACATGGATAAAGACTGGTATGTCGGGTTAAAGGTGTCAAAGCCCCTGGGAGGGAACACGCTGGCAGCTTCTTATACGAAAGAAGAGACAAGCCAAAAGCATGGGCAGAGCTCCAGGACAGAATCAGTTAGTAAATCCCTGGAATTAGGGATACTTGATAATCTCCAGAGTTTTTCTGAAAAGAAGTCAGCTTCAATAGCATTGAAAAAGGCCATGCAGGAATTGGATGCCGCCAAAGACGCTATTTTTAAAGAGGTCAAAGAATCATACCTGAATTACAAAAAAGGCCTTATCCAGGCAAAGACCAATTTTAACAAGATAAGACACAAGGAAGAGGAGCTAAAGATCGCAAAGGCCCGCGCAGGGTTAAACGAGATACCGTCATCAGAATTATTAAAGGCGCACATGGAACTTACTGATGAAAAGTCATATTATATAGAGGCGCTGGGGAGCCTGTATCAATCCCTGGCCAGGCTGAACAAGGCCTCGGGCTACACCTTGTTTTTAGACAACGACACCTTCAGAATCGCCAACGCAAGACCGATGTTCAAGGCTAAGCCTTGAACATCGGCCTTGAACATCGTAATACATAAGGGATGACGATATGAAAAAATCAAAGAAATTATTGGTAGGGTTTATACTGTTGTGGGTAGTGGGGTTTGCTGTAGTCTGGGGCATTACGCTTTCCAAGAAGATGCCGATTGGGAAGATGAAATTGCCAGGATTTCTTTCAAGAGACAAAGGACAGGCAGCAAGAGACATGGGCATGGAAGGTATGCCGGAGTTTGGTGAAGCTGGCCCTGGTCAGGGAAATGAAGCAGTGTCTGTGCGCGCGTACAGGATAAGTTTAATGGATTTCAAAGATGATCTACCTGTAATGGGCACTGTAAAAGGCGCGTTAGAGATAGAACTTAAATTTGAGATAAACGGCACGATAGAATCCATGAATTTCAGAGAAGGCGATATTATTTATAAAAAAGACTTAATAGCTGCGCTTAACCAGAAGGACGCGCAGCTAAAAGTAGATTATTCTAAAAGCAAGTTAGAGTCTGCAAAGGTACAGTCTCTTGCTGCGCAGAAAAAGCTCGAGATACACAAAAATCTTTACGAGATAGGCGGTATTATAAAGGCAAAATTAGAAGAGGTGGAGCTGGAGGCCAGGGGCGCGGAACTGCAGGTTGAATCAGCTATGGTTGAGCTTGAATCAGCAAAGGCGGAACTCGATAAAACACATCTCTATGCCCCGCGCGATGGGGTCCTGGGTTCAAGGGATGCTGAGGTGGGCGAATTTGTCACGCCTAATGGCAAGGTCGCTACTCTATACGATATCATGGATGTCTTTGTAGAATTGGGTATTGTAGAAAAAGATATCGATAAGATCGCGCTTGGCCAGGCTGTTAAAGTTACAGTGGATGCGTATCCAGGTATGAAGTTTGCAGGCACGGTGAACAATGTCTTCCCGATAATCGAGGGCAAGTCCAGGACGCTTACTGTAAGAGTGAGGATAGCGAATGAAAACGCGATGCTTTTACCTGGCATGTTTGCAAGGGCCATGATTACTGTCGCTGAATTTGAGGACGCGATAGTCGTGCCGAGCATGAGTTTGAATAAAGAAGAGGGCGAGTACACTGTTTTTAGTATCGATGATAACAATACTGTTCACGCAAGGCCTGTAGAGGTTGCCTATGTTACCACTGATTACACTGTGATTGCCTCCGGTCTTTATGAAGGTGAGATAGTAGTTACAGACACGCCGCAGGAACTCAAAGACGGTTTGCCCGTCGATGTCATAGAGATACAGGAGAGTGGTGTCGAGGAAGAAGAATGAGACTTCCGGAATTTTCAGTAAACCGGCCCGTTACAACATCCATGTTCTTTATAGGGATATTGATGCTGGGCCTCATATCCCTGACGCGCCTGCCGCAAGAACTGTTTCCCTCCATTACCTACCCGCAGCTCACAATAGTTACAACCTATGAAAACGCCGCGCCTGAAGAAGTAGAAACGCTTATCACAAAGATAGTAGAAGAAGCGGTCGGCACAGTCTCTAACCTCAAGCGCATAAGCTCTATATCAAAGGAAGGCGTTTCTATAGTCACTGCTGAATTCGGCTGGGGCGCCAATATGGATTTCGCGTCGCTGGGCGTGCGCGAGAAAATAGACCTTATAAAGGAGAGGCTGCCCCTCGGGTCCGCCGACCCCATAGTAATGAAATTTAATCCTTTCGAGCTCCCTGTTCTTACGCTTAGCATCACAGGCAATAAAACACCTGCCGAGCTTTTAAGGCTTTCAAGAAAATTCATAAAGGACGAGCTTGAAAAGGTGGAAGGCGTAGCTTCCTGTAATGTCAGCGGCGGCCTGGAAAGGGAGATACTCGTCGCAGTGGATGAAGGAAGGCTGGCCGCTTCCAAGATTTCCATAACAAAGATCGTTGACGCATTAAAATCCTCCAATCTAAATTATCCTGCCGGCACGATAGAAGAACATTTTTATGAATATCTCATAAGGACAATGGGCGAATTCAAGGTAGTGCCTGAGATAAGAGAGACGGTGGTGGGAAAGGATAAGATAGAGGAAGAGACGCCGTCGAATTTACAACAGCGACAAGCGACCCCAAAAGAATCGCGCCTTATATATCTGAAGGATATTGCCCAGATAAAGGACACCTTTCAGGAGCGGACGAGCATATCCCGTTATAATGGCAAGGAAAACATCTCGATATCAGTGCAGAAGCAGGCAGGCACCAATACTATACGCATCGCGCAAAAGGTAAGAGAGAGACTGGATATTATAAAAAGGGATCTGCCCGGCGGCATGGACGCGAATATAATCTATGACCAGTCTATATTTATAAAACAGTCCATACGCGGGGTTATGGACGCGGCGATCCAGGGAGGAGTTTTGGCGTTCCTGGTGCTTTTTGTCTTTTTGAGGAATGTAAAGGCGTCTTTAATAGTCGCGGGCTCCATGCCTATATCCATTATGGTTGCGTTCAGCTTGATGTATTTCAACGGTATAACTCTCAACATGCTTTCGCTGGGAGGTCTGGCCCTTGGCATAGGAATGCTCGTGGATAATGCCATAGTGGTCATTGAAAATATCTACAATCAGCTGCAGAAAAAAATTGATATAAAAGAGGCCAGTAAGGCCGGCGCGAGCGAGGTCGCGGCCTCGATATTTTCTTCAACGCTTACCACAGTGGCGGTATTTTTGCCAATGGTATTTGTGGTCGGCGTGGCAGGCCAGCTATTTAAGGAGCTGGCTTTTACTGTGACTTTTTCGCTCTTGGCATCGCTTATAGTAGCGCTTTCATTGATCCCGCGCCTGACCGCGATAAGGACGCGCCATACGAAAAAAACACAAACTAACCCCAGCGCCAGTTCTGTTTTTGGATTAGGTCCGCTTTATTCCGCGATAATCCCGAAGGTATTGAAATTAAGATGGCCGTTTCTGATAGTCGTGCTCGTTATTTTTGTTATGAGCCTGGGTCTTTTTTTCCTGATAGACAAGGAATTTATGCCCAAGATAGACCAGCGCGAATTTATTATGAAGGTCACCATGCAGAGCGGCACAAAGCTGGATGTCACGAACAGCGTTGTCGAAAAGATAGAGAAGGCGCTTTTTGAAATGAAAGAGGTCGAGGGCGCAGCTGTAAGCATAGGTTCGAGCAAAAAAAAGGATTATGCCCAGGGGCTCGAGACAATGAGTTCGCATCAATCGCAGATCATAGTGAGTCTAAAAAAAGGAAGAAAATGGCCTTCGACTTCCAGCGTAGTAGGGAGACTAAAGGTCAAGCTGGACAGGATGAATTTAGAGGGCGCGAACATAGAGTTTATATTGCAGGAAAGTGTTTTTAAGACTGCCATGCAGGGGTCAGCCCCTATAGTGCTTGAGATAAAAGGAAAGGACCTGAAAAAGATAGAGGACATTTCTAAAAACATTAAAGACAGGCTTTCCGAGATAAAGGGCATTTACGGCATACGGACAAGTCTTAGTCAGCCTTCGCCTGAAACAAAGGTGAATGTCATCAAGGACAAGGCAGCGCTTTATAATCTTTCGAGCGGCGTGATTTCGCAGGCAGCTCATACTGCTATAAAAGGAGTGGTGGCTACCAGGTTTAAGGAAGAAGGAAGGGAGATAGATATAAGGGTCAGGTTGAGAAAAGAGGGGCGCTCGCGACTCTCGCAGATCAGGAATATTCTTATTCACTCGCCGCTTGATATAGAGGTGCCGCTCTCCGAGGTCGCTTACATTGCGCAAGGGTTAGGGCCGACCGAGATAAGGAGGCTCGATCAGCAGAGAGTGGTTTTGGTGACAGCGAATATTAAAGACAGGGCATTGAACAAGGTCATAATGGATGTAGAAGCGATGATAAGGGGGGTTGAGCAAAATATAATAGGTAACGCCAGGAATATGAGTGACGCGGAAAAAGATATCGATATAGCGCTATCAGGCGAGAGCCAGCAGATGGCAGAGTCTTTTGACTCTTTGAGATTCGCGCTTCTTCTATCAATACTTCTGGTCTACATGATAATGGCTGCGCAGTTTGAGTCGTTATGGCAGCCTTTTGTCATCATGTTTACAGTGCCGCTTTCTTTAATGGGCGTGTTTCTGGCATTGTTTTTGACAAATACTCCTATAAGTGTCGTGGTCATGCTCGGTGTAATAATACTCGGCGGTATTGTCGTAAATAACGGCATCATACTGATCGATTCTATAAATAGAATGCGCTCCAGAGGCGTGGAGCTCGTAGAAGCTGTTATTGAATCAGGAAAAACCAGGCTCAGGCCTATATTTATGACCACGATGACTACTGTGCTGGGCCTTTTTCCATTGGCGCTGGGGTTGTCAGAAGGTTCAGCCCTGCAGAGTCCGATGGCAATAACAGTTATGGGCGGACTTGTTGTTTCAACCTTGCTCACGCTTTTTGTTATTCCATGCGTTTATACGATTGTTGCAGGGATTATCAGCGAAAGGGCAAAAGTTGCGCCTGTAATTAAACCAGTGTCAACTGCGCCAAAGGTCGAACCTATCTTAAAACCACAGGTCAAAGAGAAAAAGGTTATTAAGTTAGTGCCGCCGCCAGAGCCAGAGCCGCCTGCTGTGCCTGAAAAGCCAGTGGTGTCAAAACTAAACAGTCGCCAGGAGCAATTATTGGAACATTTAAAGAAGACAGGTAAGATTACGCGCAAGGAATACGCAGAGCTTTTTAAGGTATCTGTGCCAACAGCGGCCAGGGACTTAAAGGAGATGCTGGATAAAGGATTTTTGACTGCCCACGGCCCGCTCGGCCCAGGCCGCTGGTACGAATTAAAGGAATAACAAGGAGTAACAAGGAGAGACGTCTACCAATCTGTTCGGGAAGCTGTCTTGAGTTTGTTCGGGAACGTGTCTTTAAAGATGTAGATGTAAAAGACAGCTTCCTTCTTGGAAAAAGGGCAGGTTCCCGATTGAGTTGGTAGACGTCTCTAGAATACTAGAATATTATGAATTTGTCTGAATTTTCAGTCAAACGTCCGATAACGATATTCATGCTATTCATCGGAGTAGTGCTGGTGGGGTTTGTGTCGTTGCAGCGCCTGCCAGTCGAGCTCAAGCCCAATGTCGTGTATGGTGATATAAGCATAATCGTTGCTGTAAGAGGAGGTATGCCACCGCAGGAGGTAGAGACGCTTGTCACGCGGCCTATCGAAGAGGTAGTATCTAGTGTCAATTATTTAGAGAATCTTTATTCCACGTCAAAGGCAGGCGAGTCCAGGATATGGCTCGAGTTTGAGCCAGGCACGAATATGAATTTTGCCGCGCTCGAGGTAAGAGAAAAGTTTTCAAAAATCCGGGACAAGCTCCCGCGCGAGATAGAAAAGCCAATAATAGCGCAGTATAAAGAATCTGACACGCCAGTGCTTCTATTAGCAGTAACAGGAGAGGGCTATACCCCTGAGATGCTGCGCAAGGTAGTTGACGAGGAGATGAAGGAGTACATACTTCGCGTGAACGGCGTAGCGAATGTGGACGTGTACGGCGGCAGGGAGCGCAAGATACTGGTCGAGGTGGACCAGAATAAACTTTACAAGTATCACATACCAATGGAGCATGTTGTAAATTCCCTGGGCGCGAATAATTTAAATCTACTTGCAGGCGATATTGAGCGACGGAAGAATAAATATCTTGTAAGGATAATGGGCGAGTTTGAATCGCTTCAGGATATAGAAGATATCGGAGTCTCTACCACGCCGCAGGGTTCTGTTATAAAGCTTAAAGAAGTCGCGAGGATAAGGGATTCATTTTTAGAGCCAGTTAGTTACGCGAGGACAGATATCGAGCCAGTTGTTTCCCTCTACATACAAAAGGAATCCACGGCCAATACCATAAAGGTTGTCTCCAACGTGCAAAAGGAACTCAGGCGCTTGAAGAGAAAGCTGGATAAAAGGATATTTATAAAGGCCACGTTGAACCAGGCAGAGACAATACAGGAGGCAATAAACGCTGTGAAGACTTCTCTTATCTATGGTGCGATCCTGGCTGTCATGATACTGATTTTGTTTTTGCGCGATGCCGGGCCCACATCTATAATCGCTGCCACGATCCCGATATCAGTCATGGCCACGTTCATATTGATGTTTTTTAATAAGATATCGATAAATGTAATGACGCTGAGCGGGCTTGCGCTGGGCATAGGTATGCTCGTAGATAATTCTATCGTCGTGCTCGATAATATTGATAAAAAGAAAAAAGCCATCCTGTTCAAGGCGAAGCCTCGGACAGGTTTGTCCGAGGCTTCGCCTTGGACAGCAGGATGGAGAGAAAAATACACGCAGGCGGCTGTGAGCGGCGCTTCAGAAATGGGACTTGCGATAGTCGCGTCCACCATAACCACGATAATAGTGTTTTTACCTTTTGTTTTTGTAAACAAGGCCACGCGTATGTTGTGGAGCGGACTTTCGCTGACTGTAACGTATTCGCTTCTCTCTTCGCTTTTTGTCGCGTTGACGCTTGTCCCCATGCTCACAGACCGCATGAAAAAGATACCGGCTGCGCCAAGACCAAAAAAGAAATTATTCCAAAAGAATATATTTTTAAATATACAGGCATATTACAGGAGATTTCTTGGGACTGGATTAAAGTTAAGGTATCTATTCGTGGTGGCGGCGTTTGGGATACTGGTGCTTGCGCTATTAATGGGGTCAAAGATCGATAGAGAATTCATGGCAGGCACAGAGGAAGGAAGGTTTACTATATTTATAGAACTGGAGCCGGGCGCAAAGCTGGATGTAACAGACCAGATGGTAAAAGAGATAGAACTTTTGCTTTCCAAGATACCAGAGATAAAGACATTTACCTCGCGCGTTGAGCCGTGGTCCAGCAAGGCGTATGTCAAGCTCGTGGCGCTTGCTCAGAGAGAGCGCTCCACCAAGGTTATCATAGATGATATACGCGCACAGGCCAAGACTGTCGAGCAAAAGTATAAAGGAGGGTTTATATACTTTTCAGAGATAGAGGAAAAGGGTTTAAAGGAGATCGTGCTGGATCTTTATGGATATGATTACGCTATATTAAAGGAACTGGCTGTTTCAATCGCGACAAGGCTCGGGACAATAGAAGGCTTTGAAGACATAAGGATGTCCAGGATCAGCGGCAGGCCTGAATGGGGTATTACCGTCGATAAGGAAAGAGCCGGCATGTATGGCTTGACCACAAAGGATATATCGGAAACCCTGCATTCCGAGATCAGGGGTTTGCGCGCGACATTATATCATACAGAGGCAAGAGAGATAGAGACTGTGTCGCGTTTGAGAAAAGAAGACAGGGAGCGCCTGGATGATTTAAGAAAACTCGTGCTTTTTTCAGAAGACGGCTATCCTATATTATTGGAACAGGTTGCGAATTTTACGCCGCAGATCGGCTCTAGCGAGATAGTAAGAAAGAACAAGATGAGGGTCGTGCACATAACAGCTATGGTTACGAAATACTCCCTTATAGCGGCAGTAAAGAGAATCAGAGCCAATCTTTCAGATATGGAATTTCCAAGAGACTATTACTACAGGATCGGAGGTAATTACGAAAGGAATTTAGAGAACGAAAGGGAACTATGGGCATTTCCAACAGGTGTATTGTGGATAACCATATTTTTAGTTTACCTCGTGCTCGCGTCTCTTTTTGAATCATACACCCAGCCGTTTATTATAATGATATCGGTTCCCCTGGCAGTCATAGGGATAATCATTGCATTAAAGATCACACACAAGCCTATAAGCCGCGGCGTGATAATAGGCGCTATCATGCTCGCGGGCATTGTTGTAAATAACGCGATCGTTTTGGTTGACAGGATAAACTTTTTGCGGCGGCAAAAATCAACGAATTTATTGAAATCATTGATAGAGGCGGGCGAGGACAGGCTCAGGCCGATCGCTATGACGACATCCACGACTATTCTCGGGCTTATGCCAATGGCGTTTGACAGGAGCGAATCATCGAATCTCTGGTCGCCGCTCGCGATCACTGTTATAGGCGGTATGGCGTCCTCGACAATACTGACTTTGTTCTTAGTGCCGAGCCTTTATCTTATTTTCGAGGATCTGAAAGCGCTGATTTTAAAGCCAAAGGAATTATTTATAGTTGTGCGCAACAGGATCTATGGTATAATAAATTAAGAAAGGGAGCTATAACGTAATGGATAAGACCCTCAGGTCTATATTGTGGATACTAGTAGGGTTGGTGGTGTTAAGTAGTTTCAGTACAGGATGGTTTTTTGTAGCAAAAGAGCGGCTTTACACTGACTATCTGAGCTTGGAGAATTTATTCAAGACTACCGTCGACGGTCTAAACAGGGAAATTGCCTCCGTAAACAAGGAAAATACAGAATTAAAATCAAAACTGGAAGTGGTCGGGAGGGAATTGTCTACATTGGAGACCAGGAGCAAAGACTTGAGGTCCAGATACGAGGCGCTTTTAGGCGAGAGGGATGATCTGGATAGGGAACTTGCCAGGGTCAAAAAAGGCAAATTCTTCCTGGAGAAACAGCTGAAGGATGTAGAATCAGACATGTTTGTCACGAGGCTTTTAAAAGAAAAGGCCTCGCTCGAGGTAGAGCTGGCTAGATTAAAGGATTCAGATACGCCAAAGGATCTGGAAATAAATAGATTAAAAACAGAAAATATGGATTTAGATATCAACCTCTCAAGGCTCAAGGACGAGAATGATTTCCTGGCGCAGAAGCTCAAGGATTCTACAGATGTCGCAGAGGTCTTGACAAGGGACCTGTTGAGAGAAAAGGATAAGATCGCGATAAATAAAAAGGATGTCGATGGCGCCAAGATAGAAAACCGTGTTTTAAAGGCGAGGATAGAAGAATTGGGAGATGTCTCAGCTGAATTTAACAGGTTGTTTGCCGAGCGCGAGGACCTGCGGCTTAAGATCGCAGGTTTGGAAAATGAGTTAAGATACAAAGATAGCGAAATAGGCAAATGGAAGACCGCCTTTGAGGATAGAAAGAGAGACGGAGAGTACAGGGCCGAGGCCTATCACGCGCCAGGAGAGGTGGAGCTACCGCCGATTGTTTTGCAAAGCGATGACTATGGGGCGAGCGCCAGGCTTACCACTCCGTCCCTTGAGCGCATCGCAAAGGAATCGACATTGGAAGGCGGGTTGAGGGGAAGAGTTGTTACTGTAAACAGGGACCATAATTTTGTTGTCATAGATGTGGGCAAACAGGACGGCGTTGGCATAATGGATAGTTTTAAGGTCTATAGAGGAGAGACATTAGTAGGCTCTATAGAGGTAATACAGGCCAGGGAAAGGATTGCTGCCGCTGATATAATCGACGCTGAAGAAGGTTTTTATATAGAGACAAATGACGTAGCTATAAAGCGATGACCGATGGATTTTTTCAAACACCTAGCAAGTCTTATTTTCAAAAAAAGGGTCACCACGAAGTCCCTCGTCGTATTCACGAGACAGCTTTCCACGCTTATTGCGGCAGGCCTGCCTCTTGTAAAGGCGCTCAGGACTCTCTGTGATCAATTAGAGTCAGGCGCGCTAAAAGACGTCATACAAAATCTGGCCAATGAAGTAGAGAGCGGCACGAAATTTTCAGAAGCGCTTTCGCGTTTTCCAAAGGTCTTCCCCGAATTTTATATCAATATGATAAAGGCAGGCGAACTCGGCGGTATGCTTGACGGCATACTCAGGAGGCTCTCTGAATTTTTGGACAAGAGTCAAAAATTGAGAGAGAGGGTAAAGTCTGCCCTGATGTATCCTGCGTTTGTCATGATGGTGGCGGTCTTGATACTCATCATGCTCATGATATTCGTGATCCCAACATTTACGAATATGTTTTCAGAATTAGGCGAGGCGCTTCCGCTTCCCACAAAGCTTCTTATTGCGACAAGCGATATAGTAAGAAATGCATGGTATCTTATTCCGCTCTTGCCGATCGCGCTCGCGGCATTCTATAAGTTTCTTATAAAAAGCGCTAACAGGCGTTACGTGATCGATAGGGTGAAGCTGCATATACCTGTGGTGGGGTTGCTCGTGCAGCAGATCAGCGTAGCCAGGTTTTCCAGGACGCTGGGTACACTGCTTTCGAGCGGCGTGCCGATATTGAGCGCGCTGGATACGGTCAAGGATACAGTGGGCAACGAGTTTGTCGGCCGCGCGGTCCTGCATATTCGCGATAGCATAAAAGAAGGCGAGAGCGTGTCCAAGCCAATGGAGGCGAGCAGGGCCTTTCCGATGCTTGTCGTAAAAATGATAAATATCGGCGAGGAGACAGGCCAGCTTGACAAGATGCTCATACAGATCGCTGATAATTTTGAGGAAGAAGTGGATGTGGCAATAAGCGGGCTCACGTCTTTGCTGGAGCCTATACTTATAGTGGCGATGGGTTTGGTCGTGGGTTTTATTGTCGTCTCGATGTTCATGCCGCTATTTTCACTTGCCAGACTTATAGAGTAAAAGAATGAATAAAAAAGGATTTTCGCTTTTAGAGCTGATCATTGCTGTGGCAGTGCTTGCGATCGGGCTGGTAGGCATACTGCAGATATTTCCTGTTGGGCTGAGGGCTTCGTATCGCGCAGGCATGGTGACTAAGGCGGCATTTTTGGCGCAGAATAAGATTGAAGAAATAAAGATATCAGGTTTTGACGCCATAACAGAACTCCCTCCTAAGATACCCCTTTCAGGAAGCGAAGGAGATTTTGAATGGGAGATAGCAATAGACGAGGTTGATTTAGAAGGCCTGGAGTCCGACGACGATATAAGGCAGATTACAGTGACTGTGAACTGGCCTGAGCGGAACAGGACGCGTTCAAAGGATTTCGTGACATATGTTACGCGATAGAACAGGGTTTACTCTGGTAGAGATGCTTATATCCCTGGCTATACTGGCCATGATCGTGGCCTCTACCTTTACGATATTCAGTAGTTCCTCTAAATCCTGGCAGAAAGGCGAGGCGAGAAGCGAGCGCTACCACAATGCTAGAGCTGCAATAGGAAAGATAAGCATGGAGCTTTCTCAGGCAGTGATAAGGGAGGACGGGCTTTGCAGATTTATCGGAGAAAAAGACGAAGTCAAGTTTGTCTCTTTTGTTTCAAGCTCGTCAGGCGTATTCGAGGCGGCAGAGATAGAATACTGGTTGGATAAAGAGCGGAAGTTTCTCTTACGCAACGAGGATATTGAGCCTGACTATGATTTTTCAACACAGGACCAGAGCGATATCCTGGCCGACAACATCTCCGAGCTAGGATTTTCGTATTACGATGGCGTGGACTGGAGCGACACCTGGGATTCAGATTCAGTGCTGCCAAAGGCAGTGAAGATAAGGATAAAATTAGAGGATAAAAAAGGCAAGGAAAGCGAGGAGTTCGAAGTAGTATCCCACCTTAAGACATCATGAAGATCGGTATAATTGGCCCTTCACAGAGCGGAAAGAGCACTCTATTAAAGGTATTGTTGCAGGCAGGCGTATCAGGCGACATAGGCGTGTTTAAATCCGCGGATCCTCGCGTTGACGGGATTTTTGAGATTTTTTCTTCAAAGAAAAGGACTTATCCGGAGACTACTTTTATAGATCTGGGCGCTCTATCTTCTTTTGCAAAAAAAGACCTTTCGAAATTACAGGATATAGATCTATTTATATGCGTGATAGGCGCGGTTTTTAGTCAGGATCCCAAAAAGGATTTTGAGAAACTTATAACTGATATTATTGTTACAGATCTTGAGGTCGTACAGAACAGGATCGAAAGGCTAAAAAAGGAATCAAGGCCTGACAAGGAAAGAGAGTCGAAGATATTAGAAAGGTATCAGAATACGCTTTCAGAAGGGAAGGTTTTGTATAAAGCCGGACTTGACGAGGACGAGATAAGGTTTCTTTCCGGCATGGTATTTTTAAGCTTGAAACCCTTGATATTGGCGATAAATATTTCAGATAATTCGAATAAGACAGGGCCTCTCGAAGAATATGCCAAGTCTTTAGGTATACAACATATTTACTTTTGTGGAAAAATAGAATCAGAGGTGCTGGAATTAGAACCTCAAGAGAGAAATAAATTTTTGAAGGAGATGGGGATCGGGCATGATTTGAGGGAAGAGCTGTCGAAATTGATATCAAAAAAGCTGGACCTCATCACATTTTTTACAACAGGCGATAAAGAGACAAAAGGCTGGTATCTAAAATCCGGCTTGCCAGCAATCGAGGCAGCAGGTAAAATACATTCTGACATGAAGCGGGGCTTTATAAGGGCAGAGGTCGTGAATTACGGGGATTTCATAAAGTGCGGCTCCATGCATAAGGCGCGCGAGAGAGGTGTATTAAAGGTTGAGGGCAAGGAGTATATCGTAAGAGACGGGGACATCATCAACATCCGTTTCAACATATAGAGGAGGGAAAGATGCGGAAGGTAAAGAAGGCGCTTATCAGCGTGTCAGACAAGAGCGGGCTGGAGGAATTCGCGAAAGGCCTGAATGAGTTAGGTGTGGAGATATTGTCCACTGGCGGGACCGCAAAGCTCATAAGCGGTTTGGGTATAAAGGTAAGGTCTGTATCTGACTATACAGGTTTTCCAGAGATGCTTAACGGCAGGGTAAAGACATTACACCCGAAGATCCACGGCGGGCTTTTGTCTCTCCGTGAAAATAAGGATCACATGGAGCAGGTAAAAAAACACAACATAGAATTGATCGATATGGTGGTCGTGAACCTCTATCCATTTGAGAAGACAGTGGCCAAGGAGGGCGTGAAGCAGGAAGAGGCCATTGAGAATATAGATATAGGCGGGCCAAGCATGCTGCGTTCAGCGGCAAAGAACTTTAAGGACGTGGCGATCGTCTGTAGCCCGGACAGGTACAAGGATGTGTTGGGAGAATTAAAAAAGAACAATGGCTCGATTTCAGATAAATTGCATTTTGAATTGGGTGTCGAGGTCTTTGAGAAGACGTCAAAGTACGATACAGCGATATACAATTATTTAAAGGCCCAGTTAAATGGAGAGAAAGGTAAAGATGCGGCATTTCCTGATGATTTAAGCTTAAGCTTTGGAAAGGTGCAGAGCTTGAGATATGGTGAGAACCCGCACCAGAAAGCCGCTTTTTACAAAGATAAAAACGTGAATGTCGTCGGTATAAGCAATGCCAGGCAGCTGCACGGCAAGGAGCTTTCGTTTAATAATATTATTGATCTTGACGCAGCGCTTGAGATAGTCAAGCAGTTTAAGGAACCGGCAGCAAGCGTCATAAAACACACCAATCCCTGCGGCGCAGCGCAGAGAGAGACATTGGATAAGGCGTATCTTGATGCATTGGATTGCGACAGGGTGTCGGCATTTGGCAGTATTGTCGGATTAAATAGAAAGGTTGATAAGGCTGCGGCTCAGGCAATTTTATCAGCAGATTTTACAGAATGTATTATTGCGCCGGAATACGATAGCGATGCGCTGGAGCTTTTAAAACAAAAGAAGAACCTCAGGCTTATAGAGGTGGGTAAATTAAGAGGCGTGGAAAATGATTATGATCTGAAAAAGGTGCTAGGCGGGGTTTTGATCCAGGACAGGGATGTCCTGGAGATCAACGAGAAGGATTTAAAGGCGGTTACTAAGAAAAAGCCAACACAGGACGAGCTGAAATCTTTACTTTTTGGCTGGAAGATAGTAAAGCATGTCCGCTCGAACGCGATAGTATTATGTAATGGTACCAAGACAGTCGGTGTTGGCGCAGGCCAGATGTCGAGGGTAGACTCGATGATCATAGCCATAAGAAAATCAAACGGTCGATGCAAAGGCGCCACATGCGCGAGTGACGCGTTCTTTCCTAAAGAGGATGCCATACAGGAAGCGAAAAAGGCAGGCATAACCAGCATTGTCCAGCCTGGCGGCTCTATACGCGACGAGCATGTCATAAAGGCCTGCGACGAGGCTGGCATAAGCATGGTCTTTACAGGCGCCCGTCACTTCAAGCACTAAAAGACTGCCTTAACTTTAAAGGTAGCATGGATTATTGCAAGACGCTCGACTACATCGATTCCTTTATAGATTTTGAAAAGCTACCAAGATACGCTTATGCATCGAGCTTTAGGCTTGAGAGGATGCATGAGTTTCTGCGGGAATTAGGTAATCCTCACCTTGGACTTAATACAATACATATAGCAGGGTCTAAAGGCAAAGGTTCAACCTGCGCTATCATAGCTTCTATATTAAAGGAAGCAGGGTATAGCGTGGGGCTATATACCTCTCCGCATCTTTTGGATGTAAGGGAGAGGATTAGAATTTTAGGTGAAGGGTGTAGGGTGAAGGGTGAAGGTTTCGAAGGGGTTATTGATATAAAAGAATTTGTCGCGTTAATTGAGAAAATAAGGCCTGTTGCTGAGAAATTCAGAAATCGCGACGAATTAGGCAGCTTGTCGTTCTTTGAAATACTTACAGCCTGCGCATTTTTATATTTTAAAGAAAGAAAAGTAGATTTTGCTGTGCTGGAAACAGGTCTTGGCGGGCGGCTTGACGCGACAAATGTTACAGAGCCGCTTATTTGCGGCATAACGAGTATTAGCCTGGAACATACTGACAAGCTCGGCGCTTCTTTAGAAGAAATTGCCAGGGAGAAGGCAGGGATTATTAAACCTCAAGGCATAGTGTTTTCTGCTCCACAGGATGAAAAGATAATGGGTGTTATAAGAGAAGCATGCCGAGAAAGAAATGCTAAGTTATATGAAGCTGGCAGGGAAATGGATAAAGATTTAGAGATAAATTTAATAGGAAGGCATCAGGTTGAGAATGCAGCGCTTGCTGTAAGTATGTTAAATCACATAAATATAAAGGAAGAGGCTATAAGAAAAGGCTTAAAAAATGTCTCATGGCCTGGCAGGTTACAGGTAGTCAGGAAAGAGCCATATGTAATCCTGGATGGGGCGCAGAATGTAGCCAGCATAAAGGCGGTTTTGTCGTCGATAAAAGAGATTTTCAGGTATAAAAGATTAATATCTGTATTCGGCATATCGAGAGACAAGGATATAAAAGGCGTGAGCACGGAGTTAGACAAGACCAGTGATTTGGTGATTTTAACCAAATCTAGTAATAGTCGCGCAAAAGAGCCTTTTTATTTAAAAGAGAATTTTTCAAGGACCAAGGCTGAGATAGCTAATGACGTAGAAGAGGCGCTTAAATTAAGTTTTAGCGCTGCGGACAAGGAAGATCTGATACTAGTTACCGGCTCTTTATACGTCGTTGGCGATGCCATGTCTTGTTCAAGGCTAAGCCTTGAACATCTACTTATGTTCAAGGCTTAGCCTTGAACAAGGGATAGGGATGAGTAGGTTTGGATTGGATGATACGATAGTAGCCATTTCGACGCCTGTGGGTGAGGGCGGCATAGGTATTGTGCGATTAAGCGGCAGTGATGCGCTTAAGATCGCGGACAGGATTTTTATGTCGAGAAACGGCAAAAGGCCGTCAGGTGTCAAAACTTATACAGTGCACTATGGGCATATAAGGGAAGACAAAAGAATCGTTGATGAAGTGATATTGACAGTGATGCGAGCTCCAAAAAGTTACACAAAAGAGGATGTGGTTGAGATAAATTGCCATAGCGGTATAGTGCCGCTGCGAAAAATTTTAGGCATTGTTTTAGAGAATGGCGCACGGCTGGCTGAGCCAGGGGAGTTTACAAAGAGGGCATTTCTGAATGGCAGGATTGATATTGCCCAGGCTGAGGCAGTATTAGATGTAATCAGAGCAAAGACAGACCTGAGTTTGAGAGCTGCTATAAACAGCCTTAAAGGCACTTTTTCAAAAAAGATAGAAGATGTAAGAAATAGATTGCTGAGTATATTTTCAAATATTGAGGCCTCAATAGACTTTTCATATGAGGAAGATGTAGACAAGGCTAAAAAGAAGGATGTGCTAAAGGGGCTCAAAGGGATTAAAAAAGATATAGAAAAAATTATATCCAGCGCCAGCGATGGCAGGGTTTTGCGGCAGGGCATAAAGACGGTTATATGCGGAAGCCCTAATGTTGGCAAGTCCAGCCTTATGAACGCATTGATCAAGGAATCCAGGGCTATTGTAACGGATATACCTGGCACAACCAGGGATACAATAGAGGAAATTGTAAGTATTAAAGGCATACCTTTGGTGCTTGTAGATACTGCAGGCATAATAGATACCAGGCACCCGGTAGATAAAGAAGGCGTGAGAAGAAGCCATTCTTCCATAGAGGCGGCAGATTTGATCCTTCTTGTCCTGGATTATTCTAGAAGGATAAATAAAAATGACCAGGCTATAATGCGTAATTTAAAAAACAAAGAAAATATAATAATAGTGATAAATAAGAAAGATTTAAAAAAACGCATAGATCTTAAAGTTGTCAGAAAGGCGTTTCCTAAGAACAGCGTGGTCTACACATCAGCGATTGATTTATCAGGAATTGAAGGATTAGAACGCGTTATTTGTGATATAATATTTAAAGGCAAGGCGCCATCTGCGGATTTGGTGAGCGTTTCCAATGAAAGACAATTGGCTATGTTGCGGCATTCTCTCGGAGATATAAATGCGGCGATAGATTCTTTTAATGGGAAAATCCCAATGGATTGCATAGGCGTGTACGTGCGTTCGTCCATTGAAAATCTGGGCGCGATAACAGGTCATAGTATAACCGAAGAAACTTTAGACAGGATATTTTCCGAGTTTTGTATAGGAAAATAGAGGGGGATAAGTGGATAAGGCGAAGATAAACAAGGCAGTTAGGATGATTTTAGAGGCGATAGGCGAAAATCCGGAAAGACCTGATTTAAAGAAGACGCCCGAGAGGGTCGCTGATATGTACGAGGAGATATTCAGTGGTATTGCAGCTGATCCTTCCATGGAGTTGGAAGTACTCCTGTCAGAGAAGCATGATGAAATCGTGCTTTTAAAAGGCATACCTTTATATTCAATGTGCGAGCATCACCTTTTGCCTTTTATAGGCAGGGCCCATATCGCGTATGTGCCTAAAAACAATAGAGTTACAGGATTAAGCAAGCTGGTTCGTGTAGTGGAAACCCTTTCCAAGAGGCTGCAGGTCCAGGAGAGATTGACTACAGAGATAGCTGAAGTCTTGATGAAAAAGCTGAAACCGCGCGGCGTCATGGTGATTATTGAGGCAGAACATTTGTGCCTAAGCATGAGGGGAGTGAAAAAAGCAGGCGTTATGACAGTTACAAGCGCTGTAAGAGGCGTCTTTAAGGAAAATTCCAAAACCCGGGCAGAAACAATGGCCCTAATAAAAGGTTAGTCCCAATCAGGAGTTATGTCATTTATCAGGAATCTTTTTAAGAGGGCGACTTCCACTCCTGAAAAAAAGGTAGTGGTAGGGAATTTTTTCTCGCTCTCCTTTCTACAGGCGGCAGATTACATCCTTCCTCTTATCACCCTCCCTTATCTGGTCAGAGTTTTAGGGCCAGCGAAATTCGGGTTAGTCGCATTTGCGCAGGCATTTGCTCAGTATTTTGTTATTTTAACAAATTACGGATTCCATATGTCGGCAACGAGAGAGATATCTATAAACAGGGGAGACAAAAAGGAAATAACAAAGATCTTCAGCTCGGTGTTATTAATTAAATTATGTTTCCTGGCCCTTAGTTTTTTAGTCCTGATAGGTTTAGTCTCTTCCGTGCCAAAGTTTAGAAACGACTGGCTTATCTATCTTTTTACCTTCGGGGTGGTTATAGGCAATGCGCTCCTTCCGATCTGGTTTTTTCAGGGAATGGAAAGGATGAAATATATCACATTTTTAAATATCGCTAGTAAGCTTATTTTTACGATCTCGATCTTTGTGTTTATCAGAAAGGCGGAGGATTATATCTATGTGCCTTTAATAAATTCTCTGGGGTTTTTAATAGCCGGGATTTCAGGCCTGTGGATCGTGCGCAGGAGTTTTAAAATAAGATTTTCCCGTCCTGATCTTAAAAGCATAAAACACCAGTTAAAAGAAGGTTGGTATATATTTATCTCGGGGGTTTCGGTTAGTCTATATACGACAAGCAACACATTTATTCTGGGCCTCTTCACTAATAATACGATTGTGGGATATTATTCGGCAGGAGAGAGGCTGATCAGGGCAGTGCAAAAACTATTATCTCCTTTATCGAACGCAGTCTATCCTTATATAAGCAAACTTGCTAACGAATCCAGGGAAAAGGCCCTGGGCTTTATAGGAAAGCTGACTATCCTTGTAGGCGGCGGGAGTTTCATTGTTTCTCTGGGGATTTTTGTATTCGCCGCGTTTATAACAAATACTATATTAGGACCACAATATCAAAAATCAATAATCGTATTGAGGATTTTAGCCTTCCTGCCATTTTTAACCAGTTTAAACACCATGTTCGGCACCCAGACGATGATCCCTTTTAATCTGAAGGCCGCGCTTTCAAAAATATTTATTTCCGCAGGCATTATTAATATAGCTCTGGCATTAGTGTTAACACCGATCTATAAACACATAGGCATCTCTATAGCTGTATTGTTTACAGAGTCTTTTATTACAGCTATTATGTTTTTTTATTTGAGAGAGAAGCGCCTGATAGCATTTAGATAAATTGATATGAATATCCTATTGCTGACCCCTGGGATAAATAAGGAATTCAACGATAATTATTATGCCTATAAATACATCGCGGAAAAGAATCACAGAATACTCGCAATATCCAATATAGAAAATATATTGAAGGGGGCAGGGGTTGAACCTTCACCAGAAGTAGAGTTCGATGGCAATATTTCTATCCACAGAGTCTTTAAAACACTAAAAGAGCAAAGGTCATGCTATCCGGCGATTAAAAAATATAATGTAATAAAAAAAATTGTAAAAAAATTCGATCCAGATATTATTTTTTGTGAAAATAGCATCAACATGCCTGTAGCCGTCAGGATAAAAAAGGATTTTCATATCCCTATTGTGTTAAGGTTAGAATTTCTGTTTGATTGGGACAGCCCGTATGGTATTATCGGCCACCAGAGATTTATAAAGAATAAGATTACAGGCGACGCCCTGGGGAAGATAATAGGTTTTTTATGCTGGAGATGGCTGCTCCGCCATTCAGACGAGATCATAAGTCATTATCCTGGCGATCGAAACAAGGCCATTGGATCATCAAGACACCCAAGGCAGGCTATTTATATCCCCTGGCCGGGAAAAGAGCTGGTATCCGGGGAAAAGATAGAGCGCCATCAGGGCAGGGCTCTTTTTATCGGATCATTTGATGCGCATAAAAATTTTCATGAATTCAAGAAGGTTTTGCCTGAACTATTTTCCAGGACGCCTGTAAAAGAATTTTATTTTGTCGGCACTGGATATTATTCATATATCGTCGATGAATTGCGAAAAACATTTTCGAATAGAATAAAATACGTAAAAACCATGCCACGGGATGAGTGCCTAAGGCTGATCAAAAGCAGTTATTTTTGCTATTCCCCGGCAGTCCGGGGCGGGTGGGGTTTTATAGGAGATGCCTGGGCCATGAAAACGCCGCTCGTCACGACATGCAATCATTATGAGTTTAACGATGACATTGATTCAATAGTCGCAAACGATGAAAGCATAGTCGAACGCATCAACCGTCTTTATAATGACACTAGCTACTATGAAAAAATTGCTATCGGGGGATATAAGAGATTTCAGGATAATCATAGAGCAGAAAAGGTCGGAGAGAGTTATCTTGATGTCTGTTCCAAGGCCTTAAAGGGATAAAAATGATAGACGTGATCGTGACTTCAATATGCAGAAAGCAATTTGAAACAACCTACGCAAGTTTTATGAAAAATGTAAGATACGACAAAGGTTTTAGATTCATTATACATATAGATGTTTTGGAAAAAAATAAAAGCTATTTACCCCGATTGCTTGAATTTTTGAAGTATAATAGAATCAGCGACATTAACATAAATAAAGAGAGACATACCTTTGCTAACGCAGTCAACCATTTATTTAAAAACTTACAGTCGGAATACTATTTTCATTTAGAAGATGATTGGGTGTTTCTTAAGCCCATAGATCTTACTGCCATAATACGAGTCATGAAGGACAATGAGAATATCCATAATATCAGATTCAGCAAGCAAGAGATCAAAAGACCCAGCAACAGGATGAAAAAAAATCTTGCCAGAAGAAATGAGCTATACCTGCTCCCGGGCGAAGAGATATATATTGATGGGTTAGATCTTATAAAATCAAATATCTGGTCCTTAAACCCTCATGTTGCCAGGACTTCGGTTATAAAGCGATTTGCAGATATCCCTGTGGATATAAACCCTGAGAGCTTTTTATCCAGGCGGTATTTTGAAAAGTTTAGCCAGCCGGGACTGTATATCTATGGTAAATACGGGGATCCCCCTTGCGTAAGTGATATCGGACGCCCCTGCTACATTATCAAAAAGGCCCAGACAATAATCGAGATAATCAAAGACCCTTCCCTTATTAAAAGAGAGAACAGGATAAAGAAACTAGAACGATATATGGGTAAACCATTTAAACATTAAAAAGACATAAAAATGCGAAAACATATCTGGTTTCTGTGCGCCTCATGCCTTATAGCGATAATTTTAGGACTTTTGACCCTTAGCGGGAGCAGGACTGCATTTGGAATTATTAGCTTAATATTTTTAGCATTACTATTAGGAGGCATGGTTTACAGGTTCGGCCTTGAGAAAATAGATAAATATATGTTGTATTTTGTGGTATTAAGTATCCCGTTCCCATATTTATTGCAATTTTCAGGAAGGGACGCGTTGACAGTCACAACTATAATGATATATTTTCTGTTTATAATTACGATCCTGCGTCATCTCTTCGAGAGAAAAAGCCTGACCATGGAGCCAAAATTCATATTTATACTGCCTATATTGATCTTTACTTCTATGACAGTATCACTGATTCTTAACCCGTCTTTCATGGGCCAATCAATCAGATATTATATTGCCAATATAAGCGGTATTTTGCTGTATTTTATAATACTCGCTACTATCAGGGACCATTCAGATGTGAGAACGGTCATCAAGGTGATCCTGTTTACTCTTGTCGTACAGTCAGGGATCGTGCTTTTGGTGTATAAATTCCCAACCGCGACAGAGTACCTGGCAGTCTTTAGTCCCAGGGTACCTGTATCAGAGGTCTCTGTATATGAAGGGATGCACAGATCTATAGGCACTGTATGGGACTATGAACTTCTGGCAGAATGGTTTCTGGTGGGAAGCATATTATCCATAGGCCTTTTCTACCATTTTAAAAAGAATGTTTACATTTTTTCTTTATTTTGCTGCCTGGCAGGTATTATTTTCACGGTGACAAGATCCGCTTTTTTCCTCCTGATCTTTGGATTGGCCCTGATCCTTACGCTGGTAAATATACTAAAAAAGGACAGCAAGTGGAGCACTATAAAAATCGTCCTATTGCTTTTTTTAACGTGTATCATTCTATTCGGGGTTTTCCCTAAGCAGATAGATAGCCTGACAAGACGATTAGAGGTCTATTTTCGCTACTCGGATTTGTTGAGCCCGGAAGCGATTAATCGCGGGAAGATCTGGCAGGATGCGTTTCGTATCTTTCTCAGAGAGCCGACAATCTTCGGGAAAGGACTGTACAATGTAAGCTCGCTTTATTATTCAGCAGATTCTTTTCATTCTTTATATCTGACAATATTGTATAAAATCGGGATTCTGGGGCTACTAATTCATTTAGCCTTCTGGTTAAAGATGCTGTTTGAAAGCTGGCGTATTTTAGTAGCGAAGAATAAAAACGACAACTGGTACGTGCTGTTTTTTTTGTTTGTCAGCGTCATATTAATATTAATAGATGGTATAAAGATAGAATATCTAAGGTATGGGCATACCATTCAATTTGCCTGGTTGATATACGGCTTGCTGAATATCTCCATAAAACAAAGCAGGGAAAATAATGAAAATATTATGGTTTCCAAGACTCCAGTTTGATATAGATAAACTGCACATAACGACATGGCGCGAGATGTGTAGAGAGTTGGAAGAAAGTTGGAGGTGCGATGTCAGGATCGCTATAGCAGGCTCGCCCTCCGGTAACATATTTAGCAGGGGTTATATACCTGTTTTTATAATAAGAAAAAGATTTCTTAGATTATTGACTTTTTGGATCGTTGGCTTTGCAAAGTTTATATATCACTACTTAATATTTAAGCCGGATGTAGTTATTTTAGATGTATTTACTGTCTGGTTCAGCGTGCCATTTGCAATCTTACCAGGGAGAAGGACGCTGATCATTGTTGATAACAGGGCGCCTTTCTATAATATACAGCCGCATAAGCCGACATTAAATGACAAGATACTAGAGTTTTACACCACGTTGTCTTATAGGTATTGTAAGAGCTTTTTGGATGGTATGACTGTTATAACCGATCATTATAAGCAGTGCGTATGCGACCGTTTCGGGTTTAAACCCTCTTTTATAGGTGTCTGGGGGTCAGGAGCTGATATAGACATGTTTTCTCCGGATAAGACCAGGGGCTGCCGCAGGCCTGATTTTCTCAGGGATAAATTTGTCTTAATGCAGCATGGCGAGATCGGATACAACCGGGGGGCGCTTGAGACCGTAGAGGCTGTAAAAAGAGTGAATAATAAGGATATAGTCCTGGTTTTCATCGGGGATGGCGGGGCAAAAAATGAAATACTCGAGAAGGCCAAGGCCCTTGGCCTGGAAAAAAGGGTGTATTTTTTGAATGCAGTACCTTATCCTGAGGTGCCGCTTTATATCAGTTATTGTGATTGTGCTATCATGGCCTATCCTGATATAGAATACTGGAATAATAACAATCCTATAAAATTATTAGAATACCTTGCTATGGGAAAGCCTGTTATATGTTCTGATATATGGACCTTCAGAAATGTAGCGGGTGATAGAAAATGTTTATACTATATAAAGCAGAATGACCCAGAGACCATCGCAAAGGCCATAAATCATTGTTATGAGAACAGGGAATATCTAAAGGAATGGGGCAGGGAGGGTATCGAGATTGTTAAACAGGGCTTTACATGGCATAAACAATCAGGTAATTTATTAAGCTTTATTGAGCAATCAGGGAAGCTTCAGAGCCAAAAGCAGAAAAGGAGGCATAGATAAAAACTTAAAAAAACTCTTGACAAAACTTTTATAATCCGGTATACTTTTAGTTAAATTCGCATAAAATCGCACATTTTAAAAAGAGAGGTAAGACATGAAAAGAGTATACCAGATTTTAATATTCATCACCTTCCTTAGTATTTCCTTGTTTTTTAGCTCACCATTACATGCTGCAGAAGGCCTTAAATTCGGGGATACTGATATAGAGATTATCCCGTGGGGTGAAATCCAGCTACAATACGATGATAATGTGTTTCTGGACTCAAGCGATGAAAAGGATGATTTCATAGTAACGCTTACCCCGGGTATTGCCCTTGAATGGCCATTCAGTGATCATCTTTTCAGGTTAGATTATCATATAGGTTACTCCAAATACATGGATAACTCTTCTCAGGACGCCACCAGCCATTACCTTTCCGGTGATCTGGACCTGGACTGGCGCGATGTTGACTTTACAATATATGATGAGTTCTCGTATACCTATGAAAGGCCCTCTACAGAAGACACAGACAGGGTAAAAAGGGCTGACAACAGGGCAGGCATCAAGGCCAAGCTCCAGAGAGAGAGGCTCGGCATACATCTTGGTTATGAGAATTTTATCCGTGATTATAGATCCGAAGATACCTATGACGTTTATGACAGAAAAGAACACATCTATTCATTTATGGTTACCCACCGGACATTTCCAAAGACAGATCTTCTATTTGAATATGATTTTGCCCAGGTGAGATATGACGATAATTCAGTGCGCTCTGATTCGGATTACCATCAGTTCCTGGTCGGCGCAATAGGGGAATTGACACCAAAGACCACCGCTACTATAAAGACAGGTTTAATGTTACGGGATTACGAGGATGCGGGTTCCACAGATTTTGATTCCGGCGTCTTATACGCAGAGGTTATGCATAAGTTTTCAGACAAGGATGCGCTAAAGCTCTCAGCCTCGCGCACAGCACATGAGTCGACATATAGCACTAATAATTTTTACAAGGCTGAAAATGTTTCCGCCACATACGACCATTACTTCACGCCTAAGCTGCTCGGTTTTCTTACAGGTCTATACCAGATAAATTCTTATCCTACAGAGACCACAGAGGGTGGCGAGACCAAAAAGAGAGAAGATAGCTATTCTTCGCTCGGCGCGGGACTAAACTATTATATGAAGGAATGGTTGACCATGACCTTCAGGATCGATCATATAGTAAGGGATTCTAATTTCGGCATATTTGACTATGATCAAAACGTGGTTACATTGTCAGCGCGGGCTGAATTTTAATATGATCACACAGGTTAAAAAAAGATCAAAAATAATAATCCTCTCGCTGATTTTAGTCATAATGCCAGGTCTTTTGTATTCCGCAGAATACAAGATAGACGCAGGCGATGTGATCCTTATAACAGTATATGAACAGCCTGATCTTATCACTAAGGCAAGGGTGAATTCAAAAGGCGAGATCACATTCCCTCTTTTAGGTAATGTCCAGATCAAGGGCCTTACAGTAGATGAGGTTGAAGACACAATAAGAGAATTGCTGGAAAAGGATTACCTGGTCGATCCGCAGGTAACTGTTTTTATTGAGGATTACCGCGCAGAAAAAGTGTTCGTCATGGGTTTTGTAAACGAGCCCGGCGAATACGAGCTTTTTAAAGACAGACCTACCACTGTTTTAGAGGCGATTACCATGGCCGGTGGTTTTAAAGAAGGCGCAGCCCAGAACGGGACCAAGGTGATAAGGGTCGAAGATGGCAATCAGGTAACCATACCTATAAGGATAACAGACATTACGAAGAAAGGCGACAAGGCAAAGGATATAACTATTAATCCCGGTGACATCATTGTCGTGCCGGAGAGTTTCTTTTAAAACCAGAGGAAGGCATATGAATATAGGCGATATTAACAAAACAATACATATAAAGGATTATCTTGCGGTATTGCGGCGCAGGAAGTGGATCTTTATAAGTTTCTTCCTGATAACCGTTACTACCATTGCGATAGGTACCTTTAAACAGCAGAAGATCTATCGCGCTACCGCAACAGTGATCGTCGACGCCAGGAGTCCGGAGGTTTTATCAGGCCGCGACGTGAGAGATGTCGTCGAGTTAGGCGAAAACAATTATTGGGGATACAGGGATTACATGGAGACACAGTACGAGATAATCAAGAGCAGACGCCTGGCATACGCTGTTATTAAAAAGCTCAAGCTTTTTAATCAAGAAGATTTTAAAAAGGCAAAGGACCCGATAGAGGTGCTTCTTAAAAAATTAGAGGTCAAGTCGATAAGAGACACCAGGATGATAGGGATACAGATCGACGATAAAAATCCTAAACAGGCCGCCCGCCTGGCAAATGAATTTGCCAGGAGTTATGTATATTCCAACCTTGCATTAAAGATAAAGATATCAGGCGAGGCCCAGGAGTGGTTGAGGCAGGAAGTCGAGAAACAAAAGAGAAGGGTCACAGAGTCAGAGCTCAATCTGCAGGTATATAAAGAGGAAAACAATGTTGTTTCAATAAAAAATCAGGAGAATATTACCAATGACTCGCTGGAAAGACTGAATGCAGGTTATGTCGATGCCCAGAAGAGAAGGGTAAAGGCCGAGACTACTTACAAAAGCCTGCTGGATAAAGAAGGCGAGATGCTATTGGAGAATCTACCCGCGCTTCTGGCAGACAATGAGACGCTGCTGCAATTAAAAAATGACTATTTGAAGCAGGAGGCGCTGTTGACCGATTATAAAAAGGTATACAAGCACAAGCATCCTAAGATGATACGCCTTTTGGACAATATAGCCTATCTCGCGTCGCGCATAAAAGACGAAGTTGGAAACGATTACAAGAGCGCGCTCGAAGAAGAAAGGAAACTGAAGATAGCGTTAGATGGGGAGAAAAAGAAGGCGCTCGAACTGGATAGAAAGATAATAGATTATAATGCCCTGCAGAGAGAGGTGGACACAAATGAGCGCATGTTAGAGATCGTGCTTAACAGGTTAAAGGAGACATCTATCTCGAGTCAGGTACAGGCAAATAATATACGTATACAGGATATGGCAGAAGTGCCCAGGAAACCTATCAAACCCAGGAAGAAACTTAATATAATTTTTTCTATGATACTGGGTTTCGCAGGCGGGATAGGATTAGCGTTTTTCAGGGATTATATGGATACCACACTCAGAGATCCTGCTGAGATAGCGGCCTTGCTTCAAATACCTGTATTAGGTTCTGTGCCCAGGGTAAGGACCGACGGCAAGAACATAAAGAAAAAATTAGATATTGACCGCATTGTAGAGAAAGACTCACATTCGTTGGCTGCCGAGGCATATCGTTCTATAAGGACAAATCTACTCTTTTCCTTAAATCATTCCAGCTCTGCAAAGAGTCTTGTCATCACCAGTTCTGTACCGCGCGAGGGCAAGACTCTGACCGCGGTAAATCTTGCAATGATGATAGCGAATAGCGGCGAAAGGGTCCTCCTGGTGGACGCTGATATGCGTAAGCCCAGGGTGCATACGATATTTAACGACAAAAATGAATCAGGCCTGTCCGAATTTCTTTCAGGAAAAAATGATTTTAATAGTGTCGTAAGACATTCAGGCAATGATAACCTGTATGTGGTTACAGCCGGAAAGGCTACGCACAGACCGGCAGAACTACTCTCGTCGGAGAGGATGAAGCTTTTCCTGGAAAATGCCACTTCAGAATTTTCAAAGATAATATTCGACTCGCCTCCTATAGCGCTTGTTACAGATGCGCAGATCTTATCCACTATCTGTACGGGCGTGGTTTTGATAGCTGAAGGCGGCAAGGCAACAAGAGATCTTTTAAACCGCTCAAAGGATTTACTGGAAAAGGTGGACGCAAGGATTTTAGGGATTATTGTAAATAATATCTCGCTTACCAACGACTCTTATTCCTACCCGCATTACTATTACAGAAAATACTATAATACTGCTTAATCCCGTTTTTTGACACAAAAACTCAAGGACCGTCTTAATATAAAGCGCTTAAAAAAAGTTAAAACTAACTAATATCGAACAGGGGGAATCATGAAAAAGAAATTCGACGGAGACATCTATTTCACGCCGAAGCAGGCAGCAGAGCATTTTAATCTGAGTCTTTCTACGATAAAGAATTATATCTATGCCAGCAAATTAAATACACTCAAGACGCCTGGCGGCCATCACAGGATTCGTAAGAGCGAACTCTTGGCTACATTAGGCGACAGGGTCGTGCTAAGAGGCGATGAAGATAAGTTTTCTTTGATGTTCAGATTATGCACTGCCATGCTGCCTGTTTTTAAGACGCTTGGTCCTGCAGGTAATTCATTGATAATGCACGCGAAAAACGTGTCCATGCTGTCCGGCAAGATCGCAAGGGCAATGGCCATGAGCGAGGCGGATATAAAATATATAGAGATAGCGGGTCTTGTTCATGATATAGGCCATATGGCCATAGAGAAGCACATACTTTTAAAATCAGAAGGCCTGACACCCCAAGAGTATAGGTCGATAAAAAATCACCCTATAGCAGGGGAAGAGATATTGAGCTCGATAGAGGGGTTAAAAGAGATCTCGGGTGTTGTATTGCAGCATCACGAGAGGCTGGATGGCAAAGGCTATCCAAGGGGTTTTAGCGGAGAAAAGATCAAAAAGGCCGCCCGTATAATTGCAATCGCAGAGGCATACGATTCCATGATTTCCCCGCATTCCTACAAAAGGTCTGTCTCGAAAGAGGCGGCCATGTCTGAGCTCGCGCGGCATAGCGGGACCCAGTTTGACAGGGACATTGTAAAGATTTTCACCAAAACCATATGATAGAATTGCTACTTAACTCAATTTTGATATTCGCTCCCATAGCCAGAGGCGCGGTGAGGATATGGGCTTACGCCTCTGTATATATTATTATATTGGCCGCATTTCTTATATATATATTTAAACAGCTTACATATGGAGAGATAAGAATAAAAAGAACACCTTTAGACGCGCCCATATTATTGTTTTTCATCCTTTCCCTTATAGCGGTCTTCAGGTCGGATTATATCTATGGCTCGGTCATGGAGATTGCAAGGTTTATAATCCTGGGCCTTGTCTTTTATCTGGTCGTGAACTGCATCACGATAGAAAAACAGATAAAAAGAATTTTAAATTTAATTTTAGTAACGGGTACGGGGATCGCCATGTTCGGGATATTGCAATATTTAGGGGTTCTGGATAAATCGTGGTGGGATAAGCCGTTATTTCTTTCCGCGACATATGTGAACCATAATCATTTTGCCGGTTTAACGGGGCTTGTCATACCTTTATCTATAGGCATGGCCCTGTCAGAGAAGGACATGGGTAAGAAATCCCTCTATATCTATTGTTTTTTGGTCTTATGCATCGCATTCCTTCTTTCCATGTCAAGGGGCGGGTGGATCTCTTTAGCGGCAGCCATGGGGTTTATGACGGTCATGATCTTTAAAAAGAACAGGAACAGATCTATTCTCTTCATGTTTGTTTTGCTTGCCGTGATCTTCGGAGTTTTCGTATTGAACACGACCTATCTCGAGTCTTTGTTAAGAAGACTGTCGAGCTATGGCGAATTGGATTTCGAAGGAAGGCTTGAGATCTGGAAAGGCACCCTGGGAGTCATAAAGAATAACTGGCTGTTAGGCACAGGCCCCGGGACATTCATCTATAATTTTCCAAGATACAGGCCCGCGGGTTTTAATGTGTTCGCGAATTACGCGCATAATGATTATCTGCAGATAGCTTCCGAGATGGGCATATTTGCCCTGTGCCTGATGCTCTTTATTATATCAGTGATAGTTAAAAAGGCCCTCACGACACACAGGATAGCCAGGAGCTCTTTTAAGAGTTGGATCTCTCTTTCACTGGCCGCAGGGATTTTGAGCATGTCCATTCACGGCCTGGGGGATTTTAATTTTTACATACCAGCAAATGTTATTATATTTGTTGTTTTTTCCGGACTTGTATTTAACATATCCTCTAAAAAAGAAAAGGATCTTCCTCAGCTTGTGTTAAGGATCGATCCTCCAGTACGTAGATTTTTTAAACCCCTTGCAGCCGTAGTTATAATTACATCGATCGTTTTTATAAGCGCTGCGCTCGCTGCGGAGATCTGTTCAACGGCGTCTGACAGGGCTATTATCAGGAATGACCTGGCAGAGGCAGAACGCCTGTCCATAGCCGCGACAAGGTTATGCCGTTTTAATCATTCATACCCGTATAGACTTGCAAATATCTATACTAAAAAAGCTCAGACCATGGCTGATGGCAGGGAATATATTAACAAGTCAGTGGAAGGATACAAGAAATCATTGGATTTAAATCCTGTAGATGCATGGTCATGGATCGAGCTGGCTGACAGTTATTATCAGCTTTCCAGATCTTCGCTTACAAACGTCAAGTTTCTAAAATTAGCGGATAGCGCCTATAAAGAGGCGATAGAGCTTGACCCGTCAAATTGGTATTATTTAAAAAGGCATGCCGGGTTCTTGTTGAATACAGGAAATGCCCGTTTATCGAGTGAGGTGTACAAAAGGGTCTCGGCCGCAATGTCTGAGTCAGAAGGGCGCTTATCCATAGCAGAGACGTTCATGGACGAAGGATCTTATGAAGACATGGCGGACCTGGCCTTTGCCGCCCGGGACATAAATAAGGCCATGGCATATTACGAGATGGCAGAGGCGATCAGGGAAGACAATGAAAACGCCAAGCTGGGCCAGGTCAGATGCTATCTAAAGAGGTTTCTGATAAAAGACGCTTTACTCAAATACAGGAAGCTCAGGTTTTCCGCAAGAAGAAAATCCCTATTGTTTACATCGTTGGGGGAATATTATCTGAATAAGGGATACGTCGGGACGGCAGAGAGATTTTTAGAAAAATCACGAGTCGTGGATCCTCGAAACCCTGAAGTATACCAGCTGGCATATAAGATATCAAAGAAAATAGTCAGGGCTCACGATCATGACAGCGAGATTTACAGGATACTGGATTTTAACCGCATTCCTGTAACATCGGATTTGAAAACCGGAGGCTTTGAACTGAGGTTTGACATAAAAAAGGATATGTGTGAGAAGGGGGAGTTTGGCATAGATATGTTTTTACCCGCAGGGATGTATGAATTTAAGGTTAAGGCAAGGGGCGAGGACTCCTCCGACACCTGGCCGCACATGATAGTAAAGTTTAATAATAAAGATGCCATGGATATATATGTTAGCGATGATTGGAAGGAATATTCCGGGATTATAATCGTAGATAGCTCCAGCAATAGATTCGGGATAGTTTTTGACAATGATTACTATGACGAGGGATCCATGAAGGACAGGAATCTTTATATAGATGGCATCAGCCTGAGGGCCTTATAAACCTATGATAAGAATAAAAGAGCTTTCCAGTTATGAAGAGTTCAGGGGCATGAAAGAAGCGTGGGGTGATTTGATCACGAGGAGTAAAGCGGACAACGTGTTCCTTACCTACGACTGGATGAACTCTTATATAAAGAATTGCTGTAATGGCAACAGGCTCATTATATTAACAGTTTTTGATGATGATGCAATGGTCGGCATAGCCCCACTTATGGTCAGAAGACACGGTGTTATGGGACTTTATGCAAGGTCTGTCTGTTTTATAGGGACCACGGCATCGGACAGGATGGATTTTATTCTCGACGGGCCTAGAGAAAAATGCGTCCTGTCCATAATGGATTACCTTATAGGTATTGGCAGGGATTGGGATTTTCTGGATTTTCATGAAATTGTAAGATTCTCCGGGACCGCAGAGACCATAAAAAAATGGGTTAAGCTCCGGGATCTTAAGTCTGTGTCAGGCCCCTGGGATAGGTCCTTTTTTATTAAATTAAACGACAATGTAGATTTTATTTTAAAGAAGGTTTCCAAAAAGTTCCATAGAAAGACCAAGAAGTTAAATAAAGAGGTCAGGGCTAACCTGGAATTCAGGCGTTACAGGCATAATGAAGTGAAAGAGGCCCTGCTTGACGAAATACAGTTTATAGCGAGCAGGAGCTGGAAAGGGACAGGGCATAAAAGTGTCTTTTTGAAACATGGTATCAGGGATTTCCATAAAGATATATTCCTCGGATTCGCAAATTCCGGATGCCTGGATATATCCATCCTCAAGATGGGAGACACGCCTATCGCGTATATATATAATTTTTTATACAACGGCAGGCTGTCCAATTACAGCATAGAATTCGATTCCAGATATTCACATATGTCTCCCGGCACCATGCTGATGCTGTGGAGCATAGAAAATGCCATTTCAAAAGGCATAAAGGAAATAGATTTTGGCAGAGGAGAAGAGGAGTGGAAGACGAGGTTGACGCAGGATTTCAGGATGCAGGAAAAGGTAAGGATCTTTAATGACAACTTTTATGGCAAAGGCCTTTACCTGTTATACTCGGCGATCAAACGCATAAAAAGGCACAGGATCATCTATGGAATATTGAGAAAGATAAAGCAGGTGTTTATATGAGGGCCAGGGATCTAGCGAAATATATATATCATTATTCAGGGATGGAGAGATGCATGTTTTGGTTTTTACGTAACTCGAGAAGACCTCTTTTACTGACCATAGTTTATCACAGGGTGTGCCCGTCTATGGATTCGTACGAATATATGGGTGTGCCGGCTGATGTTTTTGAATCTCATATGAGATTTATAAAGGATAATTTCGAGGTCGTGACAATGACCGATGGGCTAAGCTTACTTTCAGATAAAGGACGCAGGGGAGTTTATGTCTCTATAAATCTGGATGACGGCTACATGGATAACTATACGCACGCCTTTCCTATCATCAAGAAATACGGCCTGTCTGCGACGATATTTCTTACAACGGATCTTATAGGCAAAGACCATCTTTTCTGGTGGGACGAGGTCTTTCAGATAATACGGCGTTATGGAAAAAATAGGACCGGGGACATCCTTAAGGACGCGTATAAGGCCAACCGGATAAACAGTTTTCTTATGGATAAGAAAGAATCCGAGATAAGGAATCACGTGGATAGATTAAAGGACCGATATCAAATAAGCAAGGATATGACTCCTCACCGGATGCTCGGGTGGAAAGAGATCAATGAAATGGCCGGATCAGGCTTAGACTTTGGTTCGCATACAAAGACACACAGGAACCTGTGCCTTATGGGGGATAATGAGATGCAAAAGGAGCTCATGGATTCCAGGCTGGAACTGCAGGGAAAGCTGGGGCCAGAACAAATCGGCTTCTGCTACCCGTTCGGAAAACATGATGACAGGGTCAGGGGTATCCTCAGGGATGCGGGGTTTGATTATGCCAGGACATGCATAAAAGGGTCTAATTCCAGAGACACTGATAGATTTTCGTTAAGATCAATAGACGCGAGTTTTCTTTTAAATAAAACCCTTTTTTCAAGCTCGGTTTCTTTTTATTCGCTGGGACGTTGACGGAGGATCGATGAAAGATAAAGTCGGTATCTACAAACAGAAGAAGACGGATTATTCTAAAAGGGCTCCTCATAACCCTCCTTTTATATTCAAGGAGTATCCTTTCAAGGAAAGCAGGATCACAGACAGGGGGAATGAGATCTACGCGTCTTTGAGGGAATTGTTTAAGCTTATGGAACTGGACCTGGATAATTTCGGCACAGTGGACTGGAATCCGTTAGGTTCATTTATATTGCCGGGCCAGAAGGTGCTGATAAAACCGAATTTTATGAGGCATTTTAGCGGAAGGCCCGGAGGGATAAAGGCCTTGATCACGCACGGTTCTTTGATCAGGGCAGTCACGGATTATGCCTATATTGCCTTAAAAGGTAAGGGCAGGATCATAATCGCAGATGGGCCCGTGGACGACGGCGATTTCGATAAGATAGTCAGACTTTCAGGTCTGGAGGAGGTCAGGGAATTTTACAGGAAGAACGCCGGTTTTGAATTAGATATATATGATTTAAGGCAGGAGATGGTTATAAGGAAAAATAACGATATAGTTAAAAGGATCAGACTGAAGGGGGATCCTGCTGGTTACACAAGGGTGGACCTGGGCTCGAGCAGTGAATTTAAGATAGGCGGCATAGATTGCGGATCTTTAAGCGGCCCTGACTTCAAGCCGGAAATACTGCGCTTACACCACAATAAAGATAACAGCGAATATTCAATATCCAATACGCTGTTACAGGCAGACGTAATATTGAACCTTCCAAAGATGAAAACGCATAAACGCTCAGGTGTTACCCTGGCCCTTAAAAATATGATAGGTGTTACCGGAGAGAGAGACTGGTTGCCGCACACGAATGCGCCTTCCTGCAGTGCTTCAAGGGATTCGTCAGCCGGGATAAAAAAGACAGCAGTAGGCTTATTAAAGAGATATCTCGGAAGAATTATTATACCGATTATAGATAATCTTAGGCAATTTAAAGGCGTTACAGATGTGTGTGTAAGCAGGGGGGACTGGCCAGGTAATGATGTTATGTGGAGGACTATTTTAGACCTTGCATATATAGTTTCCTATGCTGATAAAAAGGGTGTTATGCGAGAAAAAAGACAGCGTAAGATGTTTGTTATCGTAGACGGTATTATAGCCGGCGAAGGGGACGGCCCTATTAATCCTCGATCTAAACGCTGCGGTGTATTGGTAGCCGGATCCAATGATTTTTTAGTAGATGTAGTCACAAGCAGGCTTATGGGCTTTGACCCTATAAAGATACCCAAGTTTAAAAAGATATCAAAGGTGAATCTGGATAGGCTTTGTGATTGTGATTTCAAAAAAATAAATTGTGTATCGAACGTAAATGATTGGAACAAACCTCTGGATGCCATTAAGGGCAGGTGCCTGGCCTTTAGACCGCATTACGGATGGAAGAATTCGATAGAGGCCTGCATATGAAATTCGGGGAAATAATGTCATGATAAAAGAAAAAGAACAACTTCTAAGAAGATTATTAAAACTGGTAGATATATTTGTAGTGTTTGTCTCGTTTTTGCTTGCCTTCCTCATCAGGGACAATATCCATACAATATACGCCTTTGATTTTTTCCCGCAAAGACAGGTCATGGATGACCTGGTCGGCTTTTCCAGATATTTAAATATGCTTCCGGTAATACTTTTTATATGGTGGATGGCCCTTAATTCCTGCGGATTATATGGATCCTTTAGAAAAAAGAGTTTCTTCGAGATCGTATGGAGCATTGCAAAGAGTGTATTTTTTGTTATGGTTGTCTTTGGCGCGATAGCGTTTATTTTTAAATTGGCCTTTATAAGCAGGAGCTTTATCGTGATGTCGCTTTTTATAACAAGCCTGTTATTGATATTAGAGAGATGGGTTGTCGTTTCATTTTTGAGGTTTTTAAGAAAAAAAGGATATAATCATAAGGATATATTATTGGTGGGCACTGGTCCGAGGGCAGAAGATTTCATAAAGCTTGTGCAAAGACACGATGAGTGGGGATTAAGGATAATAGGTCTGATAGATGCTGAAAAGGAAAGGCTCGGAAACAGCGTTTACGGGAAAAAGGTTATAGGGCTCCTGGAGGATATACCGACGATACTAAGTAAAAAAGTTATTGATGAGGTTATATTCATAGTGCCGCGAAAATGGCTGTCTCTTATTGAAGATAGCCTTCTTGCGTGCGAGACGCAGGGCGTGAAAACAACAATAGCCGTAGATTTCTTCAATATGAAAATAGCCCAGTCAATGTCCAGCGAGATAGGGGGTATCCCGCTTCTTGGTTTTCAGACAACAGTGGGCGAAGAATGGCAGTTGTTATTGAAGAGGTTGTTTGATATAATATCTTCCGTGATAGGTATCATTATGGCGCTGCCTCTTTTTATAGCCATAACTGTTATTATAAAATGGCTTTCTCCAGGTCAGGCCATATTTAAACAGGTGCGAAGCGGCCTTAATGGAAGAGAATTTGTGATGTATAAATTCAGAACCATGGTAAATGGTGCTGAGAAGGAAAAAGAGGGATTGGATCCGCTTAATGAAATGCACGGCCTTGCCTTTAAGATGCGCAGCGATCCCCGCGTTACGAAATTTGGAAATTTCCTGCGCAGGACAAGCCTTGATGAATTACCCCAATTATTTAATATACTTAAGGGCGACATGTCTCTTGTAGGTCCGCGGCCGCCTATTCCTTCAGAGGTCGATAAATACAGGGTATGGCAGAGGAGGCGTCTTAGCATGAAGCCGGGACTTACCTGTCTGTGGCAGACCAATGGCAGGAATAATGTTGATTTTGAGAAATGGATAAAGATGGATCTGGAATACATCGATAACTGGTCGCTAGGGTTGGATTTCAAGATTTTATTAAAAACAATACCAGCGGTGCTCTTTTCAGTGGGGGCGCGCTAATTTAGTTGACAGTTCACGGTTGACAGTTCACAGAAATTGGGGGGAGGTTGATATGAAGAGAGTTTTATTTATAGGTCTCGTGGTTTTATTTTTAACAGGGTGCGCGCGCGGCAGCGACAAAGGCGATAAACGAGTGGTCGCGCAGGTGAATGACTACAGGATGAGCGTCGAGGACTTGAGATACGAATTGGATAATACGCCTTACGATGATGCGGTGCTTTTGGAGACACAAGAGGGCAGGGAGGAATATCTGGACAGGCTGCTGGAGAAAGAGATCTTGCTTCAGGATGCGCAGCGTCAGGGGCTTGACAGGGAAAAGGATTTTATGAAGAGTATCGAGAATTACTGGGAACAGGCGCTTTTAAAGATTTTACTTGAAAGGAAAAGCAAGGAGATATCAGGCCTGGTCCATGTCTATGAAGACGAGGTCAAGGAGTATTATAACGCCTCTGGCGAGACATTGCCTTTTTCCAAGGTAAGACGGGATATAGAGAGGGATGTAAGGAGAAAAAAAGAAACAGATGCTATGAACGCGTGGATAGAGGAATTGAGGAGCAAATCCTGCGTAAGTATTAACAAGGATATGCTGGACGACAGCATGTTCAAGGCTAAGCCTTGAACATGTAACAGATGTAACTGTTCAAGGCTTAGCCTTGAACATACTGAAGGAGGCAGGTATGAAGTATAGACGGAGAAATTATTTTATTAACAGAGGTTTTCAGACAGAGTTCATATTGAAATTTTGCGGTTTGGTTGCCCTTAGCTCTGTGATCTTCGGGGTGATCCTGTATATGATGTCAAGCCGCACATTAACCACGACTTTTGAAAATTCCAGATTGGTCGTAAAGAGCACGGCTGACTATATACTGCCCGCTATACTGTTCGGCGGCACTATCGTTTCGCTGGTAACAGCGCTCGCGGCGTCTATCGTGGTAATACTTATGACACACAGGGTGGCTGGGCCTATCTATAGATTCGAGAAATATGCCCAGAAGGTTGGCAATGGCGAGCTTTTGCCGGATTTGAAGATTAGAAAGAAAGACCAGTTTCAGAACCTGGTTAATGCCTTTAACAATATGACGCAGGGGCTAAGCGTAGGACTTTTAAAGGTAGTTACTGTTTCAGAAAAATTAGATGGTTTAATAGACGAACTTTCAGATGGCTCAAACAGGGAAATGCTTTTAAAAGACGATATAAAAAAGGTAGTTTCTGAATTAAAGAAGGATAAGCAGGACCTCAAAAAGGCTCTTTCGTATTTCAAGATCAACCGTTAATAGAGGCAGGATGAGATTAAAAAGAGCTTCTTTTTTATTAATGCTATGTTTGATCTTTGCTTTTGCGGATAGCGCGTATTCGCAGGAAGAAGAATGGAATGTATTTTCCTCTAGATTCTGCAGTATTTTTTATGAAGAGGGAGTGAGTTTGAAGATGGTCAATAGACGGATAAATCTTAGATTTTCAGATTTTTATAGCCCAAGGCGGTATAGAGAAAAAGTAGATTTTTCAACAGAAAATATTGTAGGGGAAAAATTTGACGCGATCTTTGCAAAGGTTGAAGATATACTGGACATGTATCCTTCCAGGATACATGTTAGTATTAATATTTATAAGGACAAGGATGGGCTTGATATGGCCTATGAAGAGATTTTTAACGAGCCAAATACAGCATCCTCGTTTTATATATATAAAACAAACACCATATATACGACAGAAAGGGCCGTAACGGAAGGCATACTGGCGCACGAAATGGCACACTGCATAATAGACCACTATTTTGTTATCTTGCCGCCTAGAAAAGTCCAGGAGATGCTGGCTGTATATGCAGATGTGCACTTAAAAGATTAGGTTAAAAAGGCTTGCCAAAGGCCTTTAATTTTGGTATAATTATATAAGTATTATAAAAGTATTTACGAGGAGGGGAAAAAGATGAAGAAGATAGCGTATATCATATTAGTTATAGCAGCTATAGCGGCTGTGGTTAGACCAGTAGCAGCAGAGACAAAACTGTCATCTAGCGGAGACGTGTGTGAGGTCAAATGCCGATTAGATGAAGGCGTTATATGCCTTGAGAGAGGGCCTTGCGAACCTAATAATGAGGCCTTGCTAAAGGCGGCAAAGGAATGCAGGGAGAATCCCGCAGCAAAATATACGTCTGCAACAAAGCTGTTATTTGTTGACATATTGGCTCAAATACTCAGGCTGGAGAGGGAGTTGCCAGGAACCATAGATAACCTGAATGATGAAGAGAGATATATAATAGAGACCAGGTTGTTGAGCGGCAAAGGTATAGATATCTTTGTTGACACAGAGCCTTTATCGCCACTTACAAGGGAAGAGCTGGCCGCGGTATTGAAGAATGTTACCGTAGAGAAAAACCTGGGTTTTTCGAGCGGACTTGCAGATCAGGTATTTGACCTGAAAAACGAGGAATTTGTTATATATGATGTCGAGCTCTATGTGGATGAGGGCAATGGTTTCCAGTTGTGGGAAAGAAAAAAGACCTTGAAGGAAAGCCAGGGAGATATCAGGGAGTATATGGCAAAACTGGATTCGTGCGATGACGCTAGGATAGCATTCGGAGACAACATAAACGGCAAAATCCCGGCTGTTGGCTCAAGGATCAAGGCAGTATACAAGTTTTACGGCAGGGAAAACGAGATTGTAACAAAGTGTGAGATAGCGATGCTCTTGTCTAACCCGGACGTCGATAGATCTATAAAAAATGTGTACAATCCGTCCAGGCCTCTAACAAAGGCAAACTTTGCCGACCTTCTTATAAGGATTAGACGCCTTACAGGGCAGCTACCAAAAGGTTTCCAGACCCTTAGCGATAAGGAAATATATCTACTGCAGACAGAGGTGCTTGCGAAAAACGGTATAAATATATTTATAGGTTCGTCCCCGGAGGATTTTTTGACGCGTGATGAGCTCGCAAGGATCCTCTACGATTGTCCTGTTGAAGAGGTCATCGGGATAAGCAATGGATCGGAAAATCAGAACTTTGAATTAAATAACGCTGGTTTTATAATATATGACCTGCATATCTATGTAGACGAGACTGGCAGATATGAAGAGTGGGATAAACAGGATTCCTTATTTGAAAGCTCTTCTGATAGCATGAATTATTTAGTCAAATTAGATTCGGGAAATTATACACGTATCCATTTTGGGGATAGTAGAAAAGGAAAGATACCAGTGATCAACTCGCCTGTAAAGGCTAAATACAGATTATACGCCCCTGTTACAATGCTCACCGAAGACGATATCATATGTGCCCTGGGAAGGTGTGTGCCGGTTGTAGAGGCATATGAGCCGCCTGCCCCGCCATTTGAGTTCCCTGATCCTAAGGATGGATTTACCGATCCTGCCAGTCAGCTGTAACTTAGGAATAGTTCGTTGATTTAAAACAACAGGAGCGAGTGTGTCATGAGGATCCTTTTCGCAAATAAATTTTTTTATCTTAAAGGCGGATCCGAGCATGTCTTCTTTGATACGGCCCAGTATTTAGAAGACAAAGGGCACGAGATCGTATCTTTCTCAATGAGGCACCCCCATAATCTGCGTTCAGCAAATGATAGATATTTTGTCTCTAACATAGATTACGGATCCAGTGGATTCAAGGATAAAATAAAGGCGTCTTTAAATGTTTTATATTCATTTGAGGCGAAGAAAAAAATAGAAAGATTGATAAAAGAGCAAAGACCTGATATTGCTCACCTGCATAACATCCACCATCAGATCTCTCCCTCAGTTTTAACTAGCCTAAAAAAATTTAAGATCCCTGTCGTCCTAACCCTTCACGATTATAAGATGGTGTGCCCGTCGTATTCGATGATATCGAATAAGAAGACATGCGAGGCATGCAGAGACGGGATGTATTATCACTGTTTCTTAAAAAGGTGCAACAAGGGTTCACGGATGAAAAGTCTGTTAAATACAATAGAGATGTACCTGCACCATAAGATCTTACATATCTATGAAACAGTGGATATCTTTGTTTCACCGAGCATGTTTTTGAAAAATAAATTAAGGGAGATGGGGTTTAAAGGGAACATAGCTTATCTCCCGAATTTTATAAAATCCGAGGAAATTATCCCCAGATATGATTGGGATGAGAAATCGATTGTTTATTTCGGAAGATTATCCATGGAGAAAGGACTGTTTGATCTAATAGAGGCAGTAAAGGATATCAAAGGGATAACACTCAAGATTATAGGCGAAGGCCCTCTTGAAAAAGAGATCAAAGTCAAGATCAATATCGAAAAAATTGACAATGTAATATTATTGGGATATAAAAAAGGAGAAGGCCTGAGTGATGAAATCAGAAAGTCCATGTTTGTTATTCTGCCATCCACGTGTTTTGAGAATAATCCAAGATCCATAATAGAGGCATTTTCTCTAGGGAAACCCGTTATTGGTTCAAGGATCGGCGGGATTCCCGAGCTTGTTAAAGACAACCAGACCGGATTGACTTTTGAAGCGGGAGATTCTGATGACCTGCGTCTAAAAATAGAATGCCTTATAAATAGCCCAGACAGGATCATGGAGATGGGAAGAAACGCGCGCGTATTTGTTGAGAAAGCATTCAATGCCGAAAAGCATTATCAGGGATTAATGGAGATATACAATAAAATCAGGTAAATTATGAAAAGTTTTATTAATAAAATAATAGCCTTGATATTTTTAGCCGCGCTATCAGGTTGCCTAAAGACTGTGCCTGTAAAAGATGCCCATGTTACAGTTTATAGCGCGAGAAATATAGGCCAGATAAATAAAAAGGTGTTTGGCAACAACTTTTTGGGTTATGATCCTATGACGTATGAGGATGCGACCGGGGAATATTATGGCTATTCTGATTACGGTGCAGGCGTATGGGATCCTGAAGGTGGGAGATCCGTCAAAGAGGTGGTGGTTTTAGCCAGAGAAGCAGGGATGTCTGTTGTAAGGTTTCCCGGGGGGTGCGGGGCGCATCATTATGATTGGAAGAACGCCATAGGGAAAAACAGGGAACATTTTTTATATGGTATAGACGAGTTTTTAAAGACCTGCGAGGAGATGGACGCGGAAGCGATTATAACAGTTAGTTATTTTACTGGCACCGAGCAGGATGCCGCTGATCTGGTGGAGTATCTTATTTCCCCAGATGATGGGACCAATCCCAATGGTGGCGGCACAGATTGGGCAAATGAAAGAGCTAAAAACGGGCATCCGTTGCCCTATCGTAATGTGAGATATTTTGAAATAGGTAATGAGGTCTATCATGGAGATCACAGGGATATAAAGGGAGTGGTCCCGGAGGAATATGGAAAGAGATATTTAAGATATTACGAAGCTATGAAAGCGGTCGAGCCCCAAATTAAAATAGGAGTTGTTTTATGCCCGATATACTGGAATAACTGGAATAAGAGGGTTTTAAGCACAGTAAAGGATAGACTGGATTTTGCTATTATTCATACGTATCCCGCGTCTCCAGAGTGGGAGTCACGGTTAATGGAACCCAAACAGATTTTCAAAGAATCTTTGGGCGTGCCTATTTTTAGAGATGAAATCAATTTTCAGGATAACCTGAGACTTTTAAAAGCAGAATCCGGAAAAGATATTCCGCTAGTCGTTACAGAATATAATGGCGGCTTTACCCAGGAAGAACCTATTCCCTACAGGCATTGCCTTGGCACAGCTCTTATAAACGCAGAACTGTTGCGTATCTTCATGAAACCAGAACACAAGATACTCCTGGCCACCTATTGGCAGTATTGTAATAGTTACTGGGGAATGATCAGATCGCAGGAAGATTTTATGAAGCATGATTATAGATACCCTATAGATTATATTAAACGTCCTAATTATTATGTATTTGAGCTGTATAATAAGCGCTTTGGTTCTGAGCTTATAGAAGTAGATGTTGAATGTAGCTCCTATAGCGCGAAAAGATTTTCCATACCCTATCTGTCTGTAAATACCAGCACTAATAAAGATAAGAGCAAGATATATCTGATGGTAGTCAACAAAGATCTTGACCATGGCATTATAGCAACTATTGATTTAAAGGATTTTGACCCTTCGGGCAAAGGCGAGGCCTGGATTTTGAATGGACCAAGTATTGACGCAACGAATGAAAAAAATCCTAATAATGTCAAGGTCACGCGTAAAAGATTTGAGATTATAGATAATCCTTTTGAATTTACATTCCAGCCGCATTCCCTGACGGCCATGGAAATAACGAGGCGTAAAGATGAATAAGAGATTACACGGTTCTATTATCTTAACATATAGATGCAACGCGAGATGCAACATGTGCAATGCGTGGCGCTATCCTACTAATCCTTCAGAAGAGATCGGGATAGATGTCATAGGCAAGCTCCCGCAGATGTTTTTTACTAATATTACGGGTGGGGAACCTTTTGTGCGGCAGGATTTACCAGAAATCATAGAGATTTTAAGAAAAAAATCAAAACGTATTGTTATCAGCACAAACGGCTATTTTACTGATAAAATTATTAATCTATGTAAAAAATATCCCGATATAGGTATCCGTATAAGTATCGAAGGTCTGGCAAAAACAAATGATGAGATCCTCGGGATCCCGAATGGATTTGATAAGTCTATGAGGACGCTATTAGAACTACGGCGTCTGGGGATTAAAGATATTGGATTTGGGATGACAGTGCAGGATTTGAATTGCGATGACCTGGTCCCATTGTATCTATTATCTCGGGATCTAGGCTATGAATTTGCCACAGCCACTCTTCATAACTCGCACTATTTTCACAAGCTTGATAATAAAATCGAGGATATAGAAAAGGTAAATTCTGAATTAAAAAGATTGATCGAATTAATGCTCAGCTCAAAAAAGATAAAAGAATGGTTCAGGGCTTATTTTAATTATGGTATGATTAATTATATAAAGGGCAACAATCGTCTTCTTCCTTGCGAGATGGGCGAGGATGGCTTTTTCCTGGATCCGGATGGTGATGTCTTAGCGTGTAATGGCATGGATGAGAAACAGTCCATGGGCAATTTAAAAGACAAGTCATGGGATGAGATCTGGAATGGCGAACGGGCAAAAGAAGTGAGACAGATGGTCAAAGGCTGCAGGAAAAACTGCTGGATGATAGGGAGCGCTGCGCCTGCTATCTGGCGCCATCCTGTAAAGCCGGTTTTGTGGGTATTAAAGAATAAGATAAGGCATACGTCATGAAGATCGCTGTTTTGGGAGCAAGAGGCTTTCCAAATGTTCAAGGCGGAATAGAATCCCACTGCGAAAATCTCTATTCGCATATCGCCGATAGAGGCTGCGAAGTAATAGTTTTTACCAGAAGGCCGTATGTTGATAGGACGAATTATATCTACAAGGGCGTAAAACTGGTTTCCCTGCCATGCCCGAAGAATAGATTTCTCGAATGTATTTTTCATACGATTCTTGGGCTCTTTGCTGCCAGGAAGATATCTCCTGATATCCTTCATATCCATGCCATAGGACCTTCTTTGGTTGTTCCCCTTGCCAGGATTCTGGGATTAAAAGTGGTGATGACTAATCACGGCCCAGATTACGAAAGAAAAAAATGGGGGAACATGGCGAAGCTTGTACTGGTCCTGGGTGAATATCTGGGTTCTATATTTTCAAATGCAATAATATGTGTTTCTAAATTCATAGGAGATAATATTAAGAGGAAATATAATAAGGATGTCGCAGTTATTCCCAATGGCGTAGCCCCGGCGCAGGTTTCAAAAAATGACAATGCCATTAAAAAGTATGGCTTGAACAGAGGGAGGTATGTTTTGGCTGTAGGCCGGTTTGTTCCGGAAAAAGGATTTCACGATTTGATCGATGCGTTTGATAATATAGAGGGCTTGAAGCTGGTAATAGCAGGCAGGGCCGACCACCCGGACAGGTACAGCGTTGGTTTAAAAGAAAAAGCAGAGAAAAATAAAAATATAGTTTTGACCGGGTTTCTGACCGGAGAGGCGCTGCGCCAGCTGTATAGCCATGCCGGACTATTTGTGTTGCCGTCATATTATGAGGGGCTCCCTATAGTCCTGCTTGAGGCCATGAGTTACGGTTTATCCTGTATAGCAAGTGATATACGCGGCAATAAAGATGTCGGGCTGGGCGACGACAGATTTTTTAAGGCCGGTGATGTGCGGGCATTGGCCGCAAAGATAAAGGAATTCATCAAAAGGCCAGTTGAGCAAGAAGAAAAGATAGCGCAGATGAATATGGTCGCCGAGAAGCATAATTGGGATAAGATAACAGATATGACATTTGATGTATATCAGCAGGTTTTAAACACTTAATATGTGAAGAAACGACAAAATTCTTCTTTAGGCATAATCAGTACAAATTTTATAAAGTCCAATGCCCTGTCATATAATAAGAAACGTAAAAATACATAGGCGATCTTCCTGAAGACAATAGATCTCTGTAGCCTTGAGACGCCGTATGAACTGGCCCTGTTTACCAGGTATTTCAATAAAGATGCTCTTATAAACCCGGGATAGAACCTATTAATTGTTTCATCTTTTATATCGTTGTTAAAAAAGACCTTTGCCGCAAACAATGCATAATATGCAAGCGAGATCAACCTGTTTGATCTGGAATGCTTATATATGTAATCCCAGTCAATCCTGTATTTCTTTAAAATCTCGGATATATCAAGTATATATTTTAACGAGAGAGGTTTGTCAAACCTCCTTAGGTGCAGGAGAAGCGAAAAGATGTCATCCTCATGGGAAAGAAGCTTTACATTTTTATCATCCACTGTAATACTTCTGATCCTTGTCCATAATAGAGGTAGTGCTATTTTATAAGGTCTGGGGACAGCGAGGGACCAGTGTAGCTCGACAGTATACGTGAGGCCTTCATCAGCCTCTTTAAACAGTGGAATGTGGCAATAGTTTAAATAGTAATAGTCCTCTGAGAATGCATATTCATCAAGCCTGTAACCCATGTCTTTAAGGATGGCTACGCCTCGATCAACATTTTTTTGTTCTATCAGTAAATCTATATCATTCATTGGTCTTGAAGCCATATCTTTATATATGGATAGAAGAAGCGATACGCCTTTGATGGGTAAAATAGTTATTCCGTGTTCCTGAAAGCCCTTATTGATTTTGAAGAATTGACTTAATAAGAGGGTATTTATTAGAAGGGTCTTCTGGCGTCTTTGCTCGAGCGCTTTTGAGTTTTTATATAAAAGCCCGGCAAGTTCATGATATTCTAATTCCGAGATATGCTTAAACATCTTATCACTCCATATTAAGAATAGCACACTTCGCAAATATACGTCAATAACTTTGCATACCTACATTGTTAAAATGCAAAGTTAATTTGACTTCTAATAGACGGTATGGGAGAATAAAAAAGATGATGGAAAAAGAAACGCAATTAAAGAACCTGTATTTGAAATTAAAAGGCGGGATTTTTGAGTTTAAAGGCAGTAGTATGGAACCCACTTTAATGGAAGGGTGCAGGCTCAAGATTGAACCATCAACGACGAATGATATAAAACCAGGCGATATAGTTGTTTTTGGTAGAGAGGTTTTAATATGTCATAGGGTACTAAGCAGGGTTAAAGTTTTTAACAAGATTTATTTCTTGGAGATGGGCGATAATACCGACAGGCCTAATGTGATTTCAGAAGATGAGATTATAGGAAAAGTAGTATCTGTGATAGAAGGAGAGAAGGTTATAGGCGCAGATTCTTATGCCGTTAAAAGAAATATCCTGTTTTACCCGTTAGGTTTTATCAGCTTCTCGCTTATATTTACGGCATATTTTCTGAAAAGGCTCGATTTTCTAAGAGAAAATTTAATCTTACGCAAGCTAGGCGCTTTAATATGGAGACAGATAGGAAGGTTTTGGATTTTTCTAATGAATAGACAAATGGAGCAATAAGGGTTGACATCTCTCAAGGATATATATATAATAAATGTAGTATATATTGACCATATATAGTAAGAACAGGGAGAGGTTTATGTTTATAAAAGCACAAGATGGCTTGTTCGCCAGAGAAACAGAGAATGGCCTGGTAGTCTTAAATAAAAATGAAAGTAAAATTTTTATGCTAAATAAAACAGCTGCCAGCATATGGAAGATTTGTTCTTCTGGTTCAATGATCAGCGCAGATAAAATCCTGCCTGAATTGGAAAAAGAGTATGTAATGGACAGAAAAGATTTAGAAAGATGCAGAAAAACCTGCGTTGCTATTATTAAAGAAAATTCAGAACTTTTTGAAATTTCATATTAAAGAGAGGTGAAATATATGAAGAAGAAAATAGCAGTAACTAGAAAAGGCAAGTATGTAGATCCTGAAATAAACTCTTATTCTACAAAAGAGCTCACCAAGGAATGGAGTTTTGAGGTATTTGGCAGGCCTGCGGTATACATATTTAGGCCGCCAGATGATCATATAATAGATAGAGCGATTAGATAGGCGGAATAATCCCCTCCTCTCAGCAAGCATAAAATCCTTTTTTATCCAGATACCATTTATTTACGGCAAAATGAAAGAAAATAGATATATAAAAATAACATACCCCAAAAGAATAAGACAAAAGAAAGTTCTTTCCTCATGCCTAGTTGAGTTAGATATGAGGAATTTTGTAAATTTGAACATCAAGGTAAGGTCTAATTCATCGATTTTTCTTAAGTTTTTGGAACTTAACTATGGTATATTTTTAAATCAAAACGTGCAGAGATATTACAAGAGGAATTTCTCCATAGATAGAGATGTGACTATAGATGCTATCTTTGGAAATGAGAATCAAAATAATTTTTTAACAGGTTTCGCAGATATAGAAAGACATATTAAATGTCTACTGTGGGACAGGTTTGTGATACTGCATGCCTCTTGCGTGAGGTATAATGGATTGAATCTTTTTTTTATGGGAAGCGGGGAGAGCGGAAAAAGCACGATTTGTTCTGCTATGTACAGCTATGGCGGAAGGGTTTTAAGTGATGATTATTCTCTCGTTGAGATTGCCACAGGGAGGCCGCATATATTTCCCACACTGATAGGGTCTGTCAGATCCGGAATCAAGAGTGAATTTCAAAAAAAATACTTAGTGCCCTTAAAAAAATATAAAAATACTTATTTTGCCAGTTCCATGCTTACGATGAGAAAAAGCGAATTAAACGCCTTTTTGTTATATCATAAAAAGATGTATGGAATCAGCAGATCCTTAACAGCAGGATGGATTAAAAAACCTCAAAATATTTTCATTATCCTGAAGAACAGTGGTCGGCGGCAGAAAAACAATATACTCCTGCCTAAAAACTCCTCGTACGCAATCCCTGAGCTTATTAAAAATATTGCGCTTAATCCGAAGTATTGCAATGGGTTAGTAAGGAAAACCCTCGGCGTATTTTTGAATTCAAGGTATTATGTGTTACATAGAGCGCCTTTGGATTTAATGACGTCAGCTATTTACCGTACGGTTAAGCCGTCCACGAGAGGCATCTGATTTTCCCTGTTGAATTATTCAATTCAATTATTCAATTCTTGAACTGCGCTCCCTCGTGTGATACAATCTTTGCATGCGCATATCTAGAAAGATCGGGATTAGTTTTTTTATAACCTTCCTTCTCGTCATACTTCTGGGCGCACTTTCCATTTATAGTCTAAGGCATATATATAGAGGGCTGGGTCAGGTCTTTTCAAAGGATTTACCTGCCTCGCGCTCGACCTACCAGATAGTCATTTCAATGGAAAAGGTCCTTTCCGAATTAAACAATTTCCTTATAACAGGCAATGAGAATTTCAGGATAAGCTATAAGGATTCATATAAGATCATGCAGGAAGATATGGCAGGTCTTGGGAGGTTTGTATCCGGAGAGGAGGAGAGGGGCTTATTTGAAGAAACAGAGGGTCTTATCGAAGATATTAATGGGATTGCCACAGGTATATTTGAAAAGAAAAAAGATATCAATGACCTGTTTAAGGATATAGGCGCCGCAGAGGTTAAATACATAGAGAGACTGGACAGGCTTTTTGAGTTTGAAGAAAACAAGATGAAGGCCGAGAAGGATTTTCTTTTAATACAGGCGCAATATATACCTGCCTCGCAGCTGATAATGGAGGCCAGGTCAGGGTTTTCAGATTTACTCGATGAGGTCGCGAGATACATCTCAGGGGGCGAAAGAGAAGCGCCTGCCTTTATCGCGAATAATCTTTTAGCAGCAGAGAAGTCCATCCGGGATTATAAAAATTATTACGGGTATTCTCTTTCTGATAAAGAGCGGACTCTGGCGACTGAACTTTTGGATTTATCCGGCAAGATCAAATCGCTGGTTGACTCCATAATCGAGCGGAAAGAAGGCGTGACCCTGGATATAGAATCGCTTTTAGCCAAGGAGAAAAATTTTATAGAGCACATGGATAACATGATCTCTATCAGGAAGAACGGGATTTCCTCCAAGCTGGGCGTTGGCGCAGCGCTTACGGAAGATATACCGGCAATACACAATATTTCCAGGCTCGAAAAGGATATTGCCCATTCATGGAGGATGAGCGGCAAGTATATATTGACGAATGACAAGGCCTGTAAAGATTTTTATTTTCAGCTCAGGCAGAGTATCGATAAAGGGCTTAAGGATTACGGACGTCACGCACAGCTCAGAGGTACAGAGAAGTTTTTGGATGATATTGTGGAATCAGACAATAGTATTTTAGAAGCCGTAAATTCCAGCATGGAGGTGTTTGAGGAAAAAGAGGCCGGGTTTTCAGAGCTTTTGTCTATCAAGGCAGGGATTGATAAAAAGATAGATGCTTTGTTGGAGCAAAAGAATTCTCGCATAAAAGAGGCAAAGGACCGGCAGGAGGTCCTGGAAAAGCTAGTGCCTGCGAGATGGGTATTGATACATCTTAAGGCTGAGCTTTCAGGCGCCTCTCGACTTGTCGTGAATTATTTGGCCGAGCAAGAACCGCGATACAAAGACATGTATTCAGAAACGTATTTCAATATGAAAAAGTATCTTTCTAAATATAGGAATCTTTCCAAGCAGGACGTAGATTCGCGATTTATAGAAGAAGTAGAGCCGGCCCTGGATCAATTTAATACTAATGTTTTAAATGTCATGGAGAATCACGATAAGATCATAAAAGAAAGGGGCTGGACGATTGTAAAACTGGAGGAGGATTTAAAAGAGCGGCTCGATAAAGCCGTGGAGGTCGAGATCTCTCGGATTGAAAAAAATAAAAAGGACTTGATGGGGAGGATCGCTGTAATAAACACACTGATATTTCTTATAATGGGCGTGGTGGCCTTTATAGCCGTCTTTGTCATACTTTACACGACTAAATCTATAACCAGCCCTATCCAGAAACTTTACGATGGCGCGGCAGTGATCGGCCGCGGCAACCTTGATCACAGACTGGACATAAAGACAGGCGACGAGATACAGGATCTTGCCGAGGGATTTAATACAATGGCAGGCGAGCTCAAAGGGCTTTACACGAATCTTGAGAACAAGGTAAAGCAGAGGACAGCCGAGCTCGCTGAAGCGAATAAGACCCTTGGTTTTAGAAAGGATGAGCTGGAGAAGATCAACGAGCAGCTTAAAGGCCTGGACAGGATGAAGTCAGATTTCGTATCTAACGTGGTGCATGAATTAAGGACACCTCTTACTATAATAAAAGGCAACATAGATACTATAGAGAAAGGTTACGCGGGAAAGGTCCAGCCAAAACAGAAAGAGGTGCTGGGCGATGTATTCAGGGTCACGAACAGGCTCGCGAGGCTGGTGAACGATCTTTTAGATCTTTCAAAGATAGAGTCAGGGAAGATGGATCTTGAAAAGGAAGACCTGGATATAGTGGAAATGGCCGCCGAGGTCGTGAGGGATTTTGAGAAAGTTGCCAGCCAGAGGAATATAGGGATAAAAGGAGACCTGCCAAAGACCAAGATTATTATAAATGCGGACAAGGACAAGCTAACACAGGTCTTTGTGAATCTTATAGGCAATGCGGTGAAATTTACTGATAAGGGAGATGTTGGCGTAAAAATAACCGAGCTCCAGGACGAGGTCCAGGTCGAGATTAAAGATACAGGGCCTGGCATGACCAAGGAAGAATGCGAGAAGATCTTCGATAAATTCGTAAGGGTGGTGGCTGAGAAAAAAGAAGGAACAGGATTGGGATTACCCATTGCGAAAGATATAATAGGCCTGCACAAAGGCCGAATAAGAGTAGAAAGCGAGCCCGGCAAAGGCTCCACGTTTATTTTTAACCTGCCGAAAACCACCTAGTCAAGGGGTACAATGACAGCTATAGCTTCAGCAGGAATATGGGTAGTTATCACAGCTCTTACCGTCTTACTCTTTTTTGTTGAAGCTATCTTGACCATAATCCTTTTTCCTTTTGACAGACAAAGAAAAATTATCCACTCGCAATGCTTCTGGTGGGCAGACGCAGTTATTGGTTTCAATCCATACTGGCATATTGAGGTGAGCGGATTAGAGAATATTGATAAGCATAAAACATACGTAGTAGTCGCCAATCATCAAAGCCTCGCTGATATTGCAATAATGTATGAGACTCATATGCAGTTCAAATGGGTAGCAAAAGAGAGCCTTTTTAAAATACCATTCATAGGCTGGTGTCTTTCTCTTACTAAACACATAAAGCTCTCGCGAGGAAAATTCGGAAGCATTAAAAAGGTCTACCGGGAAGCCGCGTATTGGTTGAGGAATGATATGTCAGTGCTGTTCTTTCCAGAGGGTACACGAAGTAGAACAGACAAGATGAACGAGTTTCAGAACGGCGCTTTTAAACTGGCTATACAGGAAAAGAAACCCATTCTCCCTATTGTAATAGACGGTACCAGAGATGCCATTCCCAAGGGGAGCTGGATTTTTAAAACAAAGGTTAAAGGCAAGCTTACAGTGCTTCCCCCTGTTGAAACACAAGATCTTCAGATCAGTGACTTTGTCCTTTTAAAAGATAC
>JAHIPS010000105.1 GCA_018902915.1 Candidatus Omnitrophota bacterium | reverse complement strand
GAATAACTTTGTTGTCGGAATTTTCTTGTTCAAAGGGGCTTACGCCCCTATGACGCTCCGTGATGCTTCTGTTCGTCGCATCACTCCACTGTTACCCCTTGAAGGGCCGCCTGCGGCCCCTCAAACTCCCCCAGCAGTATAGGAAAGTATCTTACTTGTGCCCGTCGTAAGGGTATACTTTCCTATACTGGAAATTACCTTCCCATCATCGTTTCCACGCTATCATAGACAACTTCAGGGCTTATCATTTCCATGCACGGTTTTCCATTGCCGCAGAACATATTAAAACACGGCGCGCAATCTGACTCCGTGGAATACCTTATGACCTTGCACTTCTCAAAAAAATGTATCTCTTTTTCTGACGTTGGGCCGAACAACGCTATAATTTTTTTCTTCAATGCGACAGAAAGGTGCAGCCCCAGTGAATCATTTGTAATAATCAGCCCGCAGCTATTAAGCCAGTCTATATACCCATGGATATCATCCAGGGATTTCTGATATGATATAGAATACCTCCCGTCAAACAACCTCTCTAGTTTACGCCAGTTTTTCCGCGGCCACGCCTTATTTGACCAGCGCTTATTAACATTGACATTAAACCCGATGTCATATTTTTCGCTTGTCCGTGGTTTATATCCCAGTATATAGCCCTCGCCGTTCCATTTTTCTCCCACCATTTCATAGAGCACCTCTATCCAGTGTTTTTTCATCTTCCTTCGCAGATCCGGGTCATCGGAATTCGCCAGGACCTCGTAAGAATGCTCGCATGCCTCTACCTTGCCCCCCTTCTCATTAAACCTGAAGCCGTATCGCCTCTGCGCATGAATGGAATCTGTTAAAGCGCATATCCCGGAAAGCCTTTCAAGATTCACCACTATATCAAAATCCTCAGTCCGAAGCTGAAACGCGGCCTTCGGGTCGTATATCAGCACGCGCTTGATGTAAGCGTTCCCTGCCAGCAATTGCCCTCCTTCTTTTGTGGTCAGCCATGTTACGTTATCGTTCTTAAATATATGCAATATCGCCGTGGTCCGGAATACGTCGCCCAGGCTTACAGTATCAGATTTAAGCCTTTGATCAATGGTCTCCGTGTATCCAAGTTTAACTATAAGGACCTTTTTACCCATCTCAATGTTTCTATAATCTATTTTGACATACCCTCTTCAATCTCTGATATGGCCTTTTTTAGGCCTGAATCATCCAAGACCGTAATATTCATATCCAAGACATCTTTTGGCATTCCTGCCTGCAGGCGAATCTCAGAAGCGGCTGTTACGTATATGCATCGCGCATTATGATAATAATTAGTATTGGACACGCCCGCGCGCATGGGCATCTCCGCATCCGAATTCTTAAACAGTAACGCCGGCAGCTCTTCTCTGGCATTTTCACGGATACCCACAATATTCGGGCCTATGTAGTCTAAATCAAGGGCCTCAAAACTATTTGGATTTGATAATGGCGATATGTCTTTAAAGACTCGCTTAAAAAAAGGCCTTATCCACTCTTTGTATCTATCAGAAATAAGGCTATTTATATACCAGCTGGTTAATGTAATGTCTCTCGGGCTCTCCAGCCGCACTTTTACGTTAATTGTGTTTTTCTTTTCCGGGTCCATGGTTATGATGGTCGATTGTATAATGCCCGGATCAGGCCATTCGGCGGCCATTTTAACCTGATGCGGAGATATATTATAAAAATCCCAAATGGCTCCACTGTATCCATGGGTCCTGTTATTATAACTAAATTCGAGTGTTATGCCCGTGTCTTTGGTTATCTCTCTGTCCCGATAAAAAATCTTTATCTTCCCGTTGAAAATCTTTAGCGACAGTTCGCCCTTTTTCATTTTCGGTATTTTATATAAATATAAATTTGCGTAATAATCAGACGGGAGTTTGATCCTATCTATGAGATTAAAATTCTCTCTGGAATCAATTAATTTTAGCAAACGCCGGTCATATACCTTACTATGCCAACGTATATAATTAGACCACGGGTGACTCTT
>JAHIPS010000104.1 GCA_018902915.1 Candidatus Omnitrophota bacterium | reverse complement strand
GGCTAATGACCTGTTGGCTAAACTAACTAATAATAGCACCCAGATTTCTATCGAGTCTCTCCGTGATTTGAAGAGTGGGGGGATAAAAGAGACCTTGGATATCAAGATAAGTGATGAGTTGGGAATCCGGGACTATGAACTGTATAGCGGAGGAGAAGCCTTTCGGATAGATTTTTCTTTAAGGATAGCTCTATCCAAGTTACTGACCAGAAGGGCAGGGACTAAATTAAGGACTCTGGTTATGGATGAAGGGTTTGGTACCCAGGATGAAGAAGGCATAGATAACCTGGTGCAGGCTATCCAATCTATAAGTGAAGATTTTGATAAAATATTAATCATCACTCATTTGGAATCATTAAAAGATGCCTTTCCGACAAGAATCGAAGTAACCAAACTTCCCGAGATCGGTTCCCGATTCGAGATTATAAAAAATTAAGGTATTTATTCGGTGTATTGTCATTATTATGGCTCTTTTTAAAGATTTATTGAAAATTATCTCGAATACAGTTATAATAAAAAACAAAAAACTCAAAGGAGTATAATATGAACGTTAAGTATGAATTATTTGGAACAACTCCAGAAGGGGAAAAAGTCGGAAAATTCATTTTAAATAACTCCCAAGGGGTTACGGCCACGGTAATGAGCCTGGGCAGTACCCTTATCTCCCTTAAAATGCCTGACCGAGAAGGAGAAATTAAAGAAGTAACTCTCGGGTTTGATAATCTTCAACAATATTTGGCTGGTCATTCTTATTTTGGTGCCGTAATCGGTCGTTTTGCTAATCGTATTGCCAAAGGAGTTTTTCAGTTGGATGGGGTTAGATATGATCTTGCTCGTAATGAGAATGGTCTGAATCATCTGCATGGTGGGAATCAGGGATTTGATAAGGTTGTCTGGCAAGCTGAGAGTTTCGAAGACACTTCTTTAAGCGGAGTGACCTTCTCTTATCTCAGTTCAGATGGAGAGGAAGGATACCCTGGAAATCTAAGAGTGACAGTAACCTACAGTCTGAACGAAGATAATGAGTTTAAAATTGAATATAATGCTCAAACAGATAAACCTACTATTGTGAATCTAACTAACCATGCTTACTGGAATTTGGCTGGTGCAGGCTCTGGAACTGTTATGAATCATAAGTTGACTCTTAAAGGTAAAAAATACCTCCCGGTTAATAATAATCTAATCCCCACCGGAGAAATTAAGACTGTTTACGGTACCCCTATGGATTTCACCAAGCCGAAATTAATTGGAAAAGATATTAATGATACTGCAGGCGGTTATGACCACTGCTTTGTTATCGAATCCTCAAATCAAGAGCTCAGCTTGGCGGCAAAGCTTTATGAACCGGAAAGCGGTCGCACTGTGGAAATTTTAACCACCACACCAGGTATCCAATTTTATTCCGGGAACTTCCTTGACCATATTAGAGGTGCAGGCGGAGCGCTATTTCAGAAACACAGTGGCCTCTGCTTGGAAACTGGATTTTTCCCTAATTCAGTTAATGAACCTGAGTTTCCCTCTCCCATCCTATATCCAGATAGAACCTATCACCAGGTTACGATACACCGTTTTTTTACCGTTTAAGTTAGAACTTTTTTTACCTCCCGAATATCTCCTCTGAGGTATGTGATGGCTTGGCTATGAATCATTGGCTTGCCTCCTTTTTGGGGTAGATCTCTTAAATCATACTAAAAAAGTGGAGGGGGGAGGGTGGAAGGCTTTAGTCAATGTCACTAAAACATTTGAGAATAAAAAGTTTAAGAGAAAATTAGTAAATTATTTTTTGACATTACTATGTACAACTATATGGAGGATAATCATGTCTGCAATCAAGTCCATTATGGAGAGGGTGTACGAAAAACATCTGGTCATACCCGCCTTCAATATACCTTATATCCCGATGATGAAGCCGGTTGTCAAAGCTTTGCAAGACTCCGATACCTTTGGTTTGATCACTGTTGCAAGACTCGAGTGGGTGAAATTTTCGTCAGGCAGTTTGGAAGTTGTGGCGGAGGAATACCATTGTTGCAGCGATTCCCGGGTGACTTGTCTGCATTTGGACCATGTGCCAGTCATCGATGAAGATCACAAACTGGTCGATTATCTTGACGATATTTCCAGAGCTATTGGAGCAGGGTATACATCTGTCATGGTCGATGGATCGCGTTTGACTCTGTCCGAAAACATTGCTGCTGTCCGCAAGGTTGTCGCTCTCGCACATTGCAACGATGTCCCGGTTGAGGCGGAATTAGGAGCTGTGATGGGACACGAATCGGGTCCGATGCCCAATTATGAGGAACTGTTCGCAACAGGTAAAGGATTCACCAATACCGATGACGCCGAACAGTTTGTCCGAGAGACGGCAGTCGATTGGCTGTCTGTAGCGGTAGGTAGTGTGCACGGTGCTATTGCACCTGCTACTCGGAGTCAGAAGAAAATCACTGCTCGGTTGCATATCGGTCGGTTAATGGAAATTGATGAACGTCTCAGAATCCCTCTGGTTCTTCATGGAGGCTCAGGGATCGCCCTTCCGTATCTGAAAGATGCATTCCAGCACGGTATTGCAAAGCTCAATATTGGCACAGACATCAGGCAACCATATGAGGCCCTCATGTCGGAATCGGAACAAAAGGCGCAGGATGCTGTATACACCAAGGTAAGGGAACTGGTTGCCGCCTTGGAAATTGAAGGAACGGCCTCCTTGCTTTCCACACCTGCAGAATCGATGAAATAATCGCAGAATTCAACAGGAAGGAGAAGGCGATGAGTTTGATGGGAGTTGATATTGGGAGCTCGGGGTGTAAAGTTGCTATTTATTTAGTAGATGGCGCGCTGATCTCCACCGAGTCAACCACATATAGCGTAACCATGCCAGGACCGGGGCTATTCGAGCTAGATAGCAGACAAGTTCTGGATGCTGTCTATACAGCGATGCGTACTGTAGTCAAAAGAGCTGGTTCAGATAACAGATATCTTCATGATCCGCTCAAGGCCGTATCGTTCGGATCCTTTTCTGAGGCCATGGTGCCAGTCTCATCCCACGGAGAAATCCTGGGCCCCAGTATCTTTTCCCATGACCAACGAGGCAAGTATGCTGTCAAACGGTTCAATAGGATTGGTCAGAAGGCTTTCTATAAGATTAATCCCAATATCCTTGGGTATTCCTATTCTTATCCAAAACTTGTCTGGTATCGGGAGTCTGCTCCCGATTTCAACACGAAAGTATGGAAATATCTCAACTGGTCAGACTTCCTAACGTTTCAACTCACTGGAGAAGCCGCAACGACCTACGGTCACGCAAACCGAACACTGTTGTTCGATCTCTGGAAAGAGAAGTGGTCAGATGAGCTTCTTGAGGTAGGAGGGGTTGAGCGGAGGGTTCTGGCTGATCTCATCCCTTCCGGGATCACCATGGGTTATGTGAAGAAAGAAATCTCGGCATCCCTGGGATTCCCTGAGGATGTTCTGGTTATCTCAGGTGGTCATGACCAATGCATGAACGCACTCGGAGCAGGAGCGATTTCTGGTGGGAGTTCAGTCACAGGCATAGGTACGTTTGAATGCACGACGCTTGTATTTGATGACATACCCGACCCCGATTTGATGCTTGGTCTCAAACTGGGCATTGAGCATCATACCGCGCCGGGGAAATACGTGACGTTTATCTATAATCAAGGTGGGTCGGTACAGACTTGGTTTATGCAAGCGTTCACACAGGATCTTATTAAAGAAGGTGTTTCTGAGCGGGAGATCCTTAACCGCCTGACAGACGAAGCCCCCAATAAACCGGGAGATGTGGTATTCCTCCCTTTTCTCGAACCTTCAGGAGCTCCAGTGTTTCTTCCAGAGGGAAGAGGATGCTTTTTTGGTATCGGTACGGGAACCGATAGAGGGGCGCTGTATCGTGCTCTGCTTGAGGGTGAATCAATGTTTTTCCTGGAAGCCTTCGAAGAGCTTTCAAAAAACGGATTATCCATTACTAGTGTACGGGCCACCGGAGGAGGAAGCCGTTCCGACCTCTGGCTACAGATTAAAGCGGATATCCTTCAACGTCCGGTCCATCGTGTCCAGCATTGGGAATCGGGTACTGTTGGGGCGGCCATCGCAGCAGGTCTGGCCACAGGTGTGTATGTCTCCCTCGAAGAAGCCGTTGGTATATTCAGTGGAACAGATGCATCATTTTTTCCACGAAAAGAGTTCACCGATGTATATGCGAGGTTATACAAGATGTATAAGAACGGGTTGGGTCTGATATCGTCCAGGGAATGGCGTGACTGAAGACATGAGAGGTTCAAATAATTTTTTGAGGTAAGAAAAATCCCCACAAGTTCTTGGCACCAATCCATTTTAAAAATAAGTTGACAAATACGACTAATAAAATATATAATAGTTATACGGTTATCCGTATAAGTTTATAATGTTGTATACTAACATATAAAAGCAAATCTTTAAATTTCGGGAGGATTGGGAAATACTTTTGATCCGGAATAGCCAAAGGTTGAAGTAGAGTATCATGGAGAAAAGATAACCAGGCCGGGCATTTTAGTTGAGGGATAAAAGAATAAGTAGGGGGACACTATCCCTTACTAACAAAGGAGGTGAAAAAAGAATAATGATTTTTGGCAGCACTTTGTATTGAGGTTGCTAGAGTGAAGTTATGGTTAAAAGACATTTAGAAATATTAAAAAGGAGAAAATATTATGTTAAAGAAATTTAATCTTTTACTTTTGTTGGTATTGACTTGTGTTGCTCTTTTAGTATTACCGGTAATGTCTCAGGCAAGCGAAGGCCCAGTTGTAATTTACTTTTTCCCGGGTGGTGCTCCCGGATGTACCTTTGGTACAGTTGTCTATAATGGTGCTAAAGCAGCAGCAGACATATTAGGTGACAGGGTTGAGGTAAGATATCTTTATTCAGATTGGAGCCCGCAGAAAATGGTTGATCAATTTCAGCAAGCTGTTGCAGCCAATCCTGACGGTATAGCCATTATGGGACATCCTGGAGATGAAGCATATAAGCCTTTTGTTGAACAAGCCGAGAAACAAGGGATTATCGTTACCAGTCAAAATACGACATTACCTGAACTTGAAAAAGCTTATGCTGCAAATGGATTTGGTTATGTAGGCCAGGGACTTTATGAATCAGGCTATACTCTCGGTGAAGGTACGATTAAAATGGCTGGATTAAAAACCGGGGATAGAGTGCTTGTTTGGGGTCTTTTATCACAACCTACCAGAGGATTAAGAACAAAAGGAGCTATAGATGCTTTTGAAAAAATAGGTGTAAAAGTAGATTATTTGGAAATCTCAGCTGAGGTAGATAAAGATGCTTCAAACGGTATTCCGGTTATATCAGGTTATTTACAGGCAAATCCTGATTGTAAAGCTGTGGTAACCGATCATGGTGGCTTAACTTCTGCACAACGTACTTATTTTGAAACATCAGGTTTGGGCCCAGATGATATTTTTGGCGCTGGTTTTGATTTGTCAGCTCCGGTCGTAGAAAGTATTAAGAGTGGTTATACTGATCTCATATTAGACCAACAGCCTTTCTTGCAAGGGTTTCTACCAGTTATGCAAATTTATTTAACCAAGATGTATGGTTTCTCCGGATTGCATATTGATACAGGTGGTGGTTTAATTAGCAAGGACAATATAGATTTGGTAGCCCCTTTAGCTGAAAAAGGAATGAGATAAGATAAGATAGCGAATAATTACGATACTAATTTTAGGTTATCCTGCAGGAAGGATTTTTAAAAAACTCTTCCTGCAGGATTATTTAGACCGTGCTATTAATTGTTTTATAAAGGAGAGGGTTATATATGGACAAATTGGTAGAAATGAAAAATATATATAAGTCCTATGATGGGGTTGTAGCCTTGAAGGGCATAGATTTTGAAATAGGTTTTAATGAAGTTGTAGGGATTTTAGGTGATAATGGTGCAGGTAAGTCGACTTTGATTAAAATTATTTCTGGAATGCATTCTTTTGATGAGGGTGAAATGTATATTAGAGGTGTAAAAATTAATCCTAAAAAATATTCTGTAAAAATAGCTCATAATCTTGGCGTAGAAACCGTTTATCAAGAAAAAGCCCTTGCAGATAAGCAAACTTTATGGAGAAATATTTTCGTTGGTCGGCAAATTACTAATAAACTGGGCTTTATTAATATAAAAAAAGAAAAAGAAGAAACAAATAAAATTATGCGTGATTTAATGGGATTTAGAGGAATAGGTGCAAATGCTGATTCAGCAATTTTAACCTTATCTGGTGGGGAAAGAGAGGGTGTTGCCATATCAAGGGCAATGTACTTTGAAGCAGATCTGGTTATTTTAGATGAGCCGACCATGGCTTTATCATTGCAAGAAGTAAAAAAAGTCTTGAAGTTTATCCAAAATATTAAGGACAAAGGAAAATCTTGTATCTATATTTCTCATAATATCGCTAATATCCACCCGGTTTCTGACCGTTTTGTAGCAATTGACCGAGGCAAGGTAGTTGGTGCTTATAATCGTAAGGATATATCTTTACATGAGCTTAGTGAGGAATTGATTAAATATACTAAGACAAGCACACAAATCAATCAAAGTGAGAGGGTATTATAAAATGGATAATTTAGAAACAAATTACAAAGTAAAAAAATCTATTCAATACAAATCTCAAATTGCATTATTAATTATGACTGCCAGTATTTTTGGATTATTTATGATTACCAGCCCTGAAGTTTTCCTTAAAGGAAGAATATATCAATCATTTTTATCTACAGTTCCTATTATGGGATTAATGGCGCTTGGTTTAACTTTTGTACTGGCTATGGGGGAAATAGATCTTTCCTTTCCCTCGGTTATGGCCTTATCAGGTTTTATTTTTTCAATTACGTTTAAGACTACAAACAGCGTTATATTGGCTCTAATATTCAGCATTTTATCTGGTGTAATAGTTGGATTTATAAATGGAACATTAGTTACCTCGATAGGCATTCCGTCAATTGTAGCTACATTGGGTATGCAATTTTTAATAAGGGGTTTTAGTAATATTATATCTAATGGTTTGGCTAAAACAGTAGCAATAGATAAAACCATTTCCTATAAAATATTTGCAGAAAAGTTGGGGGCAATTCCTGTTCAGTCAATTTGGTTTGCAGGAATAGCAATTTTCTTATATTTCTTACTTTTTAGACATAGGTTTGGCGAACATGTATTATTTATAGGTGATAATCGGGAAGCTGCGAGAATGATGGGCGTTAATGTGAATAGCGTAAAAATAATGGTTTTTGTATTAATGGGAGTGATGGCTTCATTTGCCGGAATACTGAGTTGTTATCGAATGAGAACCTGGTGGCCGACAATGGGAGAAGGATATATAATGATGGTAATGGCTGCTGTTTTTATAGGCGGCACTTCTATGCTTGGTGGAGTAGCTAGCATCGAGGGTACTTTCATTGGTGCATTTATTATTGGTTCTTTAGAAGCAGGTATTGTTGCTGCAGGCCTTTCTGGTTTCTGGACACAATTTGTTTGCGGGGTTTTAATAATAGCTTCAGTAACTATTCATACCT
>JAHIPS010000103.1 GCA_018902915.1 Candidatus Omnitrophota bacterium | reverse complement strand
CACACCATCTGGATTCTCGCCATTTAAGAAACATAAACACTCTGGGGGACGCTCTTCTGGCGGCCCCTCTTTGCAATAGGGAAGCATTGGCCCATATCTACACTCAAGAGGATATTTAAAAGAATAGCCATATTTTTCATTCCTATAAGTCTTCCAGTCAGCAGTTTCATCAACTACCTCCTCACCAATTTCTTCTAATTCCTGTGAGGTTTTATAAAAATAATATCCCGTTCCTCCGGCGACAACTAAAACCACCGCTATTAAAATCACTAGAGACAGGGCAAAACCTGATTGTTTACCCCACACTAAGCTTGCTTTGGCGTGAAGTTTTTTAAGTTTAATCATCTTATGATTGAATTTCTCTTAATTTTTCCTGGTAAAGAGGGTTACCCGGGTCTAATTCCAGGGCTTTTTTATAGTAATGCATGGCCCACTCCTCGGCACCTGAGGTAATCTCTCTAATCTCAAAGTAAATGTTGCCCATTTGAAACAAAATTTCAGGATTTTTTGGATCAAACTCTGTAGCCTTTTTCCCATATTCAACTGCTTCGCTAATAAGAAGCTGGAGTTTTTGAAGATCCTTTTCAGATTTTATTTTTTCAATTTTTAATAATGCTTCCTTAATAAGCTTTTTAGCTTCTTCCTTCTTTAATGTTTCTAAGATTTCTCCCCAAGCCTCAAATTCATCTTTCACCAGAAGAATCGAAGTTCCTCCTTTAACATTGGGGGCTAAATTCAAACCCACGCTAAAACCTGTCTTACCCTTCTTCCATAACATAAATCCAAATTCTCCTTCTTCTTTTATTCCATCCCATATTTTCTCCCAGCCCTTATCAGAAAGATGGGATCTATACCAATTTTTAATTTTCTCAACTGATTCTTTGGAACTATAAACTTTTATCTCAACATCTGGAGATAAATCACCCCGAATTTCTTTAGCTAAATTTGGAGAAACGTCGACTTCAACAGCACCCGGATAAACTTCTATTTTTTCTTCTATTCCCGAGGTTTCTATTTCTTTTTTGGCTTCAGGAGCAATGATGTTTTTATAAACAAAAAATCCTCCTGTGCCCAGACCAACCACCACTATTAAAATAATTAAAATCTTTGTTTTCATTTCGCCTCAAAACTTATTATATCGATAAGTTTTTCTCCCAATAAATAACCTTTTACTGAAATGGTTTTTTCGTGTAATGCCCGTAAATCCTCCACATCTACTTTGTTTTGATGGCTTACAAGCGTCATTGGCACAGGCAGAGCTCCGGCATTTATCCATCTTACCAATTGTTTTGCTTCATCAATAGTAAAATCTCCAGTAATAGTGGGGATTAATGAACTGGGAAAAATCGAGTTTTGAATGACAAAAGAACAAATAGGTGCTCCGTCTAAATAAATAACTAATTCTTTACCAGTATTCTTTATAACAAGTTCTAAAAAAATTTGCTTTCCCTCCTTATTAAATTTTAAATTAATTACTGGTTTGTTAGTTTTTGGGTCAAAATCTAACTGAGCTCGCATTAAATGTTTTCCGGTGAGTCCGGTGGCCTTTTCTTCTAAGCGAAATTCTAAATAGGGCGTCTTACCGATTAATTTAAGAAATTCGTCAATGAAGTTTTCCGCCATATCTGCCGGGTCTATCATTGGTTCTATTACAAGTTTGGTCCTCGCGGGGAATTGAGCTGTCCTGACCAGAACCTTGGAAATTCCCCAAAGATTTACTCTTCTCTCCACCATAATATCCCTTACTCCCTTTATAGATTCTAGATAATCCTCCTTTTGAATATGTGATAAATCAAACACGAAAACTAAAACTGGGTGGGTTCGAAGTACATAACCAGTACCATCTTTTGATACTAATTCAATCATCCGATTATCTATGGCATTAACTTTGCCGATAATCTCAATGATCTCTTCTTTGGTGGATTGGACGGCTTCTGATTCTTTCCCAATAAATTTAAAAGTAGAAAGTATTTGTTTTATTATTTTCCTGTCGGCTACAGCAGAAATATCATAAATTCCCGATCTCCCAGTAAAAACAAAATGTTCTTCTTTGGGTTCCGCAATAGCCTGAAATACTAAAGAGCTAACCCCATCAATTTTAATGGAGTCTTTTTTAATATAATTCATTTCATCCTGCCGATCTTTTTCGTCCCACCATTCTTCTGATAGAAAACCGTCCCAATTGGGAGCACTCCATACTTTAAAAACAGAGATGCCCGAATTATAAAAAGTAACCATAGAACCTATACCAACCGTACTGGAACGAACTGTCCAATTTGGGGAATATTTTACCTCATACCACTCATTCTGTTCGTCTCGATAAGTCTTCCAGTCAGCAGTTTCATCAACTGGAACTTTTTTATAAAAATAATACCCCGCTCCCCCGACTACTATCAAAATCACTGCTATTAAAATAACTAATGGCAGGGCAAAACCTGATTGCCTGCCCCGTAAAAATCGCAGAATTGTTTTGGATTTTTTTAGCATAGTCATCCTCAGTCTTATATTCTAGTTAACGCAATACTATCCATTCCAGCGGCAATAAATCAGCAATCCTCATTGCCGTATTAAAATAACAACTATCTTTATTAAGATGCCATCCTAATTCTTCACATTGTTGTATACGTTCTGGAGAAGTATAGGCTTTTTGACAGTAATCTTTAACCAGTTTAAGATGTTCACACAAAGAAGGGTCACCAATAACGGACGGGATCACATTGCAATCAACCCCAGTCGCTGGTCCTATAAAACAGTCTGCAATTTCTCTTCTGGCCATTTTAATACATTTATTTACCTCATGGTCTAAATCCCTAGCCCATTCCAAGTCGTCTCTTTCTTTAAGCCCCTCACAAACTTTTTCATCTCCGGTAAGGAGAGCCAGCATTTGGTAACAATCTTCAGTATCAGAATTTTCACAAAATGATACATCTTTTAAAACCACTGCCTTACAGTCTGTCGAATTAATTAAATTACAGATTGAGGCATCCCCCGTTAGGGCTGCTGCTTCTTCATAACAGTAATCTGCATATACCCACCCGCTACACTTAGCCGAATCTCTTTCTGCTAATGCCTCGCAGGCTCCTCTACGGCCTGGGTCTTTTATTTTCTTACAGATTGCAGAATCTTGGGTTACCATGGCTACATCCTTATAGCAATAGGTTTCAGGGTCACTTAAAATCTCGCAACTAGAAGGATCTTTTTTAATCATGGCAATACACCTATATTTCCTCTCAATATCAGAAATCTTTTTACAGGCAGAAATGGCCTCCCGATTTGCTGAAGAAATAATACTAATATAATCATCACTCTCATCAAAGTATTGTGTTTTTCTGCATTCCGCCAAACCAACATCTCCTCCTATGCACAATTTATTGTATACTCTTAATTTGTAATTGGGGTAATCTCCAATTTCTGGAACGGTCCAATCATAATAACCTTTTGCCGCATCAATAGACTTAGCAATAAAATGCTGGAATCCCTTTCTTACTTGACCTTCAGAGTTATAGGCAAGCAGATCAATGGTAACCTTTTCAAGTCCGGAAGATTGCCACTCGATTTTGTAAGTTTGACCTTCCACCCACTCCTCTCCGCCATCAGGAGAAATAAGAGTGATGGATTTAGCAATAACTTCCATTTTCTCTTCAATTCTGGGAACTTCCTCTTCGACTTTCTCTATTCCGGGTTTTTCCACCTCGGGCTTTTCAATAAATTTAAAAGTAGAAAGAAATAAGTCATAAAATGCTCTGCCACCTTTACTATCTACATCCAGCATTTGAATTACAAAAAACTTATTATCTTTTATAAAATAAATTTCATCGGTAGCCCAAATCTGATATTGATACT
>JAHIPS010000102.1 GCA_018902915.1 Candidatus Omnitrophota bacterium | reverse complement strand
TAAAGGTATAAGGCCTGAGCTGAAAAGCCTGAACGGCTCGCCCTTTGCCAGGAAATTCAAGAAGAAATAGCCGCTTCCGATCCCCGCAATGGCAAGCGTTACAAAGATCAGCGCGCCCAGACTTTCGAATACAGATGCGACCTTCTGGCTCACCGTCTTAAAGGCCACCTCTTTTCCGAACGCCAGCATAATATGTATAAAGGAAAGCGCCACGATAACGCCGCCCGCGAACCCTCCCCCTGGGCTGATATGGCCATGCGAGACAATATAGATGCCGAAAAGGAGTATCAGCCCTACGGTCAGCCGCGTAATCGTCTTTACTATCAGCGTCATTCCCTTATCCTGTTCCTTCATTTTTTTCTTCCCACCCTTCTCATGACCGCCAGGACACCGATTACAGCCGTAAACAATATAGTGGCCTCTCCCAGCGTATCATAGGCGCGATAATCCAGGACTACTGCCGTCACAAGATTTGTTGCGCCTGTCTGTCTCAATCCATGATCCAGGATGTTCTGTGCTACTCTCATAACCGGCTCGCCAAACTGAGGCAGGTCCTTCATGCAGAAATAACCGTAAATCAAAAACACCGCAAGAAATATCAACGTCACCAGGGTATTGAAAAACCATCGGCCGCTGACAGAAAACGGGAGGTCCTTTCTGATGGTGGCCCTTATGAGTATTATTATGCACAGGATCTCGACCACGAGCTGCGCTATTGCAAGGTCAGGCGCCTTTAATATCAAAAACGCAAGCGACAGCCCAAGGCCCACAGTGCCCACCGCGATAACCGAGGAGAGAAGGTCCTTTGTCCTTACCGCGATCAGGGCCCCTACTATCATGAATATCAAAAGTATCTGTAGATCAAGCATCCCTTTTTACCTCACAAGCACAAAAAGAAATATCAGCATGCCCAGTAAACACCATCCGAGATAGGTGGGCAGGACACCGTTGTGTAGATATTGAAAAATACGGATAAAGAAAAACGCAAACCGCTTTCCCTGCTCGTAAATATCAAATACCTTTCTCTCGGCCTTAGCGTAAATACCCTTTAGCGGCGAGAGTTCCTTTATTGTATTATAAAAATCTGTGCCGGAAAGACGCATGTCTTCTGTAAGTTCCTCGCCGCCTATATAAGAAGTAGTCTCTCTCACTCCTTTAAAATTACCAGACAAGTATATCAAAAGCCCCACGCCAAGCCCCACGAGCAGAAATAATGCCGCCTTCATAGAAGGCCATGTGCCGATAAATACCAGATTTTCAGACAATGCCGGGATTATGAGATATTTCAAAGGAACGATATATGCGAATATCCCGAATATGATACAGAGCAGCGCGAGGATGACGGCCGGAATCCACATTGTAAATCCCACTTCATCCCTTGTCCCTTGTTGCTTGTCGCTTGTCGCTTTCCCTAAGAAGATAGCATGTATCAGTTTTATAAACGAGGCGAGTGTCAGGCCGCTTCCGAACATTGCTGCCACTATACAGAATATCCACAGAACTCCGCCATCCTTGCCCTTTTCCACCAGGCCCTGGTACACCATCCACTTTGACACAAATCCATTAAAAGGCGGCACACCTGATATCGCAAAAGAGGCGACAAGCGTCGTAAAAAACGTCACGGGCATCACCTTTGCGAGGCCGCCCAAAGAATCAAGCTCTGAGGTCTTTTTCTTGTACTCTACATTGCCCCCTGAGAAAAACAAACAGCATTTATATATGGCGTGATTCAGCATATGAAAAAGTCCGCCTGCAATACCAATAGGGTTTCCAGTGCCAAGGCCGAGCACCATATAACCGACCTGGCTCACTGCGTGGTAACCCAGGAGCTTCTTGAAATCATGCTGGACAAGGGCCATCATTACTGCAGCTATGATCGTAACTGCGCCTATTACCATAAGAAGCGCGTAAGAAAAACTATTCAATATAAATACATTCAATACCAGCCGTGCCAATAGATAAATCCCGAGCAATTTATCCAGGCTGGCCGGCAGAAAAGCGGTCACTGGTATAGGCGCCTCTTTTGCTGTATCAGGTATCCACGTATGAAACGGCATTGCGCCTGCCTTTGCAAACGCGCCTATGGCTATCAATAAAAATGCCCAGAAAGAGAGCGAATTGTCTATGGCGATCTTTATATTGCTCAGATTCAAATCTCCTGTAATGAGCCACACAATGGCAAAGCCCATGATCATTAAGCTGTCCGAGCCGCCGATTATAATAAAGGTCTTTTTGGCTGTATTTGCCGCACCCGGGCCTGCAATACTTATAAGCATATAGAGGGTGAAGCCAAGAAATCCCCATGCTACCAGAAGCAAAATAATATTATTCGAGACCGCGGCAAGTATGGAAAATCCGATGGTCCATATTATATAGGTATAGTATGTGGAGACATTTTTATAAGAGGCCATGAACCGCAGTGAATATAAAGTCACCAGGGCCCCAAAAAATCCGATTCCCAGGACAATAAATCTGGAAAGG
>JAHIPS010000101.1 GCA_018902915.1 Candidatus Omnitrophota bacterium | reverse complement strand
TGGCGGATTTCATACGCCTATGCTAACCCGTTTATTAGCCGACAGCGGCTATTCATATATAGTAGTAAGCCCGAAGATAACGGAAGCAACTGATGAAGAATTTTACCGTTCAACACTCAGAAGGCAATGGCTTTCTGAGTAAAAAAGGAGGAAGAAATGAAGACCGGAAAAACATTGTTGATCCTGGGCATATCGTTATTGATAGGAGTGTTCATGATGTCACAGGTAAGCTATGCTACCAGGATAATGGACGAGTTGAGAGAAAAAAGAGGCCCTGAAAGCGATTCCAGGCAGTATGCAGAGGGCTTCCTGAGCGAGACAGGAAAGGTGTTTGCTCATGACAAGTTTTTTAAACTAAAGGCGGATAAGGCCTTTCAGGAGGGCCGTGCGATCAATATATTCGGCCACCTTGAAGAAGACATTGATGCCGCAGCTGAGAGATATGTGATGCTGAACCCGCAGATAGGTATAACCAAAGAAGAAGTTGCTCAGCAGTTAAAGTTCGTTCAGGGTTTTATAAATACCGCCCTTTCCGACATTGATTTTATAACATCTACTGTAGAAAAGATACTGGCTTCTAGGGCTACGGAGGAAGGTGAGGCATTGCAGGATGCAGTAAGGGACGCATGGTTACAATCAGAAAATAAAACAATAGCTGCCTCAAGAGTAAAACAGGTGTTGCTGGACAATACTCGTTTTGTAAGCCTTCTCTTTGGCGACCAGGGTCTAGACCCTTATTTGTTCAGCATTGGAAATATCGCGTCAGAAGAGCACAGGACAATGGTATCTCATGCAGGCAGATATGCATATGACGGCAGTGCTCGTGTTAAGGGTGGTCCAAGATCAATATATTTAACACTAGCAAGATTAAACGGCTATAAGAATCTTAAAGGAGCTAACGGCAAAAAGGCATTCCAGGAGTTAATAGCTCATGAGTTAACTGATTTAGTAAGAGGGCACGTAGACGAATATCTGCCTACTTTGGAAATAGTCAATGCCGAGATAGATAATTTTTATAAAACAGAAGTTGTAAAAGTAACTCAAGGCGACAGAAGGGGCGCTATAACGCTTAATACGGATAAGGTAGCGATCGAAAAATATACCTATACAAGCGACCTTGGGATGAAAGAGGTATTTGCCATAAAAGGTTCCAGTAAAGTGCATCCTGATGTCCCAAAGGGTTCAACGCCTATCACGCTTAGTGTTGTAAAAGCAGATGTCGGTTCAATAGGCGGCCATGGTTCATCTCCTGGCATAATGCTTGAGGCAGTGGCTGATGTATGGGCTGAGGCAGCAGCAAAGGGAGAGATCATAGATTACTTTATAACAAGGGTAGGCGATGATATCTCTGTCACGGTTACGCATTTAAAAGGCAAAGACAACGAAACAATACATCAATATGCATGGAACGGCTTTCTAAATGCATCCCTTGTAGCAACGGATAACTCCTTTTATGGAGCTGGTCAGGACCTCCTGACAGATTCCTTTTCGGGTAACTTAAAAGGCGCTGGCCCAAGCTTTGCAGAGATGGAATTCGTAGAAAGGGCTTCGGAACCTGTTATCATAGGCCAGGCAGACAAGACTGCTCCCGGTGCATTCAATAAAGGTCTTTACGGGATATTTCTGGATCCCAATACTCCTTATGTGCATCTTTCAGGAGACGAGGCCAAGTTGTTGAGGTTTGGTTTAATAGATTTTGATTACAACAATAGCGTAGGCAGGGAAGGCGAGTTTGGCGTAGCAGACTATCAGGACATAGCCTATTACATAGGATATCCGGACAGGGTGTCTTTTACAAAGATTGTGGACCGCAACGGCGAAGATGTTGCTGCTGTAACAGCGCAGAGACTCGGAAAAATAGCAGGCAAGTATGTAGGAAAAGACGATCCTATGTTCGTATGCCGCTCGCAGAAGAATTACCCTGCAGTAGGAGAAATTACAGCCCCGTTTTTAAAAGGCGATTATGTAGTGCCTGGCTGGATGAGAGGCTCCAACAAAGGGCCGTTTTTACCTGTTGCATTGCCGGACGCAAAAATAGGTATCTATGATGGCCCTCCGCTATTAAGTATATGGTGCTTTAATATCAACAATGGCCGCTTGGGAGGCTTCTTTGATCTCATGGCTGCAAATCCGGCCATCAGGGAAATACAGAACCAGAGAACACAAAAAGCACTTAGTCTCTTAAACCAAGGCTGGGATGAAATGGGCCTAAGGCTTGGCCAAGAAGAGATGGAATATCAGGATGGCGTGGGTAAGCTGGAAAAAAGAGCCCTTGATAAATGGACTGAACATACACCTCTGGAAGAAGTTACCCGTGACGAAAAAACTATCAGTTCAGCCAATATCGCAAGTAAAAAAGTCGATCAGGAATTGGCGACCACAAGGCTCGTGATATTCAATGGCGTCGAGGTCATGAAAAACATTCATGACTTTGGCATAGCGTTAAGCGCGCTGAAAAAAGATCAGGTCGCAGTTATACTGGTCCAGAATCACGCACAGGCTAATGTTATTTCCAGTCATTCAAGGATAAAGAAATTTAAAAACTTCCAGATAATGACGGTAGAGGAGGCTGGCCTGGACACCCTTGACCTTGCTGCTGTAATGGCAAATAACGGCTACAGGATCGAAGACCTAAACAACATCTTGATTTTACCTGTAACCGATACCTTGAAAGCTTCTTACCAACAATTCGCAGATCTTGAAAACAGAGTATAAGCTTTTTTAGTTAAAACCCCGCACTTTGAAAGGTGCGGGGTTTTAACTATGAGGGCACTGAAAAAGTAGCTTTCTGAATAACGTAAGGTATATAATCAGCCATAGGCCTTTATCCTTGTTTCTTTTATCTTTTTAATCACTTCATAGAGTGCTTTCATGCTGTATCTTATCCAAAT
>JAHIPS010000100.1 GCA_018902915.1 Candidatus Omnitrophota bacterium | reverse complement strand
ATGGCGGCGTCCGTTTTGTCAAAATAAAATACCCGAGATAAAAAACCAGGACGCCGCTGAATGAAAATAAAAATTCCATGAGGACGCTTTCCCTGTAAAACATCTGGGACTTTGCAATGCCTGAGAGGAGCCCCACCGCACTGTAAAGCGCCAGGTTTAAACCAAATGTCGAGCCGGATAACATTTCAACAAAAAGTCCTATTAGAGCGCCGAGTAAAAACCCGAAAACAGGACCCTTCCTTAAGCCCGCAAACACTGCCAGCACCACCAGGAGATTCACATCCCTCAGCACAGTCATCTGCAAAAGCCCAGCCGCAATCACCCAGACAAAAACCATCCCCGATTCTCCTCTGTTCAAGGCTAAGCCTTGAACAAGCTTGTTCAAGGCTTAGCCTTGAACAGAGCCGCTTTTAAGGAATGACGAGCACCTCTTCGAGCTGCCCCATCTCGACCTCAGACCTGATGATCGCGTTCAAATAAAGCCCGCTCGCATCCTCTTCCAAAGACACGACCTCGCCTATCAATATGCCTTTCTCGAATATGCCGCTAAACCCGGATGTCAAGACCTTGTCGCCCTGTTTCACGCCGCAGCCCAAATCCAGATATTTCATGATCAAACCTGACTGCCTGTCTCCCACCAGCGCGCCCTCGTCCCTTGTCCGCTGCACGATCCCGCTGACAACCGAGTCGCGATCCGTTATCAAAAGCACCCTTGAAATGCTCCAGCCTGACTCGCGCACCCTGCCGACAAGACCATTCCCGCTCACAACAGCCATGCCTCGCCGCACATCATGCGTTTTGCCTTTATCAATAATAATAGTGTCCCTCGCGCCTGACGGATCCCTGGCTATCATCATCGCGGGAATATATTTGCGCCTCTCGGCCTTTTTAAAATCAAGCAGCTCCTTTAATCTCTTGTTTTCCAGATTCGCCTCGCGCAACCCCAGCACCTCTTTTTCCAGGTTGGCAACATTTTCCTTTAAGATCTTATTCTCGACGTGGATCTCATTAAAATCAGAGACGTCCCGCAGCACATAACAAGAGCCGGAGATCATCTTTAATGGCAGGCGAAAAACATTTAAAACTTTTATTCGGAAATCAGCTGTGAAGATTTGAGAAAGAAAAAGAATGGTAATTGCGGCAATAAAGATTATTACAAAAGAAAGGGATTTCTGTACTTTTTCCACGCACTAATGCTTATCCTCGAACAATATTCTTCTCGACTCCGCTCGAAGAATATTGTTCGAGCGAAGTCGAGAACATTAAAATTTTTAGAAGTCGAGACGGGAACGCACCGTGACTTTTTTCAAATACCGTATCTCGCTCAATACCTTGCCGGTTCCTATTGCCACTGCTGTCATCGGGTCTTCAGCAATATGCACAGGAAGGCCGGTCTCTTCGCTTATAAGTTTATCCATGCCTCGCAAAAGCGAACCGCCGCCCGCCAAAACTATGCCGCGCTCGATCAGATCAGCTGAGAGTTCCGGCGGCGTCCTCTCCAGCGTCATCCTCGTTGCCTCGAGTATCGCTGACACCGGCCCTGAAATCGCCTCTCTTATCTCCTCGGAAGAAACAGTTATTGTCTTCGGAAGCCCGGCCACCAGATCGCGGCCGCGCACCTCCATTGTCAATTCCTCCTCAAGCGGGTACGCAGACCCGATCTTTATTTTAATATCCTCAGCCGTGCGCTCGCCGATCATTAAATTATATGTCTTTTTCAAATGCTCGATGATCGCCTCGTCCAGCTCGTCGCCGCCGATCCGGATGGATCGCGAAAACACGATGCCTGCGAGCGATATCACGGCGATCTCTGTCGTGCCGCCGCCAATGTCTATGATCATGTTGCCGCACGGGTCCTGGATCGGCAAGCCCACGCCAATAGCGGCCGCGATCGGCTCCTCCACCAGGTACACCTCGCGCGCGCCAGCGTGCTCAGCCGAATCCTTGACCGCGCGCTTCTCCACCTCGGTGATCCCTGACGGGATCGCGATCACCATGCGCGGCCTGACAAACACGCGGCGATTGTGCACCTTTTTTATAAAATAGCGCAGCATGTCCTCTGTAATTTCAAAATCCGCGATCACGCCATCCTTCATCGGCCTTATCGCGACTATATTGCCCGGCGTCCTGCCCAACATCCGCTTTGCCTCTTCGCCGACCGCCAGCACGTTTCGCACGCCCTTCTGAATCGCCACAACTGACGGCTCGCACAAGACAATGCCCTGGCCCTTGACATAAACAAGCGTCGTAGCAGTACCCAGATCGATTCCCATATCATTGGAGAACATGCCCAAGAGATAATTAACAGCCTTTTTAACTAGTTTGAAAAATTGCGCCATTTGCCACCCCGGTTTTTATGAAGGTTTTTATTTAATTCCAATTCTATCAAAATGTTACGTCTTTGTCAATCCAAATAACTTGACAAATGAGCAATGCACGTTTGTCAAATAAGGCGGTGGAGGAGGCGCAAAAATCCTGGGAAGGATTTGTTGATGCAGGCACGGCCTGTCACGCTCACCTTACCTTTAATAGCAAGGTCCGCGACAAGCATACTCATTGCTGTGCGGTGATCGCCAAAACTCGAAACCTTTGCAGCGTGAAGGCGCCTGTTGCCACTCACAATAATCCCCTCACCCTTCCCTCTCCCTTTTGGGGAGAGGGTTAGGGTGAGGGATCTAACATCAGCGCCTAGCTTCCGCAGGTTCGTCACCATCGAGCGGACCCGGTCAGTCTCCTTTACGCGCAATTCATTTATACCTTTAATAATAGTAGCGCCCATGGCAAAGCACGCTGCCACCATTATTATAGGTATCTCGTCGATCGCGCGCACAAATTCCCGCGCAGAAATCGTAACCCCGCGCAGTTTGCTGGACCTGACAACAATATCGCCGCATGGCTCCCCACCTTTCACCCTACACCCTTTACCCTTCACCTTTATATTCGCGCCCATGCGCTTCAATATATCAATGATCCCGGTCCGCGTCGGGTTGATCCCGACATTTTTCAAAACAATTTTCATGTCAGGCAAAATGCACGCTGCCACTATAAAAAACGCGGCGCTGGAAATATCTCCCGGAACAGTAATTTTGCGAGGCGCCTTCAATTTCACTGGCCCTCTTAACTTAATAGTTCTCGACTCGGCCTTCGGCCTCGCTCGAACAATATTCTTCGAGCGAGCGGAGCGAGTCGAGAAGAGTTTAACACCGAACTGTTCTAGCATCCGTTCAGTATGATCTCTCGATTTAACCGGCTCGTTAACACTCGTCACGCCTTTTGCAAAAAGCCCTGCAAGCAAAACGCACGACTTGACCTGCGCGCTCGCAATCTTTGATTTATACTTAATCGCTTTTAATTTTCCGCCTTTAATTTTTAGCGGCGGGTATATTTCATAAGATTGCTTCGCTTCGCTCGCAATGACATGTTTAGCATTGTCATTGCGAGGCTGCGAAGCAGCCGAAGCAATCTCAGCGCCCATCTTTTTAAGCGGCTCCGCAATGCGTCGCATGGGCCGCTTCGAAAGCGACGCGTCGCCCTTTAAAACAACCTCAAAATCCTGGCCAGCTAAAATCCCTGGCAAAATCCGCATCGTGGTCCCGGAGTTTCCTAAGTAAATAGATTTTTTTGGTTTTTTCAACCCTCGCATCCCAACGCCACGCACTGTAGCATCCGCTGCAAATCTCCCCTCACCCTTCCCTCTCCCCTTTGGGGAGAGGGTTAGGGAGAGGGGTACACCCATACTGCGAAACGCCCCAATAGTGCGCACGATATCATCGGCCATCAGTAGATTTTTTATCCGCGTGGTGCCTTCTGAAATGGATGCGAGCATTACTGCCCGGTGAGATATGGATTTATCCGGAGGGACGACTATCTTAACGACTTTCAATAATCAAATTACCTTTCTTCATATTATTCACTTTACCACCTGGCAAAACAGATGCGGACGACATGGTATCATAGATCTTATTTATCTCTACCTTTCCCAAAAAAGTGGCGCCATCCATGACCTTGAAGACCATGCCTTTCTCGATCCCGTCATCCTGGCCAAGATCAGTAACAATAAAATCATATTCCTTGTTCACCACGAGTACTCTGCCTCGCAGCGCCTCATCTACCTTCACAGACTCGGGCAGAGGCGAGACAATTTTCTCCTCAGACTTCACCACTATTGTATCCAGGTCCACAGAACTTTCCTTTAAATCAGAAAGTTTTTTCTCAAGCCGCGTCTTCTCTGATTTCAGCCTCGTGACATCTGCCTTTGCCTTCTGAAAATCAAATTCCATGTCTTCCAGTTTTTTCGAGATAGCTAATTTTTCTTTCCTCTCTTTTATCAGCTCGTTCTCAAACTTTTCGACCTCTTTTTCCTTTAAAGCCAGCTCAGCCACTGCTGTCTCGCTATTGGCCTTTGCCTCCTCGGCCTCCAGCGAAAGCTCCTTGACGCTTGCCTCCATCTCTAGAATCTTTGCCTCTATTTCTTCCTTGGCCTTTTTGTTAGAATCTATCTCCTTTTCCAGTCTCCTTTTATCCTTGAGCGTGGCTGCGAGCTTATCCTCCAGAAGGAGCCTCTTCACGTACTCCCTTTCTTTGCCCATAAACGCGACCACTGCCAGCCCCGCAGACACGACGCTCGCCACCACTAACAGAACCAATACTATCTTGAATGTTTTAGACATGAAAAATCCCCTTTTCTCCAAAAGTATATCTTTAAATACCGAGATTGTCAAGGATTACCTCTGCTGTTCAAGGCGAAGCCTTGAACATTCCGCAAGGGGCGGCGGGCGGGGCCGCGCCTGGTACGATTTCGCACCAGGCGGGCTAACACAACTTACTCGTTTTCGTAGGCTGCCAGTACAACGTCGTTCAAAAGCTCCCTGAACTCCTTTGTAAGCGGGTGCGCAGTATCATACCATTTGCCGTCTTTGCCTCTTTCTCTCGGCATACCCACGAACAATCCGTTCTTGCCTTCGATGATCCTGAGACCCTTCACCAGGAACATGCCTGCAAACGTCACGTCTGCAAACGCCTTCACGTTCGAGTCGGTCTGGAGCTTGCGCAGCCTAGAGACCTGCACTCCATTATCTACCTTCACCATGTCTATCACCTCCTGCTATATCAGACATGGGAGGGGTCGATTTTCTTTCAAATTTTTTTTCTTTTTTTTCGATTCCTTTAAATATCATTATTGCGCGCCTCGCGGCCTCGCCTTCCATTGCCCATTTAACACCGAGCACAGCGGCTGCCACTAAAAACTGGGCAAAGTATTTCTTGAACGCAAACGAAAGCGCAAATAGAAAAACCGCGCCAAACAGCCATTTTAAGTCAGGCCTGGGTTTCTTCTGCTTTAGGCCAAGACCATTTTTTATTCTATCCTTTAAAAATTTCGGGCATTTGTGCGAATATTTTTGGGCATCGTATGCCACTAATAAAAGGTCAAGGCAATGATTGCACTCGGATACATGCGCCTCTATCTTGCGTCGCTCCTCTTCCGCGAGGTCCATGTCCAAATAAGAAGAAAGCTGTTTTTCGCTCAGACACCTCATATTAACCACCTCCCCACTAATATAGACAAGCTACCCCCTCGTTTTCTTTCAAATTTCTTTTAATTTTCCCTTCAGCTCTTTCTTGCGCCGCGCAATAATCGTAGACACTGTATTTATAGGTATGCTCATGAATCCTGCTATCTCCCTGTGCGTCTTTCCATAGATCAGGTTCAATTTCAATATTACCCGCTCCCTTGCATTCAACCTTTTAATGAGCCTCTCCAGCTTCTCCATGGTTTGCTCGCTGATCTGTTCCTCACTGTATACCTTTATATTACTGATCCTGTAAAGCTCGTCTTGCCGCAAGAGCCGCTCTTTTCTCTTCCACACAAAATTCAATGCCCTTGTCTGCCCCACTATGCTGAGCCACGCCGTTATCTTCCCCCTGTCCCTCACCTCTTCCAGCCTGCCCTTCTCCCATATCTCCAAAAAAATCCCCTGCACGATGTCCTCTATATCCTGCTGGCTGAATGCGATCCCGTTCCTCAACAATCTCTCCCGCGCTGAATAAAACAAAAGACCTGAGAAGCGTTCTATAAACTCTTCCCATGCTCTTTCATCACGCCTGATACATCGCTCAACGAGCTTACGCGTATCATCAAACATATCCTGATGCTACCACGGCCTGCCCAAAAACTCCATAGCCCCACAGTCAGGATAAAATGACCATGTTCAAGGCTAAGCCTTGAACAGTTTCATTCCAGATAAAACAAATTTTTCATATTCAATGGGGGTTCCAAAATATCCATTATGCAATTGGTTATTGATCAAAAAGGGAAAATTCTCTATGCCAATATAATCTAGATAACTTGACCATCGATAATTTCTTAAAAAATGCTTTGCTTTATCAAAATCCTTGACTCCCTTTTCTCTAAATTCAGGCTCAATAGCTTTAAGAGGGTTAAGGTGAGTGTATTGAGAAATTTGCATTAAATAGGAATCATCTTCTATCGGAATTGCCTGAAATGGTCCTTGGAATAATACACCACTTTTATTATATTTTTTATTAAAATACATCGTATAGCTAGTTCCTAATCTATGCATAAAAATTTGAACCCCTTCATCTTTTTCTTGCTGCAATGTAATATGAAAATGATTTGGCCTCAATGCAAAATAGCAAATATTCGTAAATCTATCTTCGAGCTTGTTCAAGGCTAAGCCTTGAACATTTTGTCTTGATATCATCCTATTTAGATTAGAGACAGGCTTTACACTATTAGCTTTATACATCGAATAAATAAACCGCAACCGATCGCCATCATCATAAAAAATCTCCCCCTTTCTAGCTCCTCTGTTATAGATATGATAGAACCCTCCTGCAACAAATTTAATCTTCCTCATATGGCTTCTGTTCAAGGCTTAGCCTTGAACACCCTCCTTTCACTATATAAGACAAGGGAGGGTCGATTTTCTTTCAAAAAAAATGCAAAAAAATAGCCAGCGCTACATAAAGTAACGCTGGCTCATAAAAATATGTTCAAGGCTAAGCCTTGAACAACTGAGGTTTATTCAGTTGGTGGTGCTACTGGAATAGGACCTAACTCCCGTATCTCTTTATTGTCCCTATTCAAATCGTACATCTTGCTCGGATCCATCCTGAAACCAAACTTTTCTTCCATCTGCCTGTCAATCTCCATTAAATTATTCTGCTCCATTGAAAAATACGCCTGCAAGACTCCCATCCTGCCAAATGTCGCCTGCTTGGAAACATAGAGCTGCTCGAACTCCCCGAGCTCTTCATCATTTTTAAAGGTGCAAATCAATGCCGCCTCTGGCTCTGCTGGCGCTGCCTTTTCTACGACTTCCGCCTTTTCCTCGTCATCCTTATTCTTGCGCCACGCCGCGCATGCGTCATCAGCCACAAACACAAGCCCAGCCACAAACACGACGAGCAATAGTAATACTATGACCTTTTTCACTACGCCACCTCCTTTTCTTTTAGTTATCTGCCAAACCAGCCTCGCCTCTTTTTCTTCTTTGGTTCTGGCTTGGCCTCTTCCTTAACTTCTGGCGCAGCAACCACCTCAGACTCTGCCTGGCCCTGCCTTGCCGCGATCTCACTGAGCTTGCGCTCGGCATCCTGCTTCATCCAGTCATCGCTCGCCTTCGCGATTATAACGCCCAGCTCTTTTTTCGCCTCGCCAAACCTTTCCTTGGACATCAAAATATCCGCCACGCGCATCGTGTACCAATAATTCTTATCGTCTATTGACTGCGCCTTCTTATACTGCGCGATCGCCGTGTCCACCTCACCCCACTCGTTCAACCTGTCGCCATATCTTGAAAATAGACCCGCGTCATTGGGTGACTTTGCCAAAAGCTTCTGCCACGTTGCCTTGGCCCCGTCCTTATCATCCGCGCGCACCTGAATATTCGCCAGCCGCTCATAAAGGTAATTGTCTTCCGGCGACTCTGCCATTATCTTTTTAACCTGCTCCTTTGCCTTGTCAAACTTTTCCGTCCACTCGTACAGATCAAGCAATCGATTATTGATATCCCTGTCAGCCACACCTGCCGTAGCCGCCTTCTCGTAAATCGCCGCAGCCTCGTCGCGCTTGTCGCTACGCTGATAAAGGTCCGCGAGCTTTTTGTAATTAGCCAGGCTCTTCGGCCCCGCCACCAGATCCGCCTCAAACTTTGTCGCCAGTTCGTCCAGCTTGTCCTGCCGCTGGTAAATATTTATGAGTTCCGAATTCGCCCAGTCCTTCATCCACTGGTCTTTGGCGCTGGCCAGCACCTTTTTGCAAACCGCCTCTGCGTCGCTAAATTTCTCAGCTCTCATGTAAAACGACTCAAGATTCTGCAAATAGCCCGTGTTATCGGGCGCAAGCTCTGCTGCCTTTTTCACTGCCTCGATCGCCTTGTCCATTTCATTTTCATTGCTGTAAAAATTCGCGGCCTGCATAAAGACCTCGGCATTGTTTGAAGTCTTCATCAGATCCTCCCAGACTTTTGCCGCCGCAGCCTTGTCATCAGCGTTCCTGTACGCCTCAGCGACACGCTGAAAATACCAGATATTGTCCGGCCTCGCCGCTGCCAGCTGCTTGTAAATCTCAGCCACCTTTGCAAAATCCTGTTTTTGATTATAAAGATCACCCAGGCGGCTCAAAAAATCCTCATTGCCCGGTATAATCTTAAGTCCTTTTTCATAAATAGAAATTGCACTGTCTATATCATTGTTCCTCTGGTAGTCATCAGCTATACGAGAGACGATATTGCGCAGAATTTCAGGGTCTTTATCTATCAATGTGTTCAATTCCTTCAATATCGCATCCTTTGAAGCCTGGTCAGCAAAAACCGTTGCCGGTAAAAACATCGCCACGCTAACCAAGACAATCAAAACCACACATTTCCGAGCAAACATACCTACCCCCCTTGTTTGTATACAGTCTACATCTATAATACCGAGATGTCAATTTAAAATTATTAGAAAATCATATTAATGTGGGAAGATGTGAGGTTAAGAAGTGGGGCTGGGTTTTCGTCTAAAGTACACCCATGCTTCTGCTAATCTATAAATCTGTTTACCTAAAATATCATACCTGTTAATTAAATTGTCGCAGAGTTTTATATCTACATATTTATAATAAAGATCTTTTGCATGGTTTAAGCTTACAATTATCTCATTTGACTCCCCTAGGGCATCATCAAGGTATTTTCGAAATCCCGCTCTTTGGTGTTTTTTCGCATATCCTTCAGCTATTAAACGAGAAATAGCTTTACAGGAACGCCTTAATTGATCTTTTAGATCGTATTTCTCGCTATCTGGTAATTTAGACACGATCTCTAACATGACATCTATCGATGCCCTATATGCTTCCTGATAAACGATCAAATCTTTAAAACTCGCTATACTCTTACCCATACCAACCTCACTTCTCCAACCCACATCCTAACCCACTTCCACACCCTTCAACGCACTTCCCAATAATATAGACAAGCGAGGGGTTGTTTTCTTTCAAATTATTTTAAATTATTTTCGGGGAATGTGGCGCTGAAAAGCTAGGGTGTACCCAAATAGGACGTCTGCTATTTCCTTAAAAACCGTAGCGCTGCTGGTTGCCGTCGTCGTCGAAGAATTTGCCGCCGTAGAGACGGCGTGACGTCTCCATGTAGTAGTAGGGGCCTTTATGTACGGTGGGCTTCGCATCCTGGCCCGCGTCAGGATAGGGCTTGAAGTGGATATACGTGCCCTTTCTGGTGGGCACGTTCACGTTGAGCGTGCCGGATAGCCACTCCGTGCCGCTGGACGCGTCAGTGGACGCACTATTATCAACAACATACTTGTACTTGCCGACTTCTTCGTTGTTAAGCTGGACGCTAGTAATCGCAAACTGCTCGCCAGTGCCCTGGTGACCAGTAGGCGTCATGCCAGCTGTAGTCCATGAACTCGCAGACATTTCGACGCCGCGCAGCTTGACCGAGATATCGCTGCCGTCGCCGCACACCCATAGGTAATACGTGTCGCTTGATGAGCTGTCAACTAAATCATAACGCGTAACAGTAATATTATTTACACCGCTTTTTAATGCATTATCAGCAAATTGATAATTACCATTGTTGACACCCGTAGATGTAGGGCCAAATGTTGTTGCGCCACTAACCTCGATAGTATAATGGTCAAAGATTTCAGAATTATGGGTCCAGTAAATATATGGGTCATTATCTACCTGCCAGCTGGATTCAGTAATAGCAGTGCCTGTTGAAGATGTTTTTGCAGAAAGGGTTGGCGCAGGAGGCACATATTTATTAAGATATAACTGACCAGTGGAATTTACACTATGATTTACATTATCATAAACAACTGTATTCCATGGGCCGCCAGCTTCTGTATCAGTATTTTCTATCGGATACACGACCGAATACAGAGATGAAGTATCTGGATTACCAGTAACACCTAATACATCAGGAAACACTACCTTTTGCACGCCGCTTCCGCCAGTGTCAGTCGGGGCAGTAACAGGAAAAGAGGCTGTTACAGTCGCTGTATATGAGCCACCAGCTGAATAATAAATCTTATAATTGCCAGCGCTCGGATTATCCGCAGCAACATAAATCCTGCCAGCTGTGTCAGTCGTCTCCGAAAACGAAACCGTGCCTCCAGCAGGATTCGTAATATCCCGCGATACTGTATAATTCTGCGCAGTGGTATTGTTTGCCACATCATATAACGTCGCTGTCAACGTGCCTGTCCATGTATCATCGCTGGAAACAGTGTTATAGAGCCCAGCCCAGCTCCCAGCGCTCGCATCATCCCCAGGCGAGCCAAAAGCTGCAGACGCCGTAAACGTCGCCTTTTGCACGCCTGACGCATCTGACGCAGTGCCTGTAAGCGTAAATGACTGATTGCTCCCCATGCCATTGCCATAATAAATAGTCTCAGTCCCGCTATTGTAATAAATGTAATCACTCGACTCTGTTACGCCATGCGTATCAATGGTTGGGCCAGTGCTATCATTGCTCCACGTCACACTCCAGTCGCTCATTATTGGCGTGGCAGTGGCGCCATACGTAAATGTGGCCTTGAGCCGGATCTGATTATAGGTAGTAGTATTTAACGAATATAAATTCACAGGACTTGTGTCAAAACCAGTAGAGTTCCCGCTCAATGCGCCATCAGGTATAAGCGCCCACGCAGCCCCGGTATAATACTCCACCCGATACTTTACGTCGCCATTCGTCTCATCATCATTCCACAACACCTGGCCCCATGCAACTACACCTGCATCCGCAGTCACGCCATCGTCATAGTCAATGGCCTGCGACGTCAATGT